>CALWCS010000136.1 GCA_944376425.1 uncultured Lachnospiraceae bacterium | reverse complement strand
TTGAGGGTATAGAAAAAAGTAAAAGTTCTGTATTGAATTGAAAGGATATTCGATACAGGATTTTTTTTATTTTAAAGAAACTTTTTTCGATCGTTCCTTTAAAATAAAAAAACTGTGCAGGGTATCAACGGAATTTTTTTCAAAAAAAGTTGCATAAAATGCATAATCGCATTATGATACAAAAGAAAGAGCTAATTTTAAGGAAATAAGAAAGGAAAAAGGATAAAAAATGAACAGAAGAATGGAAACCAGCCCGTATTTAGGTTCCCTAAAGGAAGCGTCATTAATTATTCTGGAAAACCAAAAAATAAAAATAAAACCTTTAAGAGGAAAAATACGATGGTCCTTTGGAAGAGAGACTCCGAAAAATCATCCGGATATCACTGTTCAGTCAGCGATTATTTCCAGAGATCACGGAGAATTTTTAAATATTGGAGAAAAATGGTATTTTAAAGATCATCACAGTCATAATGGAACGTATCATAACGGAACGAAAATAAGAGAAAAAGAAACTGGAGAAGAAGCAGTGGTAGAACTGCGAGACGGAGATGTGCTTCGCGTTGATTCCTCTGATTTATCTTTTGTCGATCCTCAGGGAATTTTAATGATCTTTTCTACGTCTATTTCAGGAGAAAATGATTGGAAAACGTTTGATCTTTCGGGTCAAGATAAGGTAACGATTGGAAGAGAAAAAAAGGAAAGTCAGATTATCCTGCCTTCTAATCATGTCTCTTCAAAACATGCACAGATCAGATATTTAAATGGAAGTTATTATATCAGTGACTGTAAAAGCCGAAATGGAACATGGGTCAATGGAAAAAAACTGGAGACGTCTATGATTCTTAAGGAAAGAGATACGATTGCAATCTGTGAATATTGTCTGTTCTTTTTGGATGGAAAATTAATTTATAACACTGGAAAAAAAGCCGGAGGAAAGGCGCTTGAGGTAGAAATTCGTTCTAAAAGTGTCCCAAATCAAAACGGTTTTGGGATGATCCGTCTGCTTGAGGATATTCATCTGGAAATAGAGCAAAATACGTTGGTAGCTTTACTGGGAGGCTCCGGAGCAGGAAAAAGTACATTAATGGATTGCATGAATGGAATGGAATACAGTGGAGTAGATGGAAACGTCTGGATGAATGGAGAAAATCTGTATGAAAATTTTGAACGGCTGAAATATCAGATAGGGAGTGTGCCACAGGAACCAGTTCTGCATAAAGATTATATTGTAGAAAAAGAACTGCGGGATGCAGCTTTGCTTCGTCTTCCGGGAGATACCAAAAAGGAAGAAATCAATAAAAAAGTAGATGATGTGCTAAAATGGCTGAATTTATGTCATGTTCGAAAATCGAAAATCAAAAATATCAGCGGCGGTGAAAAAAAACGTGTCAATATTGGAATTGAACTGGTTGCTGACAGATCTGTTCTTTATCTGGATGAACCTGACGCAGGGCTGGATCCTAAAAGTGTAAAAGAATTGACAGTACTTTTAAGAGATCTGGCACATCAGCAAGGAAAGACAATTATCGTTATTATCCATAATATTATTGAGGTGGATCGGTACGATCAAGTGATTTTTATGGCCAAAGGCGGCAAAGTGGCTTTTAGTGGATCGCCCCAGGCAGCAAAAAAGTATTTTAAAGTGGAAAATTTAAAGGACGCCTATGAAAAAGTCAGCAATATAGGGCTTTGACATCATAAAAAGCAGGAAAAGGAAACAAAAAATGAGAGAGAAAAAGAGAATTTCAATATTTCGGGAGTGGAGCGTATTATCGAGACAATATATCAGTATTTTGTGGAGTGACAAGAAAAAACTGACAGTGATGTTTGCATTTCCGGTAATTGCAGCATTGATCACTGTATGGATTGCCGGAGAGGACATGTTTGTTCACTATGACGGTACAAAGTCAGCTGCGTTTGTCCTGGTCAGCTCCGCAATCTGGGGAGGGCTGTTTAATTCGATTCAGACAATTGTAAAAGAAAGACAAAATGTAAAAAGAGATTATATTTCAGGAATGAGATTAAGCTCTTATATTGCATCGAAGGCATTGATTCAGCTGATTTTGTGCCTGATTCAGAGCGCTGTTTTATGTCTTGCATTTTTGGGAGTGGAATTCGTATATGGAAATCAGATGCCGGCAGAAGGAATTTTTTTCTCTCATCCGATGATTGAATTTTATATCAGTCTGTTTTTGTTAATGTACGCTGCCGACATGATGGGACTGTGTATCTCAGCGGCAGTCAAAAAAGAAGAGACGGCAAGCGTGATGGCGCCGTATATTTTAATCGGACAACTGATTTTTTCAGGTATTTTATTTTCAATGGAGGGAATTGCACAGGCAGCATCTTATATTATGATCAGCCGCTGGGGAATGGAGGCGCTTGGAAGCATCAGCAACTTAAATGAAATGCAGTTGAAAATACAGCTTTCGTATTCTATGATTCCGCATAATGCAGAAGCAATGTTTGAACACAGTACGCGGCATTTAAGTCAGGTGTGGCTGATATTAACTGGCTTTATTGTCTGCTTTTTTGCAGTTAGTATTTTGCTGCTAAGAAAGGTTTCCAAAGATACAAGGTAAAAAGAAGAAGGTGAAACAGATGGAATTAAAAGGGCGTGTAGAACAATATGGGAGTCTGTTTGGAGACTGGCATATTCAAAAGCCGATTGGAGAGGGGTCAAACGGAAACACACAGGTATATCAGATGATCAAAAGATACGATGAATATACAGAAGTAAGTGCACTAAAAGTGATTGGAATTACAGAAGAAAAAGGAAAATTGGAAGAACTGGATGCAAGTCAGAGAAGAGAATATGAAGAATATAAAAAGAGACGCCGTACAGATGCTACAAATGAAATTAAGGCAATGAATCGGTTAAACGGTCATACAAATATTGTGACATATCGGGACAGCTGCTTTCGGGACTGGCAGACGGAGAGAGAATATGGATGTGATCTGCTGATTCATATGGAATTGCTAAAGACATTGGAAGATAAATTAAAAGAAGAAAAAGAGTATCGGGAAAGCGAAGTAATCCGTATGGGAAGGGATATTGCTACAGCTCTTACCGTATGTGAGCGAGAGAAAATTATCCATAGAGATATCAAACCGGCAAATATTTTTCTGGATGAACACGGAAATTATAAGCTGGGGGATTTTGGAATTTCTAAAATTTTAAGCGGCACAAGAATCACGTCTACTTCCAAAGGGACAGAGGCTTATGCAGCGCCTGAACAGTTCCATAATGTCAGCTTGGAAGTATATGATTCCAGAGTAGATATCTATAGTCTTGGACTAGTCCTCTATATGTGGAGCAATCAAAAATGTCTGCCTTTTAGCGATTCTGCTTTATATATTAATGAAAGAAGCATTTCAAAACGACTGTGTGGCGAACCGCTTCCCCCGCCTGTGCAGGCAAGCGAAAGACTACAAAAATTGATTTTAAAAGCGTGCGCCTATTATCCGGAAGAGAGATACCAAAATGCCAGTCAGCTTCTGGAAGCCTTTCAATCATTAGAATCGAATCCTTTGATTCGGGGAAATTCATCTGTCAGAATAAAAAAAGAGAAAGCTTTGGAGCCGTCAGATCCCTATGAGACAAAAGATGCTATGGGATCGTTTGAAAACCGTACAAGGACCGTTTCGAAAGAGAGAAAAAAAGCGGCAGAAAAGCAATATAATCTAGGATTATTGTATCTGTTTGGAGATGAGACAGAGCAGGATATTAAAAAAGCGGCCGAATGCTTTCAAAGAGCGGCACAGATGGGAGATGCGGATGCGCAGAATAATCTGGGATACTGTTATGCTCAGGGAATAGGAGTCCGAAGAAATGATCAGGAGGCGGTACGGTGGTATCGGACTGCTTCTCAAAACAGCAAAGAAGCACAGTATAATCTGGGATTGATGTATGAACAGGGAAGAGGAGTACAGCGAGACGAAAAAGAAGCCGAGAGATGGTATAAAAAGGCGGCAGAAAACGGGGAAGTCAATGCCCAGTATAATCTGGCAAGAATGTACGAGATGGGAAGCGCAGTCATATTAAAACAGGAAGAAACGGCAGCATGGTGGTATCAGAAAGCAGCAGAGCAAAATCATGCCTCAGCCCAGAATAATCTGGGATTGATGTACGCTCAGGGCAGGGGAGTAGAACAAAATGATAAAAAGGCAGTGGAATGGTATCAAAAAGCGGCAGAAAAGGGAAATGTATCCGCGCAGTTTAATCTAGGTTTGATGTATGAAAATATGCGAGGAGTTTCCAAAGACTACACAATATTAGAAGTACGAAATATGGCAGAAAATTGGTATCGAAGAGCTGCCAATCAGGGAGATTTAGACGCCAAAGAACGATTAAGATTATTGGGGGAATATTAGGATGTTTCAGATAAGAGTGGCTGTTTACAGTCATGTTGGTCTGGTACGTATGAATAATGAAGATAATTTTTATCTTGAGAATCAGATAAATGACCAGGCAAAAAATTATTGTTATGCCAGTGCATTCTGGGAGAAAACAGGATGGCACTGCGCAGGAGTGTTTGACGGCATGGGAGGAGAGGCAGATGGAGAAATTGCCTCAAGAATTGCAGCTCAGACACTGGCACAGTGTGCATTGGAAAAGGTTGATTTCGAAAAAGCAGGGGAATGGAATCAGGAAAAAACCGATTTGAGAATCCGAGGGATGATTTTAGAGAGCAACAGAAAAATAGTCGAATATCAAGAACAATGCCATCATGTATCTGGAACGACAGCAGTTATTTTCTGTACAGACGGCAGATGCTTTAAAATTTATCACTGTGGAGACAGCAGGGCATACCTGATGCGAGACCAGGCTTTATTTTGTCTGACTCGGGATCAGACGCTGGCAGCATTAAAAATTGAGGCAGGGATCTACACGGCAGATGATCCGGTTGCCGCTTATGAAAAACATAAGCTGATGACTTTTTTAGGGTGTGATCGCACCAAAAAACATCTTCTGCCAGAAGAAAGTGAATGGATTACGCTGGAGGAAAATGATCAGATACTGCTTTGCAGTGATGGTCTGACAGATCTTTGCAGTGAAGAAAAGATCTGTCAGATTTTAAAAAAAGAAGAGACAACGCAAGAAAAATGCTTTCAACTAATGGAGAGTGCGGTGAGATCCGGAGGAAAGGACAATGTAACTTGTCTGTTAATAAAAGCAGGAGGAAGTGCTTTAGCAGATAGTTAAAGATAGCGGCGTACTTCTCCAACTGTCATGCCGGTTTGCTTTTTAAAGACTTTATAAAAATATGTCGTATTAAAATATCCGACTTCTTCTCCGATTTCACGGATGGTTTTTTTGCGGTTTTGCAGTAGCTTTAAAGCCTGAGAAATGCGAATTTCTGTCAAAACTTCAACAAATGTTTTATTCAATTCCTGTTTCAGAAGACGGCTGAAATAAAAGGGGCTGATCCCGACAAGGCTTGCAATATCTTCAAGAGAAATATTTTGACGATACATTTTTTTAATATAGATCAGCCCTCGGTTGACATATTCCACTGCTTTGCTGACAGGATTTAAAAGACAGTCATTGAGATTGGCAACAGCAAGGCAAAGCTTTGAAGTTAAAGCATCATAGCTAGAACACAAGCGCAGTTCTCTTAAGGAAATCTGGAGATGATTTTCAAGATAGAGAGAAAAAGAAAACCGGCAGGTAATTTGTTCATAGAGAAACAGCAGAAAGTATGCGGTGTATATCTGTAAAGGCATCAAAGGAATTTCATGTGCTTTGGCATTTTGAAAAAGAGAACGGATTTTATCGCAGCATTCCTCCGTTTTGCCGGAAAAAATAAGTTCTGCAAGCTGCTCTTTTTGATTGGAAAAAATATCGCGGGTATATGACGGCACAGCGTATTCAAAGAAATAGATTCCAGGGATATGTTTTCCAAGTAAAATACTGTTGCATTCTTTTAAAGCGTCTGGAAGTTCTTCAATGGTAAATTTCCAGGTACTGACTCCGAATAAGAGAGGAATGTCAAACATACGGAACAGATCTCTACACCATTGCTGATAATTATTTTCGCTGATTCCTTCACCGGGAATCAGATACAAAATTAAATCTTGACGATACATTTTTTCAAGACAAAGGCAGACTTGATGGAAGGCAGAGAGAATTTGCGCCTTCTTTTTTTCATTCCAAAATCCGGAAGAAGAATCTAAAAGGCGAAGAGTCATCAAAAATCCTCCGCAGTATTCTTGATGAAGAGACTGTAAGAATAAGTCGGAGGTATGTTCATTAACAACTCCAAGTAAAATGGAGGACATTAAATCATTTTCTACTAGTCTATGGACTTCACCGGTGAGATGATGGATCTGTTCTTCTGAAATTTTTTTCTTTTTTTCCTGCTCAAGAGAAGCAAAGATTTTTTTCATAGTCTCTACAAAGACTGGTTTTTGGACAGGTTTTACAATATAATCAAAAGCATTTAAAGAAAGAGCTCTTTTGGCATATTCAAATTCACTGTAGGCAGAATGAATCATAATTTTCATATCAGGATTTCGGCTGCGGATCATATCAAGAGCGTCAAGTCCGTTTAATCCAGGCATATTGATGTCGACAATGACAACGTCGGGATGATTTTCTCTGACACTGCTCACAAAATCGATTCCATTAAAGACACTGGGCAGAATTTGAATATTCGTAAAGGTATTTTTTAAAAGAAGCTCAAGAGCAGTACATTCAATTGGCTCGTCATCAGCAATTAAAATACGATAGTTACTCATAATGTGGGAACCTCCTGTGGTTTTATTTTGGCAGGCAATAAGCAAGATACATAGACTTTGAGAAGGGCTTATGGAGGATGACGGGATGCAGAAACAGTAAGATTCTCAAAGAATGTATGCAAAAAATGACAAAAAGGACGTTAAGAGACAGAACACGGCAAAGAAAGCACAACTTCTGTCTTTATCTGAGGGATACTGTAAATTTCCATATCTGCTTTTCCGTAGAAAAAAATGTGAAGCCGGGAATAGACATTTGAGAGACCGATTTTTTGGTCTGCATTTTCAATTTGTTTCATTTCTTCACGCACTTTTTGCAGCTGCTCTTGTGTCAGACCGATTCCATTGTCAATAATCCGAATGATGCCGATATCTCTAGAGGAATCATACTGCGTTCGAATCGTCACAGAGGCATCTTTTAGGTACATACCGATGCCATGGGTAATCGAATTTTCTACAAGCGGCTGTAAAATCAAGGCGGGAACTTTAATGTGGTGGAAAGATTCATCCAGATCGAAAGTAAAACGGATTCGTCCCCCGAAACGTTGTTCCTGCAAAGAGACATAAATACCTAAGATTTCAATCTCTTTTGAGAGAGGAACAGCCCTTGTGGCAAAATCCAGCGTATAGCGCAGAAGGACTGCAGTAGAGTCAAGAAGAAGAGACGTTTTATCGGCTCCTTCCAGATAGGCAGTCTGAGAAATCATATTGAGCGTATTAAACAGAAAATGCGGATTAATCTGCATCTGAAGGGATTTTAATGCGCTGGAACGAAGAAGATTTGTAATTTGCAAATTTTCTACTTCTTTCTTGTGAAGTTCAATCGCAATATCAGCATTTTCCTGAATTTTTTTTACTTGTTCCTGGAGAGTAGCTAACATCATATTGAAGACCTCAACGAGAACATTCATTTCTAAATTCGATTGAGAACTAAGGTGAAACGTCTGATAATCGGCAAGCTTTTTCAGATCAAATCCCCGGATGGAAGAGGTTAATTCTTTCATAGGATCTGTAATTACATGAGAAAGCCGGTTAGAATATGCAAATTCTGCCAGGATCATAAAAATCAGGACAAGAACAATTAACGCAATAAAAAGACGATGCTGAAGACGCATCTGTGCCATTGTGATGCGGTAAAACTCTAAAATCTGTGAATAGAGACTGCGAAATTCGGCATTGATGGACTGATAAACCGTCTGTGTATGATAAAAAGCATCATTGATTTCAGAAATCCAGGAAGATGAATCAAAGTCAGAAAGAGAAAATTCGCCATAAGAGAGAACGTCATTGACATATGCAGTATAGAGTTCTAACATATTCGAGACGTCTTCAATATCCCTTTGGTAGATCGTACTGATCTTTAGATTTTTTAAAAAATCCATAGAATTCCGAAGACGAGCAAGCTGATTTAAGATAGAAACGGAAAGTGTCTTATCTACTCTGGAGGTATAAGAATAAAGAGAGGCATGGAGTTCTTCAAATTCCAGATAGAAATGATTCAGTTCCAACTGCTGTGTACTCGATTGCTCATATCGTGTTTCCGAAAAAATACAGAAAATAATTGCAATTGTCGTTAGAATAGAAGCAAAAAAGAGATTCTGACAGAAAAATTTTCTTAGCTTTCCTTCTGTGGTGTCGGCAGAATGTTTCCGCTGTAAATATGCCATGTAACTCCCTCACTTTCGTATTTTTGTATCGTATCAAAATTATCTTTTCGGATGCTGTAACTGTCTGTATAGATGATATCTTCTTTTGGCAAAACTCCATTTTGATAGTCATTTAATATGGAAACAGCAAGTTCTCCCATCACATCAGACTGCTGCACAATGGTAGAAAAATATTGTCCGGATTCTACATAGTGCAGTGTATCTTCCATTTTATCAAATGCCACAACACGGATATGATCATAGTCCGGTCCCATGGAGGAAAGGATTCTGCCTACTACGGAAGAAGAATAACCTTCTGCACAAAATATGGCATTAATCTTTGGATTTTCTTTTAAAGTGCGCGGAACCATTTCATTGAGCAGCAAAAGACTGGAATTTGCCTCTAAAACAGTTTCGATGGCACAATTAGGATGAAGAGCAATTTCCTCCTGAAATCCCCTAAGACGTTCGCTTTGATTTTCCATAGAAGCAGAAGAGAGAATAACAGCAATAAAGAGAGGATCGGAAACGGAAGAAGTCATATCTTTGCCGGCAAGCCGACCGGCTTCATAATTGTCAGTGCCGATATAGCAAATCCGGTCAATTTCAGAAGAATCCGTATCAATCAAGACAATTGGAATCTGAGCATCTGAGGCAGTTTTAAGAGAAGCAATCACTTCAGAATCATGGCTGCCAACAGTAATAATTCCGTTTGTTCTGGAATGGACAGCAGAAGTAATTGCCTCCCCCATACCTTTTGCAGCATAGAGAGTAAGACCGATAAATTTGGTGTTTGAATTTTGAAGCTGATCGGCTTTTTTCATACCGTATGCGGCACTTCCCCAATATCCTTCATTGGCGATCGGGCTGATAAAGGTAAAACGGTTATTATAAGAAGAGACAAAATTTTGGTCTTGCGGCTGATTGAAAAAATAGAGAGATAAGAAAAAGACAGCGCTTAGAAAACAAAGACAAAAAGAAACAGCGGATAATTTTTTCATGATAAAACTCCTGTGAAAATAATAAGATAATCACATTTTATCATTTTTTTTCTGAGTTTAAAAGAGATATTGCAAATATTGACAGAAATGCAAGATTTGGCATTTATTTTGTCAAGCCAGAGCAAAGAAGGGCAAGAAGTGAGAGATTTCAAGACAGAAGAAAAATGATATGATAAAAAAAAGAAGCGTAGGAGGTATGGAAAATGAAGAGAAAAATTGCAGCATTACTCGTATGTGCCTTTGCTCTGACGACAACGGCAGCTCCAGTAGCTTTTGCTGAACAGACGGCAGCAGAGGCTTCAGAGATTTCGTTTCATGCAGACATTGTACAGCAGATTAAAAACGGGGAAATCAAAGGAAGCTTAATAAACGAAGATCAGACATTAGTATGGAACGGCGTTCCCTATGCCGCAGCTCCAGTCGGAGAATTAAGATGGAGAGCGCCTCAGGATCATGAAGACTGGGAAGGAACCTTTGATGCGACACAGGACGGAAATATCGGCATTCAGGTTTCAGGAGGGGAAGTAATAGGAGAGGAAGACTGCCTGAATCTGGATATCTATCGTCCAAATACGGACGAAACGAATCTGCCGATTCTTGTTTATATCCACGGCGGAAATAATCAGACTGGAAACAGCAAGGAATTTCCGCTTGAAAAACTGGCAGTCAGCGCAAACTGTATGGTAATTTCTTTGAATTATCGCCTGGGATGCCTTGGATTTAACAGTCTGCCTGCTTTAAAGACCGGAGATCCATTAGAAGATTCCGGAAATTATACGATGTTGGATTTCGTAAAGGCACTTGACTGGATTGCAGAAAATGCAGAAAGTTTAGGAGCAGATCCGGACAATATTACGGTTTCAGGTTTCTCAGCAGGCGGACGGGATGTAATGGCAATGCTGATTTCACCAATTTTTGAAGGAAAATTCCAAAAAGCAATTTCATTCAGCGGCGGAATGACAGTAGCGGATGTGCAAGACAGCCAGAATGTAACAGCAAAAGCGATCGCACCGCTTGTAGTAGAAGACGGAGTAAAAACAAGCGAGGAAGAAGCAATTGCATGGCTGCTTTCAGAGGATGAAACACAAAAAGAAGAAGTAAGAGAATATCTCTACGGAGTAGACGCGGGACGCCTGGCGGGAATTATGACAAATGCAGGAATTCGTATGAGTGTATTTCCTCATTTGTTTGCAGATGGAACAGTCCTTCCAGAGGAGGGATTTGAAACGGCAGAATATAATGAGGTTCCTCTGATTATGCTGACAGGATCCACAGAATTTTCTATTTTTGCACTCGGAGATCCTTATTTTGCAGATGCAGGAGATCTGGTAGAAGGTGAAAAGAGTGCAGAATATCAATTTGCAGTTGGATATGGAAGCGAATTATACGGATTATTTAATGCAGAGGAATCTGCTGTAAAAATGATTGATAAATATGACGCTCCGATCTATACATGTGATATTGATTTTGGAACAGATGAAGAAATTGTGGGAAAACAGCAGGCAAATCTGATAGGAGCTTCCCACGGTGTCTTTATTCCTTTCTTGGCAGGCGTTGCAGCAGGATCAGCAGCAGGAGACGGAAGCGCTTATGAATATGCAGGACCGCAGGAGTTGACAGAGGCATTCCAAAGCTATATCGAAAACTTTTTGTGGACAGGAGATCCAAACGGGGAAGGATTGGTAACATGGGAAGCGTGGACAGGAGCAGAGGAAGGACCTTCCCAGCTGATTCTAAATGCAGATAAAGAACATGCACAGATTAGCATGTCTTATGAACGGACTTCCTATGATGAAATTCTTGACCGTATGGAAGCAGATGAGAGTATTTCAGAGGAAGCCAAAAGTCAGATTATCTCAGAAGTCTTAAACGGCAGATGGTTCAGCGCAGGATTAGATGAGAGATTCGGAAATGCAAATCTTTGGGAATAAGACAGAGAATTGAAAGAAGATTAAAAAAAGATAAAAGATAAAATAAATATAAGATGGCACAGTAATCGGAAAGAAAGTACAAAGTGCTGATTCCGGTCAACTGTGCCATCTTTTGTTGCATATGTTTGTTTTTTAGAGACATAAAAGTGTCGGATTGTGTCAAAAAACTGAAAGAAAGCTGAAATTTAACAGAATTATAAAGAATATACAAAGAATATGTAATATCTATAAAGTAATATAAAACATTACGGAACAGAAACAGGAGGGATGACAAAAAATTCATGAGAGAAAAAAAAGTATGGCGTATCTGGATATTTTGTGCCGCCGCTTTTCTGACAGGAAACGCAGTGGCAAAGGCAGAAGAGAACAGTGTAGAAGAGGGAGTTGCCTATATTGAAAGTCTGGAAGCAAAAAGTACAACAGAGATTGAGGAAAAAATTAGAGAAATCAAAAAAAAGGAAAGACAAACGGCAATGGAAAACGGAGAATTATCAGTGTGGGATCAGTTTTATGATTCGGTGATTATGGGGGATTCTAGGACTGTGGGATTGACAGAATATGAACTGATGGATTCGGAACGTGTCCTCGCAAATCCGGGTGATCGAATTGATACTATTTTAGAATATCTTGATACGATTGCAATCATCAACCCTGAAAATTTATTCCTATGTTACGGGCTGAATGATCTTATGGGATACTATGCGGACCCCTCGGAATTTATAGATAAATACAGAACGATCTTAACACAGGTAAAAGATAGATTGCCGAACGTACAGATTTATATCAATTCCATCCTTCCAGTACAGGATTTCGCATTATATGAAAATTCATCATATAGCCAGATAGGAGAATACAATGAAGCGTTACAGACCTTTTGCGAAGAAGATGGATATGGTTTTATTGACAATACACAGATTGCAGCTGAACACGCAGATCTTTATGAGGATGACGGAATTCATTTGAAGAAAGATTTCTATGAGTATTGGCTGATGAATATGATAAACGGAGTGGAAGTAGAATGATAAGACAGAGCGAACGTAAGATAGTGAATATCTGGGAAGGACTGAAATATGCGTGTATTCTTGCTGTACTTGTCTTTATCGGCAGCCTTTTACTGGGAGAAGCAAGCAGCAACGCATCCATTGAGGAAGTAGAAAGCGCAGTAACCGCGACAATGGACTTGTCTGGAATGGAAAAAGCAAGCAACCGGATGATGAAACGGCTATATGGCTTAAATGCAAATGATTATGAAGGCGCCGTTTTGTATATTTCAACATTTAATATGGATGTCGAAGAACTGCTGATTGTGAAGGTAAAAGATATAAGCCAGACAGAAACGGTAAGCGCTGCTGCTGAGAGCAGAAAAGAGACACAGTTGACGAATTTTGACGGATATGGTGTGGAACAGTGCCAATTGTTAAATGATTCGATTTTGAATGTAAGAGGAAACTACATATTTTTTGTGGTATCACCAAACGCAAAGGAAGCAGAGAAAGCATTTCTGGGCAGTTTGTAAAAGAAAATTTAGAGAAAGAAAATTAACATAAAAGAAAGGAACCATATAGATGATATTCAGTAGTATTTTTTTTCTATATGTATTTTTGCCCATTACATTACTGCTTTATTTTTTAATGCCAAAACCTGGAAAAAATATCGTATTACTGATTGTAAGTCTGATTTTTTATGCGTGGGGCGAACCGATCTATGTATTTTTGATGCTTTTCAGTATTATTTTCAATTATCTGACGGGTATGGAAATTGAGGCCTATCGCGAGGAAGGAGAAGAAAGAAGAGTACGATTTTGTTTCTGGCTGGCAGTAGGAGTCAATTTAGGACTGTTAGGATTCTTTAAGTATTATGGATTTTTCCTGGAAAATTTAAACGCAATTTTACCTTTTGACATTCCATATAAAGAATTACCGCTGCCGGTTGGAATTTCTTTTTATACATTCCAGACACTTTCCTATGTGATCGATGTATACTGGGGAAAGGTGAAAGTACAAAAAAATGTGCTTTCGTTTGGACTATATGTGACAATGTTCCCGCAGTTGATTGCGGGTCCGATTGTTCAGTATTCAGACATTGAACGACAGCTAAAAAAAAGAAAGACAACGCTGACAAAATTCGGAGAAGGGACGACCTGGTTTTTGAGAGGACTTGGAAAAAAAGTCTTGCTTGCCAATAACATAGGAATGGCCTTTGATGCAATTAATGCGATTCCAAAAGGAGAGTTATCTGTTTTGGCGGCATGGGTGGGATGTCTGGCTTATACCATGCAGATTTATTATGATTTTGGCGGATATTCTGATATGGCAATAGGTCTTGGAAAAATGTTTGGATTTGAGTTTGTAAAAAATTTTGAATATCCATATATCTCAAAGAGTATTACAGAATTTTGGAGAAGATGGCACATATCTTTAAGCTCCTGGTTTCGAGACTATGTCTATATTCCGCTTGGAGGAAACAGAGTCAGCACACCGAAATGTATCCGCAATATTTTTATTGTCTGGATTTTGACTGGATTCTGGCATGGAGCGGCATGGAATTTTATGATCTGGGGATTGTACTATGGAATTTTACTTTGTCTGGAAAAATATGTGTTTAAGTCATTTCTGGAAAGAATGCCAGAATTTTTAAAACATGTCTATACCATGTTTTTTGTCATGATTGGATGGGGCTTTTTCTTTTCGACTTCTATGGGAGACGCATTTGGCTATCTGGGAGCAATGTTTGGGATGAATGGCATGCCGCTGGTGGATTCGAATGCACGGTATTATCTGATGAGCAATCTGTGGATTTTGGTTATCTGTGTTATATGTGCGACTCCGGCTGCATACCGCTGGTTTCGGTCTTTTGCATTTTCAAGAGGAAAATATCGAGTAGGTATTTCAGTACTGCTATACGGAGGAATCTTGCTCTTATCTACTGCATATCTTGTCAATGCAACGTATAACCCGTTTTTATATTTTAGATTCTGATAAAAATAAGGAGAGCGGTTTATGGAAAATAGAAGAAGGACACAATACCGGGAAAAGAATATCCGATATGCCGAGCGAAAAGAGAAAAGAAGAAGAAGAATCCGCAAAAAGATGAAAAAGCAATATATTCTGTCAGCGCTTTTGTTGCTTCTAACTCTGTCAGTGGTAGTAATTGCAAACGGGATCAAACAGGATTCTGAATTTTCACCGACAGAAAATAGAATGCTGACTCAAAAACCTGAGATGGATTGGACGACGATTCAAGATGGAAGTTTTATGACAGATTATGAGTCTTACGTTTCTGATCAATTTATCGGGCGAGATTGGTGGATCAGCTTAAAACTTTCCGTTGACCGTCTGTTAGGAAAAAAAGAATCCAATGGTGTTTACCTTGGAAAACAGCAGTATTTGATGGAAGTGCTTAGTACTCCGGACGAAGTCAATTTAGAGAGAAATTTAAATGCGGTTTTAGAATTTCAAAAAAAACATTCCGATTTAAATTTTTTCTTTACGTTAATCCCAAATGCAGCGTATATTCTGACAGATTTTATGCCTGACAATGCTCCGGTGCGCGATCAGGAAGAAGATATTCAAAGAGTAAAAGAAAAATTAGGAAGCGCTGTGACATTTCTGGATGTGACGGAGACAATGAGAGCATATCGAAGAGAAGGAATCTATTACAAAACAGACCACCACTGGACAAGCAGGGGAGCGTATGAGGCATTTCAGGCAATGGCTTCTGGTCTGCTGATTGAAAATCCGGCAACAGAATATGACATTTATCCGGTGACAGATCAGTTTTCAGGAACGCTTGCCTCTAAGAGCGGATACCGCAAGGCAAAAGACACGATTGAAATCTATATCCCTTTAGGTGTAACAAATGAATATGTCGTATATTATCCGGATGAACAAAAAAAGACAGCATCTTTATATGACAGTGAAAGTTTGAATCAGAAAGACCAGTATGAGGTATTTCTTGGAGGAAACCATGCTATGGTAGATATTACCACAACATGTGAGGACAACCGGTGTCTGCTGCTTTTTAAAGATTCTTACGCCAATGCATTTATTCAGTTCCTGACGCCGTATTTTCGAGAAATCATTATGATTGATCCACGCTATTATTACGAAGATATTGAAAATATTATCAGCAGCAGAAATGTGACAGATATCTTGTTTTTATACAATGCCAATACATTTTTTGAAGATAATTCTCTTGCAGATGTTTTAATTTCAGAATTGGATGAGACTGTGGAGGAGACAGAAAGTTCAGAACAACAGACACAAGAGACAGACGCGGAAACTGAAACACAGACAGAACAAGAGACAGTACAGACAGAGACAACGGAATAAAAAAATAGAAAACAAAAAGACTCCTTTTTAGACGGCTGTTGCTTCCGGCTGATCCAAAGGAGTCTTTTTCGGAAAAGAAAGGAAGAAAAAATGAATCAGACAGTAGAAAAAAAGATTAAAGATGCGACATTTGTTCTGGTGGGAATCGGACAGGAGATGGCGTGGAAACAGAAAAAAAGTTTTACAGGAGAAGATGCCTGGATCAATGACTATCAGACAGCAATCGAGGTGGAAGGGACAGCGGCGGACAATCAATTATTATGTGCCTATGAAAATTTGGCAAAGCTGCTTAAGGGAAAACTTTATTTTATTGTGACAATCAATACGGATGATTTGATTTACCGTTCTTCTTTCAATAAAGAACAGATTACAGCACCGTGCGGAAGCATTTTCAGACTTCAATGTGAGAACCATATTTTTGATGGAAAAGAAGAAATTGCAAGAATCAAGAGAGAATTAGAAGAGGGAAAAAAAGGAACAGAAATAGCAAAACCTGTCTGTCCGATTTGTAAAAAAGCGGCAGTTCCCAATATAGTCAGAAGTTCAGGATATTTAGAAGAAGGATACTTATCCTCTTGGGAACGGTATCGGACATGGCTTTCTTGTACGCTGAATCAAAAATTGTGTATTTTAGAATTGGGAGTCGGATTTCAGTATCCTACTGTGATTCGATGGCCTTTTGAGAAAACTGCTTTTCTAAATCAGAAAGCGTCATTGGTCCGTGTAAACAGTAAACTGTTTCAGATCTCGGAAGAATTAAAAGAAAAAGCCGTTTCAGTACCGGAAAATCCAGTGGACTTTTTGCTGAAATCATAAGAACATTGTCAGAAAACGAAAGATATGATACACTGAAAAATAAAAATGCAGCGCTCTTTTTAGCAGTTGGTGCAGGATGGGAGGAACAGATGATTGCAATCATTGACTATGACGCAGGCAATTTAAAAAGCGTGGAGAAGGCATTGAACAAAATCGGAGAAACAGCGGTTATTACAAGAAACAGAGAAGAGATTCTAAATGCGGATCACGTCATTTTGCCGGGGGTTGGATCGTTTGCAGATGCGATGAATAATCTGAAAAAATATCAGCTCGATACGGTAATCCATGAAGTGGCACAAAATCAGACTCCGTTTCTTGGAATTTGCCTTGGACTTCAGCTTTTATTTGACTCCAGTGAAGAGAGTCCGGGAGTAGAAGGATTAAAAATTCTGCCGGGAAAGATTCTTCGTATTCCGAGTGCAGAAGGACTGAAAATTCCGCATATCGGATGGAATTCCCTGGAATTTTTACATGCGGGAAGACTGTTTGAGGGAATAAAAGAACAGGCATACGTTTATTTTGTCCATTCCTATTATTTAAAGGCAGACGATCCTCAAATCGTAACGGCATCGACTTTTTACGGGACTAAGATTCACGCATCGGTAGAAAAGAAAAATATTTTTGCATGTCAGTTTCATCCGGAAAAAAGCAGTGATGTGGGATTGAGAATTCTGAAAAATTTTGTATCTTTAAAAAAGGAGGAACTCTGAGTGTTTACAAAACGAATTATTCCCTGTCTGGATGTCAATAACGGAAGAGTCGTCAAGGGCGTTAATTTTGTCAATCTTCAAGATGCCGGCGATCCGGTGGAAATTGCGGCGGCATACGATAAAGCGGGTGCTGATGAAGTGGTATTTCTGGATATCACAGCATCTTCTGATCAGAGGAGGACTGTGGTAGATATGGTGCGGAAAGTAGCCGAAAAGGTATTTATTCCGTTTACAGTGGGCGGAGGAATCCGCACCGTGGAGGATTTTCGCGCGCTTCTGCGTGAGGGAGCAGATAAGATATCGATTAATTCCTCAGCGATCAACACGCCAAGACTGATCAGTGACGCGGCGGACAAGTTTGGAAGCCAGTGTGTTGTCGTTGCGATTGATGCTAAGAAAAGACCAGATGGGTCTGGATGGAATATCTATAAAAACGGCGGAAGAATTGACGTTGGAATCGATGCAGTTGAGTGGGCACAAAAAGCAGAAAGTCTTGGCGCAGGTGAGATCCTTTTGACCAGTATGGATTGTGACGGGACAAAAGCAGGATATGATCTGGAACTGACAAGGGCAGTTGCACAGAATGTTTCGATTCCGGTGATTGCATCAGGAGGAGCCGGGACAATGGAAGATTTCTATGAAGTACTGACAGAAGGAAAAGCAGATGCAGCACTTGCCGCTTCTTTGTTTCACTATAAAGAACTGGAAATTAAAACGCTGAAACAATATCTTGCATCGAAAAAAGTATCCGTAAGGTTATAAAGAAAAAAGATACAGATAACAGACAGGAGGAATACAGGTGGCACAGATCAATAATGACTGGCTGGAACCGCTAAAGCCGGAATTTCGAAAACCCTATTACAAAAAATTATATGAGACGATTATAAAAGAATATCAGACACATCAGATTTTTCCGGCACCGGATGATATTTTCAACGCATTTGCGCTGACTCCGCTTCATGAAGTGAAAGTCGTAATGTTAGGACAAGATCCGTACCACGGCGTGGGACAGGCGCACGGGCTTTGTTTTTCTGTTAAGCCCAATGTAGAGATACCGCCGTCACTGATGAATATTTATAAAGAACTTCAGTATGATGTCGGATGCGAGATACCGAATAACGGATATCTTGTTAAATGGGCAAAACAAGGAGTGCTGATGTTAAATACAGTGCTTACGGTACGTGCCCATCAGGCGAATTCACACAGAGGAATCGGCTGGGAACAGTTTACCGATGCGGCGATTCGAATTTTAAATGAACAGGATCGACCGATCGTTTTTCTTTTGTGGGGAAGACCGGCTCAGGAAAAAAAGGGAATGCTTAACAATCCAAAACATTTGATTTTAGAAGCTGCACACCCAAGTCCTCTTTCGGCAAACAGAGGATTTTTTGGAAGCAGACCATTTAGTAAAACGAATCAATTTTTAATTCAACATGGGGAGAAGCCGATTGACTGGCAAATCGAAAATATTGGATAAAATGAAGAAGAAAACTGATCAAGGATAAACTGTCATTGAAAAAAAAGTGATTTTTGGATATTTTCAAAGAGACACTTTGATGATATGCTATTGGCTAAATGAAACAGAAAGTAGTGACAGCATTGAAAAAAATAGCAGTGTTAAATGATCTGTCGGGTCTGGGAAAATGTTCACTGACAGCGGCAATCCCCGTGATTTCAGTGATGGGAGTTCAGGCATGTCCGATGCCGACCGCCATTTTGAGCAATCAGACAGGATATGATTCGTATTATTGCGACGATTATACGGAACATATGGATCAGATCATGGAAGAATGGAAAAAAAGAAGATTTTGTCCAGATGGAATTTATACCGGTTTTGTCGCAGGAGAGAGACAGATTAAAAAGATTTTAAAATTTTTAAGTCTGTTTCGAAAAAAAGATACGCTGGTTCTTACGGATCCTGTTATGGGAGATCGGGGAAGAGCGTATGATTTCCTAACGAAAGAATTGTGCGAGAAGATGAAAGATCTGGTAAGACAGGCAGATGTGATCACGCCAAATTTAACAGAGGCGATGCTGCTGAGATATTCTTTTGAGGAATTAGAAGAAAAATGGAAAGAATTCTCTTGGGAAAAGGGAATCCATTTTCAGAAAAAAATAGAAGATCTGGCAAAAGAAATACAGAAACAATATGATACAAAAGCATTGGTGATTACCGGAATTGACCTGATAGAAGAAAATGGAAGCACAAAAATCGGAAATTTTATTTTAGAGCAGGGAGAAACCTCCTGGGTGATAACAGAAAAGTACGGCGGCAGTTATTCAGGAACAGGTGATTTGTTCGCATCTGTTTTAAGTGCCGGCATGGTAAAGAATCTTAAAATGAGAACGTGTGTGGAAAAGGCAGTCCGTTTTCTGTCAAAGGCAATTCAGGATACGGTAAAAGAAGGGACAGACAGAAACGATGGTGTCTGCTTTGAAACATATCTGTATCAGTTAGGAGAGTGATGGAAGTATGACAGATTTTAGCATCACAAAGGAAAAAACAGGAAATCGCCTGCTGGTGCAAAGGATGACTATGACAGGTATTCTTGCGGCCGTGACGACTTTGATGACAGTTTATCTTTTTCATATTCCAATCGGTACAAACGGAGGATACGTTCATTTAGGGGATGCGATCATTTATCTTTCCGCAGCCTTGCTCCCGATGCAGTATGCATGTGCGGTGGGGGCGATTGGAGGAGGACTTGCTGATTTGCTGACTTCGCCTGTGTGGACGCCTGCTACGGTAATCATTAAAATTTTGATCTGTCTGCCGTTTTCTGCAAAAGAAGGAAAAATAGTAACAAAACGCAATGTGGCGGCACTTTTTATCGCATTTTGTATTTCAGCAGCCGGATATTATATTGCCGAGGGAATTTTGTTTGGGTTTACGGCATCTATTTTTACCTCTTTGCCAGGCAGCATCGTACAGTCAGGAGGAAGCGCTGCGGCGTTTCTGATTTTAGGAAGTGCCTTAGACCGTGCGGGATTAAAAAGAAATATGGCAAAAGGATGAAAAAAGAAAGAGGGAAGTTTTCAATGACAGATATCATTTATCGATATAAGGATCAGGTTTATTTTAATATCACAAATCAATGTCCCTGCCGCTGTACTTTTTGCATTCGCAGTCATGGAAATGCGGTCGGGGATGCTCAGAATCTCTGGCTGAAGCAGGAACCTTCTCTAAAAGAAATCAAAGAGGCAATCGATGCGTACGATTTTGGAGAATGCAAAGAAGTGATTTTCTGCGGATATGGGGAACCGACAATGGCACTGGAAAATCTGATTGCAATAAGCCGATATGTAAAAGAGCGCTATCCATTTCGGATCAGACTGAACACAAATGGACTTAGTGATCTGATTCATAAACGTTCTACTGCAAAAGAAATCTGTGAAGCAGTAGATTGTGTGTCGATCAGTTTAAATATGCCGGATGCAGAGTCGTACACAGAGATTGTGCGTCCCGTGTATGGAGAAGTATCATTTGATGCAATGCTGAAATTTGCAGTGGATTGCAAAAAGTATTTGGAAGACGTCCGATTTACCGTTGTCGATGTGATCGGGGAAGAAAAAGTAAGAGAAAGTCAAAAACTTGCACAGAGACTGGGAATTCCTTTGAGAGTGAGAGTTTATTCAAAATAGAAAAAGAAAGTTATTTTTGCCATAAAAAAATAAAACCAAAAAAAGAAGGGCTTTTTTCAAATGGATTTAAAATTCATCGAAAAAGCCTTTCTTTTTGGGTTTTACCAGAATTTTTTTACTGTTCCTGAGCAAGATTTTTCTGTGCAGTGGAGAGCATCAGTTTAATACGGTTTAACTGATTGACTTCACTGGCACCGGGATCGTAATCGATTGCGACGATGTTAGAGAGAGGATACTGTCTGCGCAGCTCTTTGATAACACCTTTTCCGACCACATGGTTTGGAAGACATCCAAATGGCTGAGTGCAGACGATATTGTTTGTTCCGCTGTGGATTAACTCTAACATTTCCCCTGTCAAAAACCAGCCTTCTCCTGTCTGATTTCCAAGCGATACGATTGATTTCGCATACTTGGCAAGATCTTCAATTTTGGCAGGAGGATCGAAATGTTCGCTTTGCTCTAGTTCCTTTGCAGCTGTTTTTCGCAAAAATTCAATCACTTTAATTCCAAGGTTGCCAAGATAAGAAGAAGATTTCTTCATACCCAGATGCCCGGATTTAAAGTTCGTGTTATAAAAGCAGTACAGAAGAAAATCCATCAGATCCGGCACGACGGCCTGAGCACCCTCAGCTTCCAAAAGCTCTACAAGACGGTTGTTTGCAGCAGGGAGAAACTTAACGAGAATTTCTCCTACGACACCGACTTTCGGTTTGACTTCGTCTGTAATCGGAAGAGAATCAAAATCTTGCACGATAGCGCGGCACAGTTTTTTAAACTGTATAAAAGAAGGATTTTTTCCGGCAAGAAAACGCATGCAGACTTTTTCCCATTTTCTATGAAGCCGGTCAGCAGATCCTTTGATTTGTTCATAAGGGCGCATTCGGTACAGACAACGCATGAAAAGATCACCGAACACAACACCGAAACATCCTTTTATGACAAGAGACGGAGTAATTTTAAAACCTGGATTTTTTTCCAGTCCGCTTAAATTAATGGAAATGACAGGAACCTGCTCCATACCTGCTTTTCCAAGCGCACGCCGGATAAATCCGATATAGTTGGAAGCACGGCATCCTCCTCCAGTCTGGGAGATCAGCACAGCTGTTTTGTCTAAATCATATTTTCCGGACAACAGTGCATCCATGATCTGTCCGACAACAAGCAGAGAAGGATAGCAGGCATCATTGTTTACATACTTTAATCCCATATCAATCGAATGTCTGTCGTTTTCAGGCAGAAGACTGAGACGATATCCGCAGGAGCAAAAGGCTGCTTCTAACAGTGAAAAATGAATCGGTGACATCTGCGGACATAAAATAGTATAATTTTTGCGCATCTCTTCAGTAAAAATGACACGTTTAAAGTTTGCAGGTTCAATATGTGCCGTGATATGGCGGCTCTCTCTGACACGGATCGCTGCAAGCAAAGAGCGGACACGGATTCTTGCCGCTCCGAGATTATTGACCTCGTCGATTTTTAGACACGTATAAATTTTTCCGGATTTGGACAAAATATCATTGACCTCATCGGTTGTGACAGCATCAAGACCGCATCCAAAAGAGTTTAACTGGATTAAATCGAGATTTTCCTGCGTTTTGACAAAATTAGCGGCGGCATACAAACGGCTGTGATACATCCACTGATCCATCACAAGAAGAGGTCGTTCCGGAGGATTTAAATGAGAGACGGAATCCTCTGTCAAGACAGCAACACCGTAAGAGGTAATCAGTTCCGGAATACCGTGGTTGATTTCAGAATCAACATGATAAGGTCTTCCGGCAAGAACGATGCCGTGTCTTCCCGTCTTTTTCAAATATTCAAGCGTTTCCTCCCCTTTACGGTACATCGTATTGCGGACGCGTTCCATCTCTTTCCAACCGGCAAGAGCGGCGGCAGTGACTTCTTCTTTCGAAATCTCCGGAAATACCTTAATTAATTCAGAAGTTACGGTCTCTAAATTAGTCAGAGCAAGAAACGGGTTGCGAAAATCAATGTGGTTCAAACGCAGTTCTTCCATATTATTTTTGATATTTTCCGCATAGGAAGTAACGATCGGACAGTTATAATGGTTCTGCGCATCTGGAAATTCGTTTCTCTCGTACGGAACACACGGATAAAAGATAAAAGAAACTCCCTGATGAACCAGCCAGGAGACATGACCGTGGGCAAGTTTTGCCGGATAACATTCAGACTCACTGGGAATGGATTCAATTCCAAGTTCATAAATTTTTCTTGTGGAAGGCGGAGAGAGAATGACACGGTATTTCAAATCTGTAAAAAAGCGGAACCAGAATGGATAATTTTCATACATATTTAACACTCTGGGGATTCCCACTTCTCCGCGCACTGCCTGATCTGCATCAAGCGGTGTATAGGAAAAGAGAAGTTTATTTTTAAACTCAAACAGATTTGGGATATTGTCTTTGTTTTTTTCTTTTCCAAGTCCTCTTTCACAGCGGTTGCCGCTGATAAACTGTCTGCCGCCGCTGAAACGGTTGATCGTCAGACGGCATTGATTTGTGCAGCCTTTACATTTTGCCATATGGGTCGTAAACTGCAGCGCATTGATTTTTTCGATGGGAAGCATTGTGGTTTCCGAATCTTTTGTATATCGTTCTCTGGCGATCAAGGCAGCACCAAAAGCCCCCATGATTCCGGCAATATCGGGACGAATCGCTTCGCATCCGGCGATTTTTTCAAAACTGCGCAAAACAGCGTCATTATAAAAGGTACCTCCCTGTACAACAATATGGTTTCCAAGTTCGGAAGCATCGGAAACTTTGATGACTTTATAGAGGGCATTTTTGATGACGGAATAGGCAAGTCCTGCCGAGATATCGGAAACTTCAGCACCTTCTTTTTGTGCCTGTTTTACCTTAGAGTTCATAAAAACAGTACAACGTGTTCCAAGATCAATTGGATGTTTGGCAAAGAGAGCTGCCTTTGCAAAATCCTGGACCGTATAATTTAAAGACTTTGCAAAAGTCTCAATAAAAGAACCGCATCCGGAAGAACATGCTTCATTGAGCTGTACGCTGTCGACAGTTTGATTTTTGATTTTAATACATTTCATATCCTGCCCGCCGATATCCAAGATACAGTCTACCTTCGGATCAAAAAAGGCAGCGGCATAGTAATGAGATACGGTTTCTACTTCTCCTTCATCCAGCATTAAAGCCGCTTTAATCAGTGCTTCTCCGTAGCCTGTAGAGCAGGAGTAAACGATTTTTGCTGTTGAAGGCAGAAGGGAATAGATTTCTTGCATTGCCTTGATCGTTGTCTTTAAAGGGCTGCCGTTATTGTTGCTGTAAAAAGAATACAAAAGAGCGCCATCCTCACCGACAAGAGCAACCTTTGTCGTTGTTGATCCGGCATCAATGCCAAGGAAACAATTTCCTTCATACGTATCAAGATCAGCAGTTGCCACATTGTAGCGGTTCTGACGTTCTACAAAGGCGTCATATTCGTCGGAAGAGGCAAATAACGGTTCCATTCTTGCTACTTCAAATTCTAAGTGAATAGCAGAGGAAAGTTTTTTGAGAAGATCTGTCATGGAGATGAGAGCTTCTCCCTTGGAATTCATTGCCGAACCGATCGCGGCAAATAAATGGGAATTTTCAGGCGAAATCGCATGTTCCTCATCAAGTTTTAACGTGCGGATGAAAGCCTGCTTTAATTCAGAAAGAAAGTGAAGCGGTCCTCCAAGAAAAGCGACATGACCCCGGATGGGTTTTCCACAGGCAAGCCCGCTGATTGTCTGATTCACCACGGCCTGGAAAATAGAAGCCGAGAGATCTTCTTTTGTAGCTCCGTCGTTGATCAAAGGCTGGATATCTGATTTGGCAAATACTCCGCATCGCGCTGCGATGGCATAGATTGCTTTATAATCTTTTGCGTATTCATTGAGACCTGAGGCATCTGTCTGGAGAAGAGAAGCCATCTGATCAATGAATGAACCCGTTCCGCCGGCACAGATTCCATTCATTCTCTGTTCAATATTAGTGCCGTCAAAATAAATTATTTTTGCGTCTTCTCCGCCAAGCTCGATTGCAACGTCTGTCTGCGGAGCATAGTGCTGAAGCGCGGTAGAGACGGAAATAACTTCCTGGACAAACGGAATTTCCAGATGTTTGGCAAGAGTCAATCCTCCTGATCCGGTGATGACAGGAGCAAGACGGATTTTTCCTAACTGATGATAGGCTTTTTTCAAAAGCAAGGCGAGAGTTTCCTGAATGTTGGCGTAATGGCGCTCATAATCAGAAAATAATAAAATTTGATTGGAATCGAGAATTGCAATTTTAACGGTAGTAGAACCGATATCGATTCCGAGAGTATAAAAGTTTGTCTGATTCATATGATATTGCAGGCGAACCTGCGTCCTCCTTCTAAAAAGCGTTTACATTAACAAAAAAATTCTTCTTTCAATAAATATGGAAAGAAGTCAAAAAAAATCTATGTCGGAATACGATTTACATTATACGACAGAAAAAAAGAAAATTCAAATAACAAAATAATGAAAAATCTAATTGAAATATAAACTCAATTTCGTTATACTGTCTATGCTGCAAAAATTTTACAGGAAATGGAGAAAGCAATGTATCGACTATTAAAAAAAGATGGAAATGCAAAACGGGGAGAATTTCATACCGTACACGGCGTGATTCAGACCCCTGTTTTTATGAATGTGGGAACAGTTGCAGCGATTAAAGGTGCGGTTTCCACGGAAGATTTAAGAGAAATTGGAACACAAGTAGAGTTATCAAATACGTATCATCTTCATGTCAGACCAGGAGATCAGATTAT
>CALWCS010000135.1 GCA_944376425.1 uncultured Lachnospiraceae bacterium | reverse complement strand
TGTCTGCGATATTGTTCTTGGGAAATTAATCCCTGACATGGAGCGTTGCACTGACCAATATGATAATTTAAACATGCTCTCCCTTTTCCTATCTCTTTTGGAAGACTTCTTTGACAAGTCCGCAGTTTAAAAATTTTTTGAATCAGCTCAATCGTATCTTTGACTGCTTTTGAGCTCGTATACGGTCCATAATACTTTGCCTTTTCTTTTTTCATCGATCTGGCGATAAAAATACGCGGATACGCTTCTCCTGTTGTCACTTTAATAAACGGGTACGTCTTGTCATCTTTCAGCATCGTATTATATTTGGGCTGATGTTCCTTGATCAGATTGCACTCTAATACCAGCGCTTCTAATTCTGAGTCTGTCACGATATATTCAAACCGACTGATTCTGGAAACCATCTGTTCAATTTTCGGACTTCTGATGCGGCTGCTCTGAAAATACTGTCTCACTCTGTTTTTTAGGCTGATCGCTTTTCCTACGTAAATGATGACATCTTCCTGATCATGCATCAAATAGACTCCTGGTTTTGCAGGAAGCTTTTTTAATTCCTCCTCAATTTGAAACATTTTCGTTCTCCTCTCTGACTGTATCCAACAGATCTCTTCCCTTATAAACACTAAAAGCTGCTGCATTTTTTCTCTCTAGAGAGTATTCCATCTTGCAGCAGCTTTTTTGTTTTATTTCGGCAGAGGGCAGGAACCTCCCCGCCGCTCTGCTTCTCTATCCGCCGGTGACGTGTTCTCTTGTCCTTTTCAGAAATCTTCTTCCTCATCGAGCGGATAAACTTTTTTCTTTTCTGTGACTTCTTCTTTTTGTTCTGTATTTTCTGTTTTCGTCTCAGATCTTTCTTCTTTTTCTCCCGGAACGGACTTTCTTTCTTCTTTTTCCTGTGCCGTATC
The DNA here is from genome assembly GCA_944376425.1 of uncultured Lachnospiraceae bacterium. Taxonomy (GTDB): domain Bacteria; phylum Bacillota; class Clostridia; order Lachnospirales; family Lachnospiraceae; genus JAGZHZ01. The sequence goes on along the minus strand of CALWCS010000135.1, from coordinate 11,092 downwards.
AGGCAGAGAAATCACATTTGGTATGTTCTCTTTATTCAGATTTACCTCAAAATCTTTTTTTGTGATTCTTTCTGACTTCTCATCATTGTCTTTTGGTTCCGGAATTCCTTTTACCTGGCGGAAAATTTTCATAAATTCCGCACCTGTTATCGTTTCTTTTTCTATCAGAAATTCTGCGATCTTGTCAAGCGCATCCCTGTTTTCATTTAATAATCTCTTCGCCTCTTCGTACGCCTCTTTTAAAACACGCATGACTTCTTTGTCTACTTCTGCCTCTGTCAGTTCACTGCAATTCATCACAATCTGATTGTCCAGATATTGATTTGCAGGTGATTCCAGATTGATCAGTCCGAATTTCTCTGACATTCCATACTGTGTAATCATCGCTCTGGCTATTCTTGTCGCTTTTTCAATATCGTTTGCAGCGCCCGTCGTAACGGTGTCAAATACAATCTCTTCGGCCGCACGTCCTCCGACGAATTCCACCAACATTGCGCGAATCTCCCGTTCTGTATTCAGATACTTTTCTTCTTCCGGCACATTCATAACGTATCCTAAAGCTCCCATTGTCCTTGGAACAATCGTAATTTTCTGTACTGGTTCCGAATCCTTTTGCAGAGCACTGATTAAAGCATGTCCTACTTCATGATAAGAAACAATTCTTCTCTCTTCTTTGCTCAGAATGCGGTCTTTTTTCTCTTTTCCGACTAAGACTACTTCTACTGACTCAAACAAATCCTTCTGACTGACAGCGTTTCTTCCTTCTTTTACAGCAAGAATAGCTGCTTCATTGATCATATTTGCCAAGTCAGATCCAACTGCCCCCGATGTAGCAAGAGCGATTGCCTCTAAATCAACACTGTCATCCAGCAGTACATTTTTGGCATGAACCTTTAAAATGTCAATTCTTCCCTTTAAGTCAGGTTTATCGACAATCACGCGGCGGTCAAAGCGTCCTGGTCTTAGCAGTGCTTTATCTAACACTTCCGGTCGGTTTGTCGCTGCAAGAATTAAAAGTCCTTTTGATGTATCAAATCCATCCATCTCAGCAAGAAGCTGATTGAGGGTCTGCTCTCTCTCGTCATTTCCGCTTCCGTAACGGCTGTCACGGCTTTTTCCGATGGCATCAATTTCATCGATAAAAATAATACAGGGAGCATTTTTCTTTGCATCTTCAAACAAATCTCTCACTCGGGAAGCACCGACCCCGACAAACATTTCCACAAAGTCAGAACCTGATAAGGAAAAGAATGGAACATGCGCTTCTCCGGCAACTGCTTTTGCAAGTAATGTTTTTCCCGTTCCAGGCGGTCCTACAAGCAGTGCTCCTTTTGGAAGTTTTGCCCCGATTTTTGTATATTTTCCCGGATTTTCCAAAAAGTCAACAACTTCTTGGAGAGATTCTTTTGCTTCCTCTTGCCCTGCCACATCTTTAAACGTAACGCCTGTCTCTTTTTGCACATATACCTTTGCCTTGCTTTTTCCAACTCCCATCACTCCGCCGCCGTTCTGTGACATTTTGCGCAGCATCAAAAACGGAAGAATCAAAAGCAGTAAAATCGGCAATAATGTCAGCACAAAATTAAGGATTAATGCCGATGTAGTATCTGGTATTTCTTCTCTAAAAGTCACTCCTGCATCTAACAGTTTTTCTGTAAGATTCGGATCATCTACTCTTCCGGTGTAAAACTCAATCTGCGTATTGGTATAAGGCTGAGTGGACGGTATAATTACAATTCTGTCTGACTCAAATTGAACCTCTTCTACCTGACCGGTTTCTACCATTTGGATAAATTGATCATACGTAATTTCCTGCGCCATACTGTCTCTCAGAGAGCTGCTGAAAATTCTTATTACAATAAAGGCCACCAGAACAATCATTAAAAGAATCACAATGCTCTGTCTATTTTTGGGACCTTGTGTATTTCCAGATCCGCCGTTAGAACCTGGCTGACCATTTGGTCTGTTCTGAGAGTCATTTGGTCCACGATTTTGATAATTCTGATTCGATGGCTGATTCTCGTTCATGTTTTTCCTCCTCATAATTAGTCTATTTTATTATAATACACCTGATTCAGAAATCAATAAGGATATTTGTTAAAGTTTTATGAATTGTTCCAATAGAGACATGATTTTTTATTCGGCACAAAATGAAGTTTCCCATCCAATGAAAAACAACGGTATCCATCTGAAAACTCTTCAGACAGATACCGTTATTGCGTTTTTTACTTTTATTTTACTTCAATCAATTCATATTCACTTGTTCCTATTCCAAGTTTCTGTGCATGTTCAATGCAGCTCTTCCAGTTTGTATTCGGGCTGACCATTCCAAAATGATCTCTGTGTTCATGTTCTTTTTTCTCACATGCTTCTCCCAAAAGGCTGTCTGCAAATGGTTTCTGGCGATTCACTGCATCGGCGCACGCCACATCAAGCGCTACCGGATCAAACGATGCGAACATTCCAATGTCCGGTACGATCGGGGCATCGTTTTCGGCATGGCAATCGCAAAATGGTGAGACATCGATCACAAGACTGATATGGAAGTTAGGTCTTCCGTCTAAGACTGCTTTGCTGTACTCTGCAATCTTATAATTCAAGATATCGAAAGATTCATCGGAGGCCGGCATGACAGCATCGCGCGGACAGACACCGATACATCTGCCGCATCCTACACATTTATTATGATCAATCGAAGCCTTTTTATCTTTTACAATTGCCGCATCATGTGCACAGATATTCGTACATTTTCCGCATCCGATACACAATTCCTGATCGACGTATGGCTTTCCGGCGCTGTGCATTTCCATCTTACCTGCTCTAGAACCGCATCCCATTCCGATATTCTTTAATGCTCCTCCAAAACCGGTTGCCTCATGTCCTTTAAAGTGATTCAATGTGATCAAAATATCCGCATCCATAATTGCCTGACCAATCTTTGCTTCTTTTACATATTCTCCTCCTTCTACAGGAACTAAAGCTTCATCAGTCCCTTTTAAGCCATCCGCGATCATCACATGGCATCCGGTGGAAAATGGAGTAAATCCGTTTAAATATGCAGAATCGATATGATCAAGAGCATTTTTTCTTCCTCCGACATACAATGTATTACAATCTGTTAAAAACGGTTTTCCTCCCAGTTCTTTTACTACGTCCGCCACTGTTTTTGCATAATTCGGTCTTAAATAAGCAAGATTTCCAGGCTCTCCAAAGTGAATTTTGATTGCTGCAAAATGATTTTCAAAATCAATTTGTCCGATCCCAGCCTTTTTGATCAGACGTTCCAGTTTTTTTTGGAGATTATCTCCATTTTTTACACGTAAATCTGTAAAATATACTTTTGCTTTTTCCATTTCCTTATTCTCCTTTTGCCGTTTTATTTCTGTCTGATTTTATAGATGTTCCACAACGACAACAGCCAATGCTCCATACCCAATATGGCAGGCAACACTTAATGACAGCGGATCCATCTCCACTTCTGTGTGAAATTCCTGTTCCAGATCTTGTTTCCACTGTAATGCTTCTTCTTTATTTCCTGTATACGCCGCCATAATGGCTGTTTTGCCCTGTTGCTGCGCGTCATGAAATCGCGTCTTGATATCATTTTTGATTGCATCTATCATAATCATTTTCGCTCTGTTTTTGCCCCGTGCTTTAGAATAGGCATCCAGTTTATCGCCCTGAATCTGAAGTACAGGTTTCAAATTTAGAATAGTTCCGATTGCTGCGGCAGCCGGTGTGATTCTTCCGCCTTTTTTTAGATATTTCAAGGTTTCAAGGGTAATATAGATGCTTGCGTGAAGTTTTCTCTCCTCCAGAATCTGTTTGATCTGTGCCGCACTTTTTCCCTCTGCAATCAATTTTTGTGCATCTCGGACTGCCATTTTCTGCGTTACTGAAATACGCAGATTGTCCACAACCTGTACTTTTCCATCATACTCCGAAGCTAATGCCATAGCCGTCTGACAAGATGCACTCAGCCCGCTTGACATCGGAATATGGACAATTTCATCGTATTCTTTTAAAATTCGATCCCACATTTCTGTCAAATCTTTTGGAGACGGCTGAGACGTACTGATATCTGCATTATCTGCCAATCGTTTATAAAAATCTTCCTGAGACAAGCTGATATCTTCTAAAAATAATTCTCCATTGATAAAAAACGGCATCGGAAGTACATACACTCCCATTTCTTTTGCCATCTTCTGTGTAATTCCACTATTGCTGTCTGTGACAATTGCAATTTTACTCATATTTTCCTCCATTCGCGATTTTCATCGCCCAGCAAAATCCTGGCATTTTGATTTGTGCTGTACTTTTTATTATAGTACAAGAAATTCTTTTTGCCTATCTATTTTTTACTTCTGTTTTTCTGTTTGAAAGTATGCTTTCTCATATTGTACCCGTACCAAAGACAGTCCCTGTGCAGGAGCTGTCTTTCCGGCATACTGTCTGTCTTTTTTTTCCAAAATTTCTGTCATACTCTCCGGATCTTTCTTTCCTTCTCCGACTTCTAAGAGCGTTCCTACCAGAATTCTTACCATATGATACAAAAATCCATCTCCGACAAACGTAATCCATACTTCTCCATCTTTTTCTTCCATTTTAATTTCGGAAACTGTCCTTACCGTGGACTTTTTCATCCTCTTGTTGGAACAAAAACTTCTGTAATCTTTCGTACCGCATAAAAACCGGGCAGCTTTTCTCATTGCTTCCAGATCTAACGGTTCATAGAATCCATACACCCACTTGCGCGCAAAAACATTTTTTTCTTTCGCACGCCCAATCCGGTAACAATATATCTTTTCTTTTGCACAAAGTCTGCTGTGAAATCTCTCAGGCATCACACATACTTCCAAAATGCCGATATCCTCCGGTAAAAATCGGTTCATCTCTTTCATGATCCAATCACAGTCTCTCTTTTTTTGTGTATGAAAATTTGCCACTTGTCCCAGCGCATGGACACCGGCATCCGTTCTTCCTGCTCCGTGAATCTCAATTTCTTCCTCAAACATTCTGCTCAGTACTGCTTCTATTTTTCCCTGAATCGTCTGGTCAGATTTCTTTTGTCTTTGCCATCCTTCAAACCGTGTTCCATCATACTGTATCCATAATCCGTAATTCATATCCCAGCTCTTCCTTTTCTGCTTATTATATCCGAATTTATATTAAAATTCCAGTATTTTGCCATGTATTTTCCTTCAAATATCTGCAGTTAATTTTTTCTCTATACTCTGCTGCGATATTCTCTCGGCGTGCATCCTACGACAGATCGAAAAACCGATGAAAAATACGCAAGTGAATCATATCCCGTATTTTGGGCAATCGCGCTGATACTCAGATTTGTCTTTCTGAGCAAATTTTTTGCAAACTGAATTCTTTCCATTTTGATAAAATCACTCAGTGTATTTCCTGTCTCGCGTTTAAAAAATGTCGAGAGATATGCCGGAGACAAATTAACATACCCTGCAATATCGTCTCTTAAAATCTCTTCTGAGATATGATTATAAATATATGCTTTCACCTCACCAATTAAAGGTTCTTCTTCTCTTTCTTCTTCCTGTTTTTGTCCTAAACTCCAGACAGCAGCACGTCTAAGCACATCTTCTAGCTTCTCATCTTCCACCGGTTTTAACAGATATTCAAATACCCCCAGTGTAATTGCTCTCTGCGCAAACCGAAAATCCGGAAAACTGCTTAAAATCACACAGACACAGCAAGGCACCTCCTTTTTTACCCATGCGATTAAATCTAATCCTGTCCCTCCGGGCATTTCAATATCTGTCAACAACAGATCAATCTGAGTCGTCTTAAATTTTTTTACTGCTTCCGTCATGGAATAGGCAGTCTCAATTTCCATAATTCCAATTTGTTTAAAATCTGTGATATCTAAAATTCCCTGAACGGCTGTTATTTCATCGTCTACAATTAAAAGTCTGCATCCCACTGCTTTTGTACCTCCTCCACTACCCGTTCTGCCCCTGCCTTTTCCATCTCCTCTAACATCATGGGAAGATAAATGTCAGGATTCAGTTGTCCAGACTCCAGACCATATGTGTATTTTTCGATAATTTCTTCTAATTTTTCAATTTCTTCACTGATGTCCTCCGTTTCAAAATCAAAGAAAAGACTCTCCTGCCATTTTGCCTCTTCATTAAACAATCTGGTTTTCTCCCACACAAGAGGATCATTTCCATTCCATACATAAGAAATCAACTGATTCGGTAAAAACCACGGCTGCGTATTTTGATAGCCTACATTTTTTCTGTCCACTCCTTCTGGATAATCAATTGTTCCATCCCCCTGAATCTCATAATGAATTCCCTCAATTCCATAGATCATCAGATTAACCAGCTCACTGTCCGTATACATTAAATTTAAAAACTCCATCGCCTCTTTAGGATGCTCGCATTTTTGACTGATTCCCCAGTGAACGGTACTCTCCAGAGAATACTCCGTGACAATCGGTTCCATTAGAGGTATCGTTATCATATCCATTCCGCAGCTTATCGACTCTTCATATTCAATGCTCGGTTTACACGGCGAAAAATAAGAAAACAAGTTTTCTCCTTCGACTAAGGCAGATCCCATCAAGTTTTGAAGCGGAAGAGCATCTGGAAGATATCCTTTTTCTCCCCACTGATAAAACATGGTAACCATTTCTTTATATTCTTCTGTCGCATAATAATTCACTAGTTTATCCGAGTCTTCTTCTCTGGCGCAAATCGGTTCTATTAAAATTCGTGCTGCTTTTAAACGGTCAATAAATCCTCTTCTTGTCCGATATCCACATACCATAGCAATCTGGGGATTTTTTTCTTTTATCGTTTCAAACACTTGATCCAGATCTGCTATCGTTTTAATTTCTTCTGTATGAATTCCAGATTCTGACAAAAAATCTGCTCTCATTGTAATACCAAAAGAAGAGACATAATCGCTGACTGACGGAACGGTCCATATGATTTCATCTTCTTTTGAAAACTCCATACGCTCCTCTCCAATGAAATCCACAATATCTTTTCCATATTGTTCTAACAGATCATTCAAAGGCAAAAAACCTTCTTTATACAAAACCGTTGGAAAGATATCAAACAAAATCCCCTGTTTTTCCAGCAATTTCAGTTCTGATTTCTGTCTTTGATCCTGAGAAGAAGACGACGTATTATACAAAATTTCTACCAGTTGAACTTCCACTCCGATTTTTTCTTTTACCAGCTCTTTGACAGCTTCTTTCACCTGTTTGATATCTTTTGGAATCCCACGCTCAAATAAAATCGGTACGGTCAGCTGTACCGTCTCTTCTTCTGCCCTTGTCTTGCTTATTCCGCAGATACACAAAATCAGTATGCCTGCTGCTAAAAATTTCTTTTTCATTTCTTGTCTTCTCCTTTTTTACTTTTCGCAAAATGGCAGATCAATTTTAATATGAGCTCCCCCTTTTTCATTATTAGAAAAAGAAATATTTGCCTGATCTCCGTATAAAATTTTTAATCGCTGTCTGACATTTGCAATTCCGATCCCATGGTCTTTTCCTCTTTTATATACTCTGTCGTTTTCTTCCTGAAGCTGTTTTATCTGTTCTTGTGTAAAACCTTCTCCACTATCATCAATTGTAATCCAAAGTTTTTCTTCTCCCTTTGTTTTCCATTTTCCAGCACGAACTAAAATTCTGATTTCTTCTTTGTTTTTTCTTGCATATTTCATAGAATTTTCCACAAAAATCTGAATGCACAGAATCGGTATCTTGCATCCTAGTACTTCTTCTTCTGCCTCTGCCGTATACAGATTTTCTTTTTCAGACTGAATCTGCTGCATATTCATATAATTTTGTGTATATTCCAGCTCCTCTTCCAGTGTGACATGCCAGGTATGATATAGAATATAACGGCAGTGTCCCGCAAGAAACAAGGTCATTTTCTGTACCATCTGATAATTGTTTGATCTGGCAAAGCTGACAATATTATTTAACACATTCAGAAAAAAGTGAGGACGAATCTGAAGCTGGTACAGCTGCAGTTTTGTCTCCTGCTCTGTAAGTTGTTCTTCATAGACACGAATTTTTAAATTTCTGACTTTCTGTATCAGATCATTCAGTGCCAAAAAAACACTTTGAATCTCTGCCGGTTCTTTTTTGTTTACTTCTATTTCATCAATTTCTTCTTTTTTTACGTGTCCAATCACTTTTATCATTCTCTCTAACGGACGAATTACAGATTTTTGCACCGATACCAGATAGGAAAGAAATAAGACAGTCACAATGATCAGACATACCATTACTACCTGTACAAGACTGTTAAATGGCTGAAAGATCACTTTTTTATCCCAAAGTGCCACAATCGAAAACGGTACAGACTGCATCTTTGATTCTGATACAAAATAGGCGTTCATTTCTTCTGAATCTTTATCAAATTCTCCATTTAAAAGATTTTCTTGGGCATCTTGAAACATAACCGCTTCTAATCCCGGAAGATCCGCATTTTCAATTTCCTCCAGCAAAGACTCTACGGAAAACCAGCATCCGATTCTTCCTCCCTCCACATCCATCGCCAGAAACAGATAGTACAAATCTTCTGACTCAAAAGACTGATATCCCTCCTGAAAAATCAATTCTTCCCCCGATTTCTTTTTTAATATCTGTTCCAAAGATTCGGCAGCCTGATCATTCTGTACATAGGACTGATTATAATTTTGCACAAACCACATTTTTTCTCCATTCCACATCCAGACAGCATTGATATCATCCTGAACCGAAAGTTCCTCTGAGAATTCGTCTCCCAAAGCTTTCATCTGTTCTATTGCGTCTAGTCTGCTCTTATCGTCTTGTTTTTCCATCACTCCTAAATCAATGGTTTTCCCTCCTATATATCGGATTGCTGAGCTGAGTACGGTATCAATCTGTGCTGTAAACGGATGAATCAGCTGTCCTGCATATTCCTGCATCTGTCTTTCATAAGATTTTGTTATAAACGTCATGCAAATAATTAAAATCACAAGAATCGGAAACAGAAATACACTCATCCATAAAAAAATTTTTTTCTTCATAGAACATGGCTTTCTCTCTTTTCTTTTTTTGTGCATATTAATACCTTCTTGTTATCCTTTTCAAATTATTTTTTATTATATCAAATAAAATTTCTAGCTTCAATCGCACTATTTTGTTGCAAATAGAACAATATTGATAATTTCAAGAACAATCTTTATAGAGATCTTATCTTTTGCCTGATACAATAAGGTCACAAAGAATCAATCGAAGGAGGAATGAAAATGAAAAAGAAATGGATGATCACTGCACTATTCTGTGGCTTCTTAACTTTTGGCATCGGGCTCAGTACTTCTGCTGCAACGTACGAAGGCTATACTCAGGAAGAGTTCGATGCTCTTGAGGAGACGACTGTCGTTAAATCTGAAGATTCTCCGACTGGTTATTACGTTACCTTTCGCTATAAGGATCCAGATGCCGGACGTGTCCGCATTTATGGTGAATGGGCATTTTCTGATCTCGACCACAGCACTGTTGTTACCAGTTTAAATGCTACTCCTGAAGAGTGGCAGGATGGATATACCGTATGGCAGACGAACGGATGGCCGACTGCTGATATGGTCTTAGATGAAGAGACAGGAATCTGGTCTTACACCATCCCGCTACCAAACGGTACGTACAATTACCGTTTCTATGTAGGCGGCGCTGAAGATGCAGAATTGACCGATTACACAGACGCCGAGATGATCTGTGATCCAAGTAATCCAAATTATACGTATGACCGTGAAGTAGAAGAAAAGACTGGTGAAATGTGTCTGACTTCTGTGTATGTTCCATATGATGAAGTCAAACAGGCAAATACGACTTGCGTAGAAGAACAAGCTCCGCGTGATGGCGAAAATGGAACTGTTTTCTTTGAAGATGTGACTTTAGACAGCGGAATCTCTACAAGTTATGGCGTTTATCTGCCATATGAATTTGACGAAAACCGTGAAGAAGCTTATCCTATCCTTGTCTTATTCCATGGCGGCGGCGGATATGACGGAAGCTGGTTTAACAATGGGCTTGCTAATATTCTTGATAATATGATCGCAGAAGGCAGAATCGAGCCGATGATCGTTGTGACTCCAAACGGAGAATCCTTCCCTGCTGAAAATCCAGATCTTCGTTGGGACCGCGATGCTATCAGCGATTATGTCATCGACTACTTACTGCCGCATATGTCCGAAAACTATAATGCTTCTACCGAAGCAGAAGATCGTGCAATCGGAGGTCTCTCTCAGGGCGGAGCTGCTATTATGAATGCATATTTCAATCACACAGAAGAATTTGACTATTATATCGATATGAGTTCCCCGATGAAAGAAAATGTACACGCTGACTTTACAAAAGAAGAACTTCATGATGTCAATTTGTTCATCGGATATGGATTATATGACTTTGTTACCACTCAGGTTTATTTTAATGAAGAAAAAGCAGCCGTAGAAGGCAGTATTTTCGAATATATCTATGGATTAAGCGAAGCTGACGTAGATTTCATGGTAAAAAACACTCTTCCTTACGGACATCAGTGGTCCTTATGGAGAGAATTAATTGTCTATGCATTTGACAATTTCTTATGGCAATAAGATATCCTTTTCCTAAAAAATTCCCTATAAAATCATCTGCTTTTAAGAGGGTGTCGCAAAATCATCAGATTAGATGATGGAGTGGCACCTTCGCTCTGTTTATGGAAAAATCAGGAGAGCATCCTTTTGTTTGTGGATACTCCCCTGATTTTTGGCGTACTTTAATAAAGAACATCGTTTTGGACTTCTTTAAGCTGATTCTTTTATTGAAAACAAATGGCTTCCCATTCGGTCATTTTGTATTTTCGCATGCAGTTTATTCAGATGATATCCCATGCTGAGCAAAAGAATCTCCAGTTTTACTTTGGTTTTTCCACGGAGTAAAAATCTTTGAAATTCATAGTCATTTTTCAGAACTCCAAATGCTCCTTCTACCTGGATCGAGCGGTTCATTCTGTATTGGATTCCTTTTTCGCTCAGGATATTTTCATAGGATTCCTGACGCTTTTCCAAAAAGCTCTTGGAAATATACAGCCGTTTGTTT
>CALWCS010000134.1 GCA_944376425.1 uncultured Lachnospiraceae bacterium | reverse complement strand
CAGCTTTGTCGGCAAGATTGACTTGCCCGAATAACCGCCCGACCTATCCGACACAATGGCCAAGTGTCGGATAGGAACGGCAAAATTTTTTGCACTTCTATTGCTTCTTTATCACACATAAGCAAAGAATGCGGTGCTATAACAGAAGTAGTCTTTGAAGGAAATAATAGGGATAATCCCACCTATACTACGGGCAAAATCATAAAATAAAAAACAAAACAGGAAACCCAAACTATCAGAATTAAGATTGGTAGCTTGGGTTTTTTGCTTTTCAGAATCATATTTTTTGTCGTGTGCTTGACATAAGGGTACCGGGATCGTGGAAGCACATCCACTTTAATCCATGCTTTTGGATACACTGCGGGAAATGGCTTTCCAGATGCTCCGGCTTCATTCGCTCGTCCACAAAGGCATAGCCGTCATACTCGTAATTGTAACAGTTGCCGCAGACTTTTTGTTTAGCTCCTACGCTGCTTTAATCTCCCTAAAGCATTCAGCAAAGCCGCCCTCTGGTAGAAGCGTTCGCATACTGAATTTGTTCTTGGCAAAGTCCTGCGCATACATCGTGGTTTTTCCATTCACCTGCATGGAGGTGACGGTGTGTTTGGCGGTGAGGGTGCTCCGCTCAAAATCGATAACGTCCCACTTGAGCCCGAACACTTCGCCACGCCGAAGGCTGTAAAAGGCAACAACCAAAGTCGGCAGCTCCAGCCTCGCACGCTTCACCGCCACAAACAGGCACCAAAGCTCTTCAGCGTCGAAAAAAACAGCTGATAGTCGTTCTTCTTCGGACGGTCCGCCTTCATTGCCACTTCTACACAACAAGATCGAGCTTAATGACGTATTTGAGCATCGGATGAATCACAGCATGGTAATGAATGATAGAATCGGGTCGGTATCCGCCGCCGTTGCACCTTAAGATTCCAACAGGCACTCCCACTTGTCGGTGGGCACTGTACAGTCCCAAGCTGTTTATTTGTATTCACCTAGGCGCTCATTTGTCTTTTGGCAAAGTCATGGCAGTTTGGATACTTTGAACGGTCATCCAATTTTCAAACTGTTGTAAAAGAGCCCTTCACTTATTCCCTCTGGAATGCAACTAAATGCGCACCCAAAAGATTAATAATTTTTTGAAAAGACCGGTTGTTCCCCCCCTCATCTGCTTATGCTGGGATATGGCGTTTGGGGACAGCACTCCCGGAAAAGAACAAAAAATTTGCCCGCCGGAGATGGCGGGCTGAAATATAAACAAAAGATACCAGAAAAGCAAAGAATCTGTTCCAATTGGAGCAGTTTCTTTTTTCGGGTAGGTAGCCAAATAAACGGTTTTATTCCTTATAAATCAGCAAAAAACATTGATTTACCCGTTAATTTGCTGTATGATTATGCTATATTTTTATATCTACCCGAAAGTGAGGGCGAAAAATGGATTTGAATGTAGAACGCTGGTACTCCATGAAAGAGATTTGCGAATATCTTGGTGTCAGCCGGGACACAGTGCTCGCATGGATCGAAAAAAGAGAAATGCCCGCCACGAAAATCGGCAGGCTGTGGAAATTCAAGATAAGTGAAGTAGACACTTGGATGAAGTCCGGCGTTGCTGCGGAGAAATAACGGAGCACATGATGGATGAACAGAAATTGAAAGCCTTTGAAGATATGCTCGCCTCCATCTGCAAGCAGTACGATAATACAACGGAAAAGATGGCGAAGTTCAAAGCCAAGGGTAAGGAGAAAACCGTCACCTATCGCCAACTTTTCGCCAACAAGCTGCAACTTCAAGCGATGTTGAGTTATTATCAGACTTATGGGCTTTTAAAAAATGAAGAATGATAAATGCCGATGAAACGCGATCAATATTAAAGCGCTAAGCACCTTTACAGTTAAATAAATAATCACACAGTCAACACAAAATATTGACCGCAGTTATCACTTTGAAGGTTACATGGTCTTCACTCGGAGGAGCTATTATGAATTTAATGACATTATCATCAGGCAGTAAAGTAACATATTCGATTAAACCAATACTAAAGATATTACAAGAAGCCGGCAGTCAATTAGAACACTCTGAAATTAAAAAGCGCATTGCCGATTTGGACAAGCAAATTGTTGGAGGAACAGCATGTTCTACAAAATGATAGAGAACAAGTGCAAAGAATGGTATAACTCAAAGCATTGCACGGTTCATAGTTTAATAGAATACATATCGAAAACTGGGCAAATGCGTGACGCCCAGATTGAGGCAATTAAAGTATATCTATTTCTTAAAATTGGTTGTAAATGTAAGCCGTTAGAATATTTGTTTCGATATGGCTACTTTAATTCAATCAATTTGAACAATGTAGAGTTATCTACCTCTGCCCGTGAATATTTGGAGGAAAATCCGGCTGCAATAGCGTTGTTAGAATATGCTTGTCAAATAAATGACAAAGGCGAACAAGTATCCGAAAAGCTAGAAAAGCAAATCAAAAGCAATCCGTCAAGCATTGATTATGATGAATTTTTCCGCAATGTATTTTATGGGATTTCTTATACGGACTATCTATTCAGTCTTCCTATGGGCGCAGGCAAAACATTTTTGATGGCAGCGTTCATCTATCTTGATTTATACTTTGCCCTCAACGAACCAGCAAATCCTGCGTTTGCACATAACTTTATTATTTTTGCGCCATCAGGATTGAAGTCCTCTGTTGTTCCAAGTCTCAAGACAGTTCAAAATTTCGACCCTTCTTGGGTCATTCCGGAGCCCGCTGCAACAGATATTAGACGTATGATTTCTTTTGAAGTTTTGGATCAGGGGAAAACCGCAAAAAAGTCTAATAAAACCAAAAATCCGAATGTGCAGAAAATTGCAAATCATCAGCCACTTTCTGAGTTGTTTGGGCTGATTGCCGTTACAAATGCAGAAAAAGTTATTCTTGACCGTATTCAGGAGAAAAACGGTCAGATCAGCCTATTTGAAAAAAGCGATGATGAAAAGGACAGACTGGCAAATGAGCTTCGCAATTTAATTGGAAAATTACCTGCTCTCTCCATTTTCATCGACGAGGTACATCATGCTGTCAGCGATGAAATTAAATTACGTGCCGTTGTAACCAAATGGGCGCAAAACAATACCGTAAATTCCGTCATTGGTTTTTCCGGTACGCCTTATCTTGAAAAAGCCGAAAAGTTTAAGATCAAGGATTCGCTTTCTGTCAGTACGGCGGAAATCACAAACATTGTGTATTACTATCCGCTTATTAACGGCATAGGAAACTTTTTAAAACGTCCGGTTGTTAAAATCACAGATATCTCAGAAAACAGCCTGATCATAGAAAAGGGTGTCCGGGAATTTCTGGATACATACAAAAACACGATTTATTCAAATGGATTAACAGCAAAATTGGGTATTTACTGCGGTACCATCGAAAAACTCGAAGAAATCGTTTACCCGTTGGTATCCCGCATTGATATTGTCAAGATTAGTTGACACAATTTTTTCAAGGATATCACTGACTATGCTACCAGTTCCAAATCCTCATAATACTGCCTGCGTTTTATCATGGGAGGAAGCCCGCCATTGGCAGAGCAGATCCTCCGATTATTCCAGTAGCTGAGGAAGTATCT
>CALWCS010000133.1 GCA_944376425.1 uncultured Lachnospiraceae bacterium | reverse complement strand
GGATCATCCAGTGCTGACTCAATGAAAGCAATCTGATATAAAATCTCTTCTCTTAACTGTTTAATAGGCACTAAAACAGAACCTTTGAGCTGACTGACGGAGCTCTTTAAAGCATATTCATTCTTTGCCTGAATAATATCCATAACGGCCTCGGCCTGCGATAAGTCAATTCTTCCATTTAAAAATGCCCGTTTCGTAAATTCTCCCGGTTCAGCAGGTCGCACTCCATGACGGATTACTGTCTCTAAAATTTTTTTCATTGCCAGCACTCCTCCGTGGCAGTTAATCTCCACAGTATCTTCTGCTGTAAAACTATGAGGCGCTCTCATCAGCATTACTAAGACTTCATCAATAACCTCTTCTCCATCTGCAATATATCCATAATGGATCGTATGTGTCTTTTGATCTGCCAGTTTTTTCTCTCTTTTTTTACTGCGATAAACTTGATCTGCAACAAAAAAAGCATCCGGTCCGCTGATTCTTATAATTCCGATTCCTGAATTTGACATTGCTGTTGAAACTGCTGCAATCGTATCTGTTTTCATAGATTCCTCCAAAATTTTCTTTTATCTTTCAGACAGAAAATTCATCTATTTTTACCATGAAAAAATGTTATTTCTGGTCAAAAAATACAATTCAAATGTATTTTATCTGCTTTGACCAGGAATAACATTTTTCATTCTAAGCTGCTATTTTTTTAATGTTACAACAACCTTTCTGTACGGTTCTTCCCCTTCACTATGTGTTGTAACGTATGGATCATTCTGCAATGCAGAATGAATCACTCTTCTTTCATAAGGATTCATAGGTTCTAAAAATACTGGTTTTTTTGTTCTTTTCACTTTAAACGCAATATTTTTTGCCAGATTTTCAAGTGTCTCTTTCCTTCTGCTGCGATAGTTTTCTGTGTCCAGTTTTACACGAATATATCCTTCTTTTTCCTTATTGACAACTAGGCTTACCAGATACTGCAATGCGTCTAAAGTTTGACCTCTTTTTCCGATCAGAACACCCATATCTTCTCCTTCCATATCCACTTCCAGAGCGTCTTCTTTATATTGTGCGGTGATCTGTACGTTCATATGCATTGCTTCAAAAACCTTCTTTAAAAAATCGACTGCTTTTTGCTCTGCTTTCTCTTTATCAACCTGTTTCATCTCTTTTTTCTTTGGTTCTTCTTTCTTAGGTTCTGCTACCTTTTCTTTTACCGTTTTCTCTTTTTTAACCGGTTTTTCTATCAATTTTTCTGCTGATTTTTCTACTTTTTTCTCTGTATTTTGAGTCGATTCTGGTTTAATTTCTTTTCCCGCTGCTGGCTTTTCCGGCTTCTTTGCTTTTTCTTTTTTCTCTGTTTTTTGAGTCTTTATCTCTTCATTATTTACTGTTGATTTTTTCTCAAAAATCTGTTTTATTTCATCATCAAATTCTTTTTTTTCTTCTTTTCTTCTTGCTCTGATAACAGCCGGTTTGCTGCCTATTCCAAAAAACCCCGAACTTCCATGTTCTAACACTTCATATTCAATGTTATCGCTCGTTGTCTCCAACTGAATGGAAGCCTCAATAATCGCATCCTCTAATTTTTTCGCTGATACTCTAATATATTCCATAAAAATGCACCCCTATTTTTTATTCTTCTCATTATACTTCTCTACCATTCTGGCTTTCGCAGCGATGCTTCCTGGCTTTTCCTCCGCGTTTTTATAATACTCCGTAGAGCTCTTGATTCTTGCCTGTCTTTCTTCTTCTGTCATTGGTTTTTTATTCGGGGTATTAATATTTCTTGTACTCACTTTTGCCTGGCTGTTGACAACTCTCTGCTGAGCCACTCCCAATTTTTCCTGTTTTTTCTTTACTTTCTCTGCATTCTTTTCAATTAGCTTCTCCATATCGATCTTATCCATATGTCTGTTTATAATAACCTGCTGGATAGAACGAATCACTGAACCGGCGATCCAGTAAATACCCATACCGGCTGGCAATGTCAAACAGAAAAAGGCAGAAATAAGCGGCATGATTACGTTCATTGTTTTCATAGAACTCATCATTGCACTCTGTTCGCCATTGGCTGTTGTAGCAGCCTGCTGAGGCATCAGCTTTGTATTCAGCCACTGTGTCAGCGCAGACAGAACCGGAATAGCAATAGCTCCAATAACCATAAGCCATGCGCCTGTTGCAAATCCTTGCTGTATAATATTCAAAGGCGAATCAGCGATGTTCAAACCTAAAAAATAATTCATATGATCCACACTCGCCTGAGTTTCTTGAATCATACTGCTTAAATCTGGAAACTGATTTGCAAGTGCAGTCCAATTTGACGGCTGCAGTTTATAAAGCGTATCAATAATCTTATCAACCGTATATCCACTGCTGTAACTGATGTTCAATGATGTAGCAATTTCTTCCATAAATGTCTGGCTTCCAGAAGTATTTAGCAACGCATCTGCCAGTGGTTTAAATACATCATATACACGTCCTACATAAGCAGGAATGTTCCAAATTACCTGATATAATGCCAGCAAAATAGGCATCTGGATTAATAGCTGCAGACAGCTTCCCATTGGCGAAACACCATATTTTGCATAGAGCAATTGTGTTTCTTCATTCATTTTCATCATGGAAGCCTGATCATTTTTTCCTTTATACTTCTTTTGAATTTTCTGAAGTTCAGGGTTCATATGCGCTGACAACTTTGAAAATTTCTGCTGTTTTATTGTCAAAGGAGTCAGCAACATATAGATCAAAAATGTAAACAAAATAATACAAAGACCAATGTTTTGAATATTTACCATGTCCAAAACACCGAAAATTGCATTCATGATTAATCCAAGAACTGTAGCTACAGGACCGATCACCCAGACAGAGCTCTTTGTTAATACCATTTTAGACAAATTCTTATCCTCCCATCATGTATGGTTTATGGAACTGGATCATAACCGCCTTTTGAAAACGGATTACATCTTAAAATTCTCCAACACGTCAAAATACTGCCTTTTATTGCCCCGTATTTTTCAATCGCCTCCAGTCCATACTGAGAACATGTAGGAATATAGGGACAATGCGTTCTTTTCAATGGTGATAAATACTTTCGATAAAATTTAATCATCAAGATCAATACTTTTTTCATCTGATATCATTTCTTCTTTTCTGTTTACTATTCTATGAAGCTTTCCTAAATGTAACATTGCACTCTCAATATCATGAAATCCTTTGTCTTTGGCACTTATTCTTGCAACCACAACGATGTCAATTCCAGTTTCAAATTCTGCTTCATTCAATCGATAGCTCTCGCGAATCAATCTGGCAAGATGGTGTCTTACAATACTGTTTCCTACTTTCTTGCTGACTGAAATTCCTAAACGATTTCTCTGACTCTCATTCTCTTTCACATACATGACCAGATATCTATTCGCAAAAGATTTTCCTTTTTTGTAGACTTCCTGAAAATCCTTATTTTTCTTTAACGATTCTGAAAATATCATAGATTATCCTTTTTCTTTTAAAGAGAAGAAAAGGCCACATATCTGCGGCCTATGCTGACAACTGTTTTCTTCCTTTTGCTCTTCTGGCAGCTAACACTTTTCTTCCGCCAGCCGTACTCATTCTTGCTCTGAAACCATGAACTTTAGATCTGGATCTCTTTTTAGGCTGAAATGTCATTTTCATAATCTGGGCCACCTCCTTTATCAAAACCAATTGATATCTATCAGATTAATTGGTATATTAATATCGCAATAACCATAGCATTGCACACTTTTGCTTTTGCTATTTGACTCTGTAACATAGATTACTTGTCCGGATTACAAAATATCATTACAATTATAGTCATAAAAGCCGTTGAAGTCAAGTAAATCCTTTATCTTTTTTCCATTTTCATTTCTACTGTTTTACCAACTTATCCACTTTAAAAACTACGTTATCCACATAATGTGGATAAAATGTGGATAACTTTTTCTATATCTTGTAGATAATCGTATCGTAAAAAATTGATGTGGATAATGTGGATAACCTATTTCAGAGTTATCCACATTATCCACATTCGAAAAAAATTATCCACATCCCTATGTGGATAAAATGTGGATAACTTTTTTTTCTCACTTTTTTCTACAAAATTTCCATTTTTTCCAACCACAAGATATGCTATTTCCAAAAGTTATCCACATTATCCACATTTTATCCCAAATAATGTGGATAACTTCTTTTCTACTTTAAATTTTGATTGCGCATTACCTCCTTTTGGTTTAATATTAATTACAACCAATACTAAGCATTATACTATCGATACGGCTCTTAAAATCCGTTATCGAATCATAAGGAGATTTTTTAATGGACGAAAATATGGAAAAAGAGGCACTTATTGAAAAATGGGACGAAATTCTATCCACAGTCAAAATGGAATATGAACTTTCTGATGTGTCTTTTAAAACATGGATTAAACCTCTGACAGTTCATTCTTTAGAGAATAATGTACTCACACTTTTAGGCCCTACTGAGCAGATGGGCTTAAATTATGTCAGCAAACGCTACCGTTCTCCTTTAAAAGTGGCCATTACTGAGCTTACCGGTATTGACTGTGAGATCGAATTTCTTCTTCCCGACCAAGTAAAAGACAAGAATTCATCTAAACTTCCCGGGTCTGCAATGAATGAAAGTATCGAACGCGCTAATCTAAATCCGAAATATACTTTCGATACCTTCGTTGTAGGGGGAAATAACAATTTCGCACATGCCGCTGCTCTCGCCGTTGCAGAATCCCCAGGTGCTATGTACAATCCTCTTTTTATTTACGGAGGAGTTGGACTTGGAAAAACCCACTTAATGCACTCGATTGCCCATTTTATTTTGGAACATAATCCTGATTCCAGAGTATTGTATGTTACCAGCGAATATTTCACGAATGAATTGATCGAGGCAATCCGTAACGGAAATAATACCACTATGGCTGAATTTCGCGAAAAATACCGTAATATCGATGTTCTGCTGATTGATGACGTACAATTTTTGATTGGCAAAGAATCTACTCAGGAAGAATTTTTCCACACATTTAATGATCTGCATGGAGCGAAAAAACAGATTATCCTCTCTAGCGATAAGCCTCCAAAAGACTTTCTGACACTAGAAAGCCGGCTGCGCTCCCGTTTTGAATGGGGATTGATTGCTGATATCTCTTCTCCAGATTACGAAACCCGTATGGCAATTCTTCGCAAAAAGGAAGAATTGGACGGTTATGTGATTGACGACGACGTAATTAAATATATTGCAACCCATATCAAATCTAATATCCGTGAATTAGAGGGAGCTTTAAACAAAATTATGGCTTTTAGCAATCTGGAACATCGGGAAATTGATATTTATCTTGCTGAAGAAGCACTCAAAGATATTATTGCTCCCGAAGAAAGGGGAATTGTCACCCCAAAACTAATATTAGATAAGGTTGCAGAACATTTTAATATTTCTACCGAAGACTTAATCGGCAACAAGCGTACCGCGAATATCGTATTTCCCCGTCAGATTGTCATGTATCTTTGCAGTGAAATGTTGGAAATGCCACAGAAAAACATCGGAGAACTTCTTGGAAAGCGTGATCATACCACGATTATGCATGGTTTAAAGAAAATTACAAAGGAACTTAAAACATCTGAATCACTTCAAAATACAATTGAAATTTTGAAGAAAAAGATCAGTCCTATCTAAAGGATTTATAAAAATCACAGTGGATCTGATAACTCAAAAATTACCCTCCATTATCCACAAAAAATGTGGATAACTATGTGGATAAGTCGGTGGATAACTATGTGGATAACTCAAAATCAACTTTTACGCTTGTGTTGTTCAAAATTTTATCCACAAGCGTTATCCACATTATCCACAAGTTATCCACATAGTTATCCACATAGCTTGGAGGCTAAAAACCCTTTAAAATCAATGGTTTCCAGAGTTATCCACATTATCCACCGCCCCTACTACTACTACTATAAATTATATTATATATATATAATCCAGAAGCACTGAAAGGAGTACTATTTTATCATGAAACTTATTTTCCAAAAAAACAATCTTTTAAAAGCGATTAACATCGTTCTCAAAGCAGTTCCTTCCAAGACAACCATGCCTATTTTAGAATGTATCCTCATCGATGCAGCTGCAGACAAAATAAAATTCACAACAAATGATATGGAATTGGGGATAGAAACGATTGTAGAAGGAGAAATTGTGGAAAAAGGCAGCATTGCACTAGATGCTAAGATTTTTTCTGAAATCATTCGAAAGCTCCCTGAAAGCGATATCGTAATAGAGACGGACCACTTAAATACTACCATTACGTGCGAAAAATCAAAGTTTAATATTCCAGGAAAACCAAGTGAAGATTTTTCTTATCTGCCATTTGTAGAAAAAAATGATTTTATCACATTATCACAGTTTACCTTAAAAGAAATGATCCGTCAGACCATTTTCTCAATTGCAACAAATGAAAATAACAAGCTGATGACAGGAGAACTATTCGAAGTTAAGGACAATATGTTAAGAGTAGTCTCCCTTGACGGACATCGAATTTCTATTCGAAAAATGACTTTAAAAGAAAACTATGAAAACAAAAAAATTGTTGTTCCTGGAAAAACACTGACGGAAATCAGCAAAATCTTGTCTGGAGAAGTGGAAGATACGGTCAACATCTTCTTTGCGGAAAATCATATTGTATTCGAATTTGATCAGACAACAGTTGTTTCAAGATTAATCGAAGGAGAGTATTTCCGCATAGATCAGATGCTTTCCAGTGACTATGAGACGAAAGTGACAATTAACAAGCGGGAATTACTAAATTGTATTGACCGTGCAACCTTACTTGTAAAAGAAAGTGATAAAAAACCGATTATTATTTCTATCAACAGCGGATATATGGAATTAAAAATTGATTCACAGATCGGTTCTATGAAAGAAGAGATCGATATCGAGAAAGAAGGAAAAGATCTTCTGATTGGATTTAATCCTAAATTTTTAATTGATGCACTGCGTGTGATAGACGATGAAATCATTACTATTTTTCTGGTCAATCCGAAAGCTCCGTGTTTTATTCGAGATGAGCAAGAATCATATGTTTATTTGATACTTCCGGTGAATTTCACGGCATAATGTATTTTTTTAAAGAAAAATATAGAAAAAGAAAAGCTGATTCTTTTGCAGGAAAAGGAACTGGTACACAAAAAATGTACAGATAAAGAGAATTCTGAAAAAAGAATTAGCTTTTTTGCGCAATTTGTAAGAATTTAGAGTAGGATTTTTTGAAAAATACTGGTATACTTTATTTGACATGTGTGAATAAAGAATTTGATACAAGCGTAATAGGAGGAGCAAAATGGAAACAATAAAACTAAGAGAAGACTATATCAAATTGGGACAGGCGTTAAAGGCAGCCGGTTTTGTAGATTCTGGAGTAGAGGCAAAGCTTGTTATTTTGGATGGTCAGGTAAAAGTAAATGGAGAAACGGAATATCAAAGAGGAAAGAAATTGGTAGATGGTGATATTGTTTCCTTTGACAACAAAAGCATAAAAATTGTAAAATGATAAGATACCAATGCCAAAATATCATCCTGTTTCATAAAAGAAAAACAGTAAGATATCTGGCACAGGAGACGAGAGAAAATTTTTCGTAAATCCTGAAATGATACTGCGGCGAGCAGGATCGGGAGGAAAAGATGATTATTGAATCTTTAAAATTGGATCGATTTCGAAATTATGATTCTTTAAATTTAAAATTTGATAGAAGGACAAATATTTTTTACGGAGATAATGCCCAGGGAAAAACCAATATTCTTGAAGCAATTTATTTATGTGGCACTACAAAATCTCACAGAGGAAGCAAAGACAGAGATATCATACAGTTTCATCAGGAGGAATCTCATATCTGTATGGAGATTTTAAAAAATGGAACGAAAATCCAAATAGATATGCATCTAAAAAAAAACAAAGCAAAAGGTATTGCAATTAACGGAGTTCCAATTAAAAAAGCAAGTGAACTTTTTGGAATTGTAAACTTTGTCTTTTTTTCTCCGGAAGATTTGAACATGATAAAAAACGGTCCAGTGGAAAGAAGACGTTTTTTAGATGCAGAATTATGTCAACTTAGTAAAATTTATTTGTATCATTTAACAAATTATAATAAAATAATAATTCAGAGGAACAAACTTTTGAAAGAAACGGCATTTCATCCTGAATATTTGGATATGCTGGATATTTACGATAATCAGATGGCTCTTCATGGGTCTTATCTGATTCAGGAGAGAGAGAGATTTCTTATGCGAATGAATCAAGTAATAAAAGAAGCGCATGAAAAACTTTCCGGAGGAAGAGAAGATCTGAGGCTTGTATATGAGAAAAGCACGGAAGCGGACTGCTTTCTTGAGCAGATGAAAAAAAACAGAGACAAAGATCTGCATCTTAAGATGTCGACAGTCGGACCTCATAAAGATGATATCAGTTTCTGTATCGGAGAACTGGATGCTAAAAAGTTTGGTTCCCAAGGACAGCAAAGGACAGCCGCTCTTTCTTTAAAACTGGCAGAAATTGAGCTGGTAAAACAGGAAATAAAAGATACACCGATTTTATTGCTGGACGATGTATTGTCTGAACTGGACAGCAAAAGACAACGCTATCTGCTGGACAGTATTGGAGAAATTCAAACATTTATTACTTGTACGGGGATTGATGATTTCATTGAAAACCAGTTTGAAATCAATCGTGTATTTCGGGTTGCAGAAGGTATTGTCTATGAATAAAACAGGAGGTTGCTATGGGTACAGAATATGGTGCAGATCAAATACAGATTTTAGAAGGACTAGAGGCGGTCAGAAAAAGACCCGGTATGTATATCGGCAGTACATCAATCAGAGGACTTCACCATCTTGTGTATGAAATTGTGGATAATGCGGTGGACGAAGCACTTGCCGGTTATTGTAACAATATTGAAGTGACGGTCAATAAAGATAATTCCATCACGGTCGTTGACAATGGAAGAGGAATACCTGTAGGAATTAATCACAAATCAGGGCTTCCGGCGGTGGAAGTTGTCTTTACTATTTTGCATGCCGGTGGAAAATTTGGCGGAGGAGGATACAAAGTATCCGGAGGGCTTCACGGGGTAGGCGCATCTGTTGTAAATGCACTGTCTCAATGGCTTGAGGTGACAGTCTACCGTGAGGGAAAAGTTTATAAACAGCGGTATGAGAGAGGAAAGGCAGTAGGAAGATTGACGATCATCGGAGAATGTGAGGAAGAGAAAACTGGAACGATGGTTAGTTTCTTGCCGGATGACGAAATTTTTGAAGAGACTGTATATGATTTTGGAATGCTCAAACAGAGAATCCGAGAGATGGCATTTTTAACGAAAGGAGTACGTTTTGTATTAAGAGATGAACGTCCTGAAGAACCGATGGAAAAAGTTTTCCACTATGAGGGGGGTGTCAGAGAATTCGTCACATACCTGAATAAAGGAAAAAATCCGCTGTATCAGGATATTATCTATTGTGAAGGAGTAAAGGACAAGGTTGCCGTTGAGGTGGCATTTCAGCATAACAGCACTTATACAGAGAGTTCTTATAGCTTTGTAAATAATATCACAACCCCAGAGGGCGGAACTCATGTGATAGGTTTTAAAAATGCTCTGACAAAAACATTTAATGACTATGCAAGGGCGAATAAACTTTTAAGAGATAATGAACAAAACTTATCAGGAGACGATATTCGAGAGGGGCTGACATCGATTATCAGTGTCAAGATTGAACAGCCTGAACTGGAAGGACAGACGAAACAAAAACTGGGCAACAGCGAGGCAAGAGGCGCGGTGGACAGCATCGTAAGCGAGCAGTTGATGATTTATCTGGAACAGCATCCTCAGGTTGCAAAAATTATTCTGGAAAAATCCATTCTTTCTCAGCGTGCAAGAGAAGCAGCAAGAAAAGCAAGAGAATTGACAAGAAGAAAATCAGCGCTAGATGGAATGGCATTGCCAGGAAAGCTTGCTGACTGTACAGATAAAGATCCAAGTAAATGTGAAATCTATATCGTTGAGGGAGATTCGGCAGGCGGATCTGCAAAAACAGCAAGAAGCCGTGCCACACAGGCGATTTTGCCTTTAAGAGGAAAAATTTTAAATGTGGAAAAAGCGCGTTTGGATCGTATTTATGCAAATGCGGAAATTAAAGCGATGATTACTGCATTTGGAACAGGAATCCATGAAGATTTTGATATTACAAAGCTGCGTTATCATAAAATTATTATCATGACAGATGCAGATGTAGACGGTGCCCACATCAGTACCTTGCTGCTGACATTTCTCTATCGATTTATGCCGGATTTGATCAAAGAAGGATACGTTTATCTTGCGCAGCCGCCGTTATATAAGATTGAAAAGAATAAAAAAGTGTGGTATGCCTATGACGATATCGAGCTGAATAAGATCCTGACAGAAATAGGAAGGGACGGAAATAATAAAATTCAGCGTTATAAAGGATTGGGAGAAATGGACGCGGAACAACTTTGGGAAACGACTATGGATCCGGAGAGAAGAATTTTAAAACGTGTCACGATGGATGATGCTGACTCTTCGGAGATTGATGTGACATTTACAACTTTGATGGGAGATGCGGTAGAGCCGCGCAGGGAATTTATTGAGGAAAATGCAAAATTTGTAAAGAATCTGGACATATAGGAGGAGAAAAAACGTGGAAGATAATATTTTTGACAAAATCGAGGAAATTGACCTGAAAAAGACAATGGAAGACTCCTATATCGACTATGCCATGAGTGTCATTGCTGCGCGGGCGCTTCCTGATGTCCGCGATGGGTTAAAGCCTGTACAGCGTCGTGTGCTGTATTCCATGATTGAATTAAATAATGGTCCGGACAAGCCACACAGAAAGTGCGCACGTATTGTCGGTGATACAATGGGTAAGTATCATCCTCACGGAGACAGCTCAATCTATGGCGCTCTTGTCAATATGGCGCAGGAATGGTCTACCAGATATCCGCTGGTAGACGGACATGGAAATTTTGGCTCTGTGGACGGCGACGGAGCGGCAGCGATGCGTTACACAGAAGCACGTCTGAGCAGAATTTCTATGGAAATGCTTGCAGACATCAATAAAAATACAGTAGATTTTGTTCCAAACTTTGATGAGACAGAACAGGAACCTTCTGTGCTTCCAGCAAGATATCCGAATCTTTTGGTAAATGGAACATCGGGCATTGCAGTCGGTATGGCAACTAATATTCCACCACATAATCTGCGTGAAGTTATTGAGGCGGTAGTTAAAATCATTGATAACCGAATTTTGGAAAACCGTGAGACGAGTTTGGAAGAGATTATGCAGATTATTAAAGGTCCCGATTTCCCGACAGGAGCACGAATTCTTGGAAAAAGAGGAATTGAGGAGGCATATCGGAAAGGCCGCGGAAAAATTAAAGTTCGGGCTGTGACAGAGATAGAGACAATGGCTAACGGAAAGAGCCGTATTGTAGTATCTGAGCTCCCATATTTGGTAAATAAGGCAAGATTGATTGAAAAAATTGCTGAGCTGGTCAGAGACAAAAAAATTGATGGAATTACAGCGATTATAGATGAATCGAATCGAGAAGGGCTTCGAATCAGTATTGAATTAAGACGAGATGTCAATGCAAAAGTAGTTCTTAACCGACTTTATAAACATACGCAGCTTCAGGACACTTTTGGTGTAATCATGCTGGCTCTTGTCAACAATGAGCCTAAAGTGATGAACTTACTTCAGATGCTGCATTATTATATTAAACATCAAGAAGAAGTTGTCACAAGAAGAACGCAGTATGAACTGAATAAGGCAGAAGAACGTGCCCATATTCTGGAAGGACTTTTAAAAGCACTTGATCATATTGACGAAGTGATTGCGCTGATTCGGGGATCACAAAATACACAGGAGGCAAAGACTCATCTGATAGAACAGTTTCATCTTTCTGAGATACAGGCACAGGCGATTGTCGATATGCGTCTGAGAACATTAACAGGTCTGGAGAGAGGAAAACTAGAGACAGAGTACCAGGAATTGATGAAACGAATCGGAGAGTTAAAGGCAATTCTTGCTGATGAAAATCTTCTGCTTGGAGTAATTCGAACAGAAATTACGGCGATTGCACAGAAGTATGGGGATGCCAGAAGAACGGTAATCGGCGCTGATGAATTAGATTTATCCACCGAAGATTTGATTCCTATGGAAAATGTTGTAATTTCTATGACAAAACTGGGATATATTAAGCGAATGACGGTGGATAACTTTAAAAGCCAACATCGGGGCGGTAAGGGAATTAAAGGAATGCAGATTATAGAAGATGATTATATCGAGGATCTTTTGATGACGACTACTCATCACTATCTGATGTTCTTTACCAATATGGGGAAAGTATACCGATTAAAAGCTTATGAGATTCCGGAAGCAGGAAGAACAGCAAGAGGAACTGCAATTGTCAATTTAATTCAACTGATGCCGGAAGAAAAAATTACGGCAATGATTCCAATTCGTGAATATAAAGAAGGACGATATCTGTTTATGGTTACAAAACATGGTATTGTGAAAAAGACTCCGATTACAGAGTATGCGAATGTCAGAAAGACAGGTCTTGCCGCAATCAGTCTGAGAGAACATGACGAATTAATTGAAGTAAAATCAACAAACAATAAAAAAGATATCTTCATGGTGACAAAATTCGGTCAATGTATTCGCTTTCATGAAACAGATGTGCGCAGTACAGGAAGAACTTCTATGGGGGTAATCGGCATGAACTTAGCTTTGGATGATGAAGTAGTCGGAATGCAGCTGGATACACAGGGAAGCTATCTTTTAATTGTTTCTGAAAAAGGTATGGGTAAGCTGACAGCAATTGATGAATTTACGACACAAAATCGCGGCGGTAAAGGCGTAAAGTGCTATAAGATCATGGAAAAAACAGGAAATGTTGTCGGAGTTAAAGCGGTAGATCAGGATAAAGAGATTATGCTGATTACGACAAAAGGAGTCATTATTCGGATGATGTGTAATACGATCAGTGTGCTGGGACGTGTGACATCAGGAGTAAAACTGATTAATCTGGATGAAGATGTCTCTGTTGCAAGTATCGCAAAAGTGCGCGATGAGTCAAATAAAACAGAGGAAGATACATTAAAGTCACTGGAAAACCAGCTGAATGAGGAGTTATAAAAGTTTATGAAATTACGGAGAGTACTGGCAGTCAGAGCCGCAAAATTGGTTGGAAAAATCAGTAGAAAAATGGGGCGGCAGGGAGTAACCTGGGCGGGGCTTGTTGCAAGGCTGATCTATCCTGATATTTTACAGGATCTTGCAGGACAGCTCAGAGGAAAATCATTTATTGTATGCGGAACAAATGGAAAGACCACAACAAATAATCTGCTGTGTTCTGCGATAGAAGCAGAAGGAAAAAAAATTATCTGTAACAGAACAGGATCAAACATGCAAAATGGTGTTGTGGCGGCCTTTGTGCTGGCGGCCGACCATCATGGAAAGATAGATGCAGATTATGCCTGTATTGAGATTGACGAAGCATCTACCTTAAGAGTGTTACCCAGATTTAAGCCAGACTTTATGGTGTTGACGAATCTGTTTCGAGACCAACTTGACCGTTACGGAGAAATCGACATGACAATGGAGATTTTAAAAAAAGCAATGCAGATGGCTCCGGATATGGTTTTATTGATTAACGGAGATGATTCTTTATCAACAGCACTTGCAATGGATGCAGGAAATCGATATCTGACATATGGAATCAGCGAAAAAGTATTTGACGGGGATGAAAATTCTGAAATTCGTGAAGGACGTTTCTGCAAAAAATGCGGAGCCAAGATGAAATATCATTTTTATCATTACAGTCAGCTTGGAGATTATGAGTGTCCTAACTGCGGATTTAAGAGACCGAAGATTGTATATGATGCGTCTCACATTTTTGTAGGGGATCATTTGGAATTTGATGTGGAAAACAGAAGA
Source organism: uncultured Lachnospiraceae bacterium (assembly GCA_944376425.1). Lineage (GTDB taxonomy): Bacteria > Bacillota > Clostridia > Lachnospirales > Lachnospiraceae > JAGZHZ01. The sequence continues at coordinate 7,341 of CALWCS010000133.1, read as the reverse complement.
ATTTGTGCAAATTACAGGGGATTTTACAATATCTATAATATTTTAGCAGCATATTCGGCAGGAAGAGCCTCAGGGCTTTCTATGAATCATTTCCAAGATACCCTAACTCACTTTAACCCGGAAAATGGAAGAATGGAACATTTTTTTATTGACGGGACGAAAGTAGAACTGAATCTTGCAAAAAACCCGGCTGGTTTTAATCAGAATATTGCAGCAGTGATGGAAGATGAGACTCCGAAAGATATTATTATTTTAATTAATGATCGATTTCAGGATGGTGAAGACGTATCGTGGCTTTGGGATGTAGACTTTGATCGTTTTAAAGAAGAAACGATATGTTCTATTACTGTTACCGGAATTCGGTGTCTGGATATGAGACTGAGACTCAAGTATGTTGATATTCCAGCCCAGGTAGAGCGCAATGTTGAGAAGGCAATTCGAGAAAAAATAAAAAATGGTGTAGGAAATCTGTATGTACTTGTCAATTATACCGGATTGTACAGTACGCGAAATACGCTCAAAAGGATGGAGGAGGAAAGCCGATGAAACTGACAATAGGGCATTTATATCCTGATCTTTTGAATCTTTATGGAGACAGAGGAAATATACAGTGTATGATGAAACGATGTGAATGGAGAGGAATTGAGGCACAAACCATTTCATATCGGCTGGAAGATCCGATTGATTTTGATAAGTTGGACATTGTTCTGCTTGGCGGAGGCTCAGACCGTGAGCAAATGCTGGTATGCAGCAGATTAAAGGAAATACGGGATGATTTTAAAAGGTTTGTCGAGAAAGATGGAGTGGTTCTTGCAATTTGCGGGGGATATCAGCTTTTGGGCAATTTCTATGAGACGAAAGATGGAAAGATCGAGGGATTAGGTCTTGTGGATCTTTATACGGTTCAAAAAAAAGGACGCCTAATTCGAAACATTATTATAAAAAGCGAATTGTTTGAACGACCGATTGTAGGATTTGAAAATCATGGAGGAAGAACCTGCATTAAAGATAATAAGCCTTTGGGAAAGGTGATTTATGGAAAAGGCAATGACGGAAAGTCAGGATATGAAGGAGTCATTTATAAAAATGTGATAGGGACTTATCTGCATGGACCGGTGCTGCCAAAAAATCCAGACTTATGTGATTATATCTTGAAAAAAGCGCTGGAACGGAAATATGGCAGTGTGGAACTTTTACCTTTGGATGATACTCAGGAACATCAGGCAAATGAGTATATTGTAAAAAGATATGAGGACAAAATGCAGAATCTGAAAGAAGAGATTTTGAGAAGGATTTAGTTTAAAGGGATCGTTGATCGCACGCGTTTTCCGAAATAGAAAATACGTGCGAAAAAGATCATCTATACAGAACAGGGGGATAAGGAATGGGACAGATAGGAAAGAGTCTGATAAAGGTTTTGACAACCGTTTTTTTTCTGACGGGAGTTTTTTCTTTACAGTCTTTTGCAGCAGAGCAGACAAGGGTATTGCAGACAAACAGTTTTGAAGCATTTTCAAGCGCGGTAGCGGAGGTCATTAAGGATAACGGCAGCAGTGTACAGAGCAATGGCAGCAGAGATACAAGTACATACGCTTCAAAAAGATTAATTGTAAAATCGAGAGGAGCCAATCTGAATCTGGAGGATTATGGGGCTGAAACTGTAATTCAGGGACCATCCGGCTATTATGTGATGCAGTTTGCAACGAAACAGGAGACAGAAGCATGCCTTCAGAAATTACAGCAGAATCCTCAAGTTGAATATGCAGAACCAGATGGATATGATTCAGTCGGAGAGATAGAAATTTCAGATGAGATAGAAGCAGAGGAACTGGAAAGCGCTGCGCTTTCCGACAGTAGTGCATCTTCTTATAATTCATGGGGAGTGGAACATATTGAAGCAGATGAGTATGCGGAATACTTAAAGCAGATTGGAAGCAATACAGGTATTGAAATTGCAGTTGTAGATTCGGGAGTATGGAACGGACATGCCATGCTTCAAAACTGTACTATAGCCGGCTATGATTACGTAGACAATGATGATAATCCTTTTAACGACGGACATGGACACGGGACACATGTGGCAGGAACAATTGTGGACTGTATGTCTGGACTGAATGTAAATATTCTTGCTGTCCGTGTGCTGGCAGACGATGGATATGGAAGCCATCTGAATGTGGGAAATGGTATCCGATATGCGGCAGATCATGGAGCAAGAGTGATCAATGTCAGTATCGGCGGAGGTCATTCCGAGTATAAGGATGAGGCTGTTCAATATGCGATTTCAAAGGGAGCCGTTGTCGTTGTGGCAGCCGGAAATGAGTCGACGAATGTAAATTTCAGCTGTCCCGGACATATGACAGAGGGAATTACCGTCTCGGCGGTCGATGAACAGAATCAGCAGACCTGGTTTACTAATTATGGAAACAGTATTGATGTAGCGGCACCGGGAGATTACATTTTAAGTTGCGGAATTACAGGAGCAACATCGTATGTCTGGATGAGCGGTACGTCAATGGCTGCACCGCATGTTTCAGCCGCGGCGGCAATGTATCGGTTGCGATATCCGACAGCAGGTCCTGTGAAAATACAGGAATTAGTAAAACGGTATTGTCAGGATTTAGGAAGCACCGGATGGGATCAGATTTATGGAAATGGGATCTTAAAGATGTCTTTAGCAATACCCGAAATATCAGTTGGAAAGGTGACACTTGGAACAGCCACTGCAGTTGGATCCTCTCAAGTTCAAGTTACATGGAATCAGGTAAGCAATGCAGACGGATATCGAATCTACCGGAAGGTACCGGGAGGAGGATGGGTACGATTAAAAACGATTTCAGGAAGTTCTACAGTATCTTATACAGACAGCAGTGTGGAGCCGGGAAAGAAGTATTATTACACGGTACGGGCTTTTCAAAATTCTGGAACGGAAGTGAAACTGGGAGATTATGATACGACAGGACTGAGTGTAATTACAGGGCTTGATACCCCTGCTGTAAGAAGCGCACAAGAAAGTTCCGGAGGCATTAAAGTAACATGGAATCCGGTGGAAAATGCAATGGGATACCGGATCTATCGCAGACCAACGTCTTCTACAACGTGGACGATGGTTGGAAGGATCACAAAACAGGAATCCTCTTCTTATGTAGATACCACGGCAGCAGAAGGAGTGCAATATTACTACACGGTACGGGCAACGTGTTCTTATGACGGAGTGTTAAAAGCAAGTGCTTATCAGACGCCTGGAGTTATTGGAATCATTCAGAATGTGGAAAAGACAAGCTTGGAGAAAGTAACAGCAATCGGTTCTTCTCAGGTAGAAATCAGATGGCAGAGTGTGACGGGAGCACAGGGATATCGTGTGTATCGAAGAGTACCAGGAGGAGGATGGATTAGACTAAAGACTCTTGCAGGAAACTCTGTGACATCGTATACAGACAATAGTGTAGAACCGGGAACGTTATATTACTATACGGTACGGGCTTATCGAAATTCAGGAACCGAGATCAAACTGGGAGATTACGATACGACAGGACTGAGTGTAATTACAGGACTAGATACACCGATTGTAAAGAGTGCCGAGAGCGTTTCTTACAATCAAATTCGGATTACGTGGGAACCTGTCAAAAATGCGATGGGATATCGTGTGTATCGGAAAGAGATAAATGGAGATACCTGGAAACTCATTGGAAGAATCACAAAACAGCAGTCTTCTTCTCTTATAGATACAACAGCGGTAACTGGAACTCAGTATTACTATACGGTACGGGCAACATGTTCTTATAATGGAACGTTAAAGGCAAGCGACTATCAAAATCCAGGTGTGATAGGTCAGGCTGTTTTAGGCAATACTGTGATTACAGCAATAGGTAATTCTGGAAATGGAATTAAGATTGTGTGGAATAAAGTAGAAGGAGCAGCAGGATATGAAATTTATCGAAGCACGTCTTCTTCGACTGGATTTACAAAAGTGACAACGATTACAGATAATCAGACTTCATCTTGGACAGATACAGGCGTAACGTCAGGCAGAACCTATTATTACAGACTGCGAGCGTACTGCTACGCTGATCAGCAGGCTGTTTATAGTGATTTTTGTTCGGTAAGACAGATTACGGCACAGAGTACGCAAAGCGAAACGTATATGGAACAATATGAAAGACTGCTTAGACAGTGTGAACAGCAATTTTTGTATCAGAGTGATGATATAGCAGAGCTTCTGGCAGAAGCTCAGGAAGAATTGAAAATCTGGGAAGAAGAGATTGAAACTTTAAATCGTGCTGTGGAGCAAGAAATTGGAGCAGCTCGTTATCTGTTGTATGAAGCATCTTACTATAGATGGATTTCTCAGCGTGATGAAAAGGCAGTGCAGAGAGCACAAGGATACAGCGGACAGGAATATCAGTGGAGAGCCGCAATGTCACAGATTGATTCCACTCAGGAGCGCTGCGGATGGATTATCAGAACATATTTAAATTGAAAAAATAGAAGCTAGGAAAATTGAAGTGCAGAGAACAGAAAAAGTAAAAAGTGAACGGCTTTAGATAGAAAATAGAATCTGCACCGACAGGAAAAAATACGAGGTCATAACAAGCAGTTTACTGCTTTTAGCGCAATCAGGCACTGGCAGTATAACTGCTTGTTTCGTCAGAGCTGATTTCATAATTGTGATATAAAAATAATTAAAAAATGATGGAAAGAATGGAGGAAGAAATTTGATCCGAACAGTCGATGTAAAAGAATTGACAGCAAATATTAAGGAAATGTGTATAGAAGCAGTACATTTTCTGACACCTGATATGAAGGAAGTACTGGAAATGGCAGTGAAAAAAGAAGAGTCACCGCTTGGACGGCAGATTCTCTGTCAGCTTGAAGAAAATCTGGAGATTGCAGGAAATGAGATGATTCCAATCTGCCAGGATACTGGAATGGCGGTTGTTTTTTTAGAGGTAGGACAGGATGTTCATTTTGAAGGTGGAAATGTAGAAGAAGCAGTTAACGAAGGAGTTCGTCAGGGGTATGTAGAGGGGTTTTTAAGAAAGTCAGTAGTCAATGACCCATTGATTCGTGAAAATACAAAAGATAATACGCCAGCTGTTCTTTATTATGAAATCGTTCCGGGAGATCAGATAAAAATTACAGTGGCGCCAAAAGGATTTGGAAGTGAAAATATGAGCAAGATTTTTATGCTGAAACCGGCTGATGGAATAGAAGGAGTGAAAAAAGCAATTCTGACAGCAGTCAGTGAGGCAGGACCTAATGCCTGTCCGCCTATGGTAGTAGGAGTTGGGATCGGAGGAACCTTTGAAAAATGTGCATTGATGGCAAAAAAAGCTTTGACAAGAAATGTAAATCAGCATTCTAAAATTCCTCATATAAAAAAATTAGAAGAAGAAATGTTGGAAAAAATCAATCATCTTGGAATAGGTCCAGGCGGATTGGGAGGAAGCGTCACAGCACTTGCTGTCAATATTGATACCTACCCAACACATATTGCAGGATTACCGGTAGCGGTTAATATTTGCTGTCACGTCAACAGACATAGTGTGAGGATAATATAAGGATATTAGGAGGGAAAATTATGGAGCGTCATATTACGGTACCAATGTCACGAGAAGAGGCAAAAAATTTAAAAGCCGGAGATTATGTCTATCTTTCAGGAATTCTCTATACGGCAAGAGATGCAGCACACAAAAGAATGGAGGAAGCATTGGAGAGAGGAGAGAAACTTCCGATATCAGTGAAAGATCATGTGATTTACTATATGGGACCGTCTCCTGCAAGACAAGGACGTCCGATTGGTTCAGCAGGACCGACTACAGCAAGCAGAATGGATAAGTATACGCCGAGACTGCTTGATATGGGAATGATTGGTATGATTGGAAAAGGAAAGAGATCCAAAGAAGTCCTTGATGCAGTAGTCAGGAATGGAGCAGTATATTTTGCAGCAGTAGGAGGAGCAGGGGCACTGTTATCTCAGAGAATAAAAAAGGCAGTAGTGATTGCATATGAAGATCTTGGGACAGAAGCGATCAGAAAATTAGAGGTAGAAAATTTTCCTGTTATTGTAGTAGCAGATGCGCAAGGAAATAATCTGTATGATACTGCGGTGAAGCAATATAGAAGAGAAGAATAGAGATAGGAACGGGCAGAATCATTTAATGGAGAAGAAATAGATTATGAAAAGAATCATTTTAATGGTACTTTATAATCTGCCGTTTGTGCCTTACTGGTGGTGGCAATTATGTCATTATGCCAAAAAAGCAGGAACATATCCGGAAGAAAAAGGGTATCATCTTTTAAAGAAAATTACAATTCATGCTAACCGGGGAGGAAGAATCAAAATTGAGGCTCATGGTCTGGAAAATATACCTGAGAAAAATGGATTTGTTTTTTATCCGAATCATCAGGGACTTTTTGATGTACTTGCTTTTATTGAAAGTTCGCCGAAACCATTTAGTGTGGTAATGAAAAAGGAAGTAGAAAATACAGTTCTTTTAAAACAGGTTTTTCAGATTATGAGAGCAAAAGCATTAGATCGTTCAGACATTAAACATGGAATGAGAGTCATGGCAGAAGTTACGAAGGAAGTAAAAGAAGGAAGAAATTATCTGATTTTTGCAGAGGGAACAAGGTCAAGAAATGGAAATCATCTGTTAGACTTTAAAGGAGGAAGCTTTAAGGCCGCTATGAAAGCAAAATGTCCGATCGTGCCAGTGGCGATTGTAGATTCCTATCAAGCGTTTGATACAAACTCAATTGCTCCTGTGACGGTACAGGTACATTACCTGCCGCCTATTTTATATGAGGAGTATCAAAATTTAAAATCTACAGAAGTAGCTGAAATTGTAAAAAAAAGAATTGAAGAAACAATCGAAAAAATATGAAAAAAGAGGTTGACAAATAAAATATATTCTAGTATAATTGCTTATGCACTGCGAAAGTGTTAAATCTAAATAATGGAAAAAGAAATCAGGAGAAATACTCAAGAGGCTGAAGAGGCGCCCCTGCTAAGGGTGTAGGTCGTTTACGCGGCGCGAGGGTTCAAATCCCTCTTTCTCCGCTTATTCCAAAAAAAAATAAAAAAGTGCTTGACGAAAGCTAACAACTGTGATAAAATACAGAAGTTGCTGAAAAAGAGCAGAAAGAACTGAAAAAATAAATAAAAAAGTTCTTGACAAACACAAAACAGTGTGATAGAATATAAAAGCTGTTGTGAAAGACAGGCAGCAAAGAACCTTGATAACTGAACAGTAAAACAACCTTGAAAATTCGAAAGAGTAAAAGAACGTGTGAAAACACAACCTAAAACAGTAAGAACGGGAAAGATAGCCAAGTGTTATC
>CALWCS010000132.1 GCA_944376425.1 uncultured Lachnospiraceae bacterium | reverse complement strand
GGTCTTTTAAAAGATTTGCTTAGTCAGACAACGTATGAATTAAAAACAACTTCTCTTGTCATTCCGCTTGAAAAAATTGATGGTATCTGGACCATTATCAATTCTTCCGAATTGGAAGACGGGCTTGTAAGCGGACTGATTTCTTATCTGGAAGATCCAAATACGGTATCGGCTGAAGAAGTTGTGGAACTGAATTTGAATTATTTCCAAGATATGACGCCGCAAGAACTGATTGCTTATTTCAATATTCAGGATATTTTTTCTACCTCCAGCAGTATCTCAGATCAGCTTGATCTTACTTTTGCTCAGAAATTGTTGGAAAATTTCCAATATCAGATTCTCTCTTCTGAAAATGACAGTGCCTCAGCTTTAGTAAAAGTAGAAATCACAAATCTCGATCTTTTTTCTGTGCTGGATTCTTACAAGCAGCTGTTGTTGAAGTATGCTGAAACTGCTGACGCTATCCTTGATACAGAGCAGGAGCGTGTTGAAACCATGGCTCAGCTTCTTTTAGAAGCATTTGAATCCTCTTCTGATGTGACGACATTTCCTGTTGAGCTGGAGTTAAAAAACACCGGACTGGTATGGGAACTAAAAAATACGACAGATCTGACAGATGCGCTGCTTGGCAATATTTCAGAAGCATCGAATGAGTTCTCAGAAACAGCTTTAACTACGGAAGCTCTTTCTGAAGAGACAGAAGCTCAAACAGAAAAATCAAAAACAACGGAATCTGAGACGGAACTGATTCCCGTGATACAGCCTGCTTCCTGATCGTTCCAAAATCGTGTTTTACAGAAAATTCCATTTTCTGTAAAACAAAAAACTGCCATACTAATCAATTTTTTAGTACGGCAGTTTTTTTGCATGAAATCGGTTTTCTTAGCTTCTACTCTCTTGACTTACTCTTCTTTTTTATCCTTTACGACTTTTAGGTACAGCTCTTCGAGCTGTTTTTCTTCTACGGTTCCCGGCGCTCCTGTCATCAGACAAGATGCGTCTTTGACTTTCGGGAATGCAATAACCTCACGAATACTGTCTTCTTGCGCCATCAGCATAATCAGTCGATCTAATCCATACGCAAGTCCTGCGTGCGGCGGCACGCCATACTGGAATGCACGCAATAAAAATCCAAACTGGTCTTCGGCTCTTTCTTTTGAAAATCCAAGCACTTCAAACATCTTTGACTGAATATCATCCTGATGGATTCTGACACTTCCTCCTCCAAGTTCCGTGCCGTTTAATACAATATCATATGCTTTTGCCCGGACAGCTCCCGGATCTGTATCAATTTTATCGAGATCTTCATCCATCGGCATGGTAAATGGATGATGCATTGCCACATAACGGTTTTGTTCTTCTGACCACTCCAAGAGCGGGAACTCTGTCACCCACAAAAATTTATAGTCGTCTTTCTTTAACAGTCCTAAATTTCTTGCAATCTCCAGGCGCAGATTTCCAAGCACATCCCATACTACCTTGTTTTTATCCGCCGCAAAGAACAAAAGATCTCCCGGTTTTCCGGCCATAGCTTCCACCAATGCTTTTAATTCTTCTTCCGTCATAAATTTTGCAAAAGAAGATTTATACGTTCCTTCTTCATTGATAGAAAGATAGGCAAGTCCTTTTGCACCATATCCTTTTGCGAATTCGACAAGAGCATCAATTTTCTTCCTTGGCATATGTCCTTGTCCCTGTGCATTGATTCCTCTCACACTTCCGCCATTTTCCAGTGCGTTTTTAAATACGCCGAAACCGCAGTTTTCTACAATCTTGGAGACATCTTTTAATTCCATTCCAAAACGGATATCCGGCTTATCTGAGCCGTAGCGGTCCATCGCTTCTTGCCATGTCATTCTTGGAATCGGAAGTGGAACTTCTACCCCGATCGCTGTCTTAAAGATCCTTGCAATCAGTCTTTCATTGACATCGATCACATCGTCAATATCTACAAAGGAAAGTTCCATATCGATCTGCGTAAATTCAGGCTGTCGATCGGCTCTTAAATCTTCATCGCGGAAACATTTTGCGATCTGGAAATATCTGTCATATCCTGAGCACATCAAAAGCTGTTTATATAGCTGCGGCGACTGAGGAAGGGCATAAAAATTTCCCGGATGGATCCTGCTCGGAACCAGATAATCTCTCGCACCTTCCGGCGTACTCTTGATTAAAATCGGAGTTTCGATCTCTAAAAATCCCTCTTCAGCGAGAAAGGCACGCACTTCTGTCGCAACTTTACTTCTAAGCATCAGATTTCTCTGAAGATTAGGACGTCTAAGATCCAAAAAACGATATTTCAGTCTTAATTCATCTTTTGTCTGGATATGTTCCTCAATCGGAAACGGAGGAGTCTCTGACTCTGATAAAATTCTAAGACCGAGTGCACGTACTTCTAATTCTCCCGTGATGAGATTTTCGTTGACTGCCCCGCCTCTCTTTTCCAGTCTTCCTTCTACTGCAATGACAAACTCGCTGCGGATCTTTCCGGCTTTTTCAAAGCCTTCTGTCCCAATATCATTCTCATCAAATACAATCTGCAAAATTCCTGAGCGGTCTCTTAGATCGACAAAAATCAGACTTCCTAAATTTCTTCTTTTCTGCACCCATCCCATTACGGTTACGTTCGAACCGACAGGGACATCTACTACTTCAGCGCATCGATGGGACCGTTTCAGCCCCTTCATTGATTCTGCCATTTTTCTTTCCTCCATTTTGGGACGATTTCTCCCTCTTCTCATAGAGATAGAGAAATCGCCGCTTATATTATTGAATTTATCTGTGACGTTTTCCGGTTATTCCCGGCTTTTTAAAGTCTAAATCATCTCCAGCTTCCGGACCGTCTTTCTTAAAACAGAGTGAAAAGCTGATCCAAAGCTACTTCCGTCTGTTCTCCTGTTTCCATATCTTTTACTTTCACACAGTTTTTTTCAATCTCATCTGAGCCGATAATGACCGTCTTTTTTGCCCCGATTTTATTGGCATACTTCATCTGTGCTTTCACACTTCGATCCATATAGTCGGTCTCTACAATCATTCCTTTATTTCTCAGTTCATTGACCAGCTTATATGCTTTTCCTCTCGCTTCTTTTCCTAAAATTCCGATGTAAAGTGCAACCGGCTCTTCCGGCTCTATCTCCACACCTTCTTTTTCCATAAAATATAAAATCCGTTCGATCCCCATTCCAAATCCAACAGAAGGAATATCCTGTTTTTCGTCGATCTCATGGATTAAGCCGTCATATCTTCCTCCGCCGCACAGGGTAAATCCTTCTGAATTTACAAACTCGAATACTGTCTTTGTATAATAGTCAAGTCCTCTTACAATTCCTGTATCCACTTCATACGGGATCTTCAGCTCATCAAGCAAAGCTTTTAACTCTTCAAAATGTTCTTTGCACTCCTCGTCCAAAAAATCGATCGTGCGAGGTGCTTTTGCTACAATTTCCTTACATTCAGGCACTTTGCAGTCAATTACACGAAGTGGATTTTTCTGCATTCTCTCGCGGCATGTCGGGCATAAATGCTCTTCATGTTCTTTTAAATACGAAAGCAGAGCGTCATTATACGTCTTTCTGCAGTTTTTGCATCCTATGCTGTTGATATGCAATTTTGCATCTTTTAATCCAAATTTTTGAATCAGTGTTGTAATAAAACAGATCAGTTCCACTTCAGCAAGCGGACTTTTCGATCCTACAAATTCAATTCCAAACTGATGATGCTGGCGCAGTCTCCCGCTCTGCGGCTTCTCATACCGAAACGCCTGTGTCACATAATATAATTTTGTCGGAGCCGGATCAGCATACATATTATGTTCAAGATAGGCTCTCATGGTTCCTGCCGTTCCCTCCGGCTTTAACGTAATGCTGCGGTTTCCCTTGTCCGTAAAGGTATACATTTCTTTCTGCACCACGTCTGTGGTTTCTCCCACGCCGCGCTGAAACAACACGGTATGTTCAAACATAGGCGTAATAATTTCACTGATATGATACGTCTTTGCAAGATCTCTTGCGATCTTTTCCACAACGGCACGTTTATGCATTCTTGCTCCGTACCAGTCTTCCACACCTCTTGGTGCCTGTGTAATCATAAGTTCGATCCCTCCATTATCTGAATTTTATTATTTCTCCATCGGTCTTTCATCGTTTCATTATGAACAACACACAAAAAAGCCAGAAAAATTTGAACATCAAAATTTTTTATTTCTTCAATCATCAGTCTCACAGCCGTTTCTTCGTCAAAAGCTTTTCTGTAGGGACGATCTGAAGTCAGTGCCGCAAACACATCGCAAACTCTTAAAATTCTTCCGCCAATCGGGATCTCCTCTCCTTTTAAATTGCTTGGATAACCACTCCCGTCATAATTTTCGTGGTGATATAAAATTGCCTGGCGTACTGTCTCTGAGAAATCGCTTTCTTTTAAGATCGCATATCCCGCCGTTGAATGAGCTCTTACATATTTGATTTCTTCTACAATCAATGTTTCTTTTTGATTGTAGACATGTTTTACCAGTTCCAGTTTTCCGATATCATGCAGCATTCCGGCAATCGCCATCTCATAACAAAAGTCCTGCGGAAATTTCATCTCTTTTGAGACATAATAAGCAAGATTGCTGACACGAATCCCATGGGAAATTTCATCGGCAAGACTTAGCTGCAAAATCTGATATCTTTTTTTATATTCTTTTTTTTCTGTGGTTCTCTTACTTTCCATATTTCATAAAACCCTGCCGTTTGCGTTCTATCATTTCATCGATACGTTCCATATAATTTTTTATGTCTTTTACATTCTCAATTCTCTCTATTTTATCACTTGCAAGAACCATTTTTGTAGATGCTCCCGCGCCAAGAGCCAGAATGCTCTGCACTTCTTCCATAATCAGGATATTATAGATTCCTTCTTTTCCCTCTTTTGCATATCCGACATTTTCAAAATTTCCGGCCATATTTTTCTGCCGGTATAAATAATAAGGAAACATCCCTGATTTTAGGGCATATTGAGCCGTCATATCCATGATCGCCATATTATTGGTAAATGTCATTTCTTGATACTGATCTTTAAACATCGTAAGACGTGCGGCACGTTTCAGCGCAAGAGAGTGAACCGTAATGCTGTCTGGATCCAGCAAAGTGACTTCTTTCATCGTCTGTTCTACCTCTTCTTTTTCTTCTCCTGGCAGTCCGACGATCAAATCCATGTTGATATTGTCAAATCCCATTTCTCTGGCCATAAAAAAAGCAGCTTTCGTCTCTTCCACCGTGTGACGTCTTCCAATCAGATCGAGAGTTTTCTGATTCATCGTCTGTGGATTGATGGAAATTCTGCTCACATGATGATTTTTCAGTACCTGCAGCTTTTCTCTTGTAATGCTGTCCGGTCTTCCAGCTTCTACAGTATATTCCAAAATATGTTCCATGTCAAAGCATTCTTCCAGCTTTGTCATCAGCCGTTCTAATTGATACGGTTCGAGGGTTGTGGGGGTTCCGCCGCCGATGTAAACCGTATCCAGTTTCCGGTCCGCATATTCTTTTGCGCCATATTCTATTTCTTTTATCAGTGCATTCAGATACTGATCCACCTTATCCTTCCACACAGAAATAGGGCTGGAACTAAAAGAACAATACAGACAGATACTTGGACAAAACGGAATTCCCACATAGAGACTGTAACCATTTTGATAATCGATCTCTCTTAAAATATGCCTCTCTTTGTTTGCAATCGCAATGCTAAGCGCTGTCTTTTCGTTGCTGGTATAGTACGTCTCTCTCATATACTGCGCAATCTCGGAATTTTTCTTTCCCTGTTCCAACATTGCCATCGGAATTTTCGTCGGACGGATTCCCGTCAGCGTCCCCCAGGGAAGCGTTTCTTTCCTGATTGTGCTGATCATCCGGTACAAAAGCTGTTTTAACCGGTTTTTCGTCTCTTTTCTGTCTGCATAGTAATCTACTTCCACCTGATCTTGCAGCAATTGTGTCCCATCTTTTTCAAAAATGGAGATTTGGATTTTCTGATTTTCATACAAAATATAAAATTTTTTTTCAAAAGCTTCTTCCGGTTGTTTTTCTTCATAAAAGATGTGAACATCCATTCCCGGATAAAATGCTTTGATTAAGGAGTGGACGTCATATTCAAAATCCTGTTTATTGAGCAAAACTGCTATCATCATTTTTCTCCTGTCTCTTTTATCAGCTTAAAAATGGATTGTACTTCTTCTCATAATGAATCGTCGTATCTTCTCCATGTCCCGGATAAACTTTCGTGTCTTCAGGAAGAATCAAAAGTTTTTCCTTTGCCGAACGCACCAGTTCTGACATACTTCCCGTCGGAAAATCGGTACGTCCAATAGAACAATAAAATAGCGTATCTCCTGAAAACAACACGCCTTCCTTTGGAAGGTAATAGCACACGCCGCCCTTTGTATGCCCAGGGGTGTGTAAAACTTGAATTTCCATTCCGGCAAGCACAAGTTCCTGCCCATCACTTAAGAGCATATCCGGTTCCGCGCCAAATGGCTCTCCAAAGTTTGCAGATAAATTCAGCATACTGTCTGCCATTACTTCCTGTTCTTCTTCATGGGCATAGATCATAATATCATACAGCGTCCCAAGCTCTGGTGCTGCCCCGATATGGTCAAAATGACCGTGTGTCAGCAAAATTGCAACCGGTTTGAGACCCGATTCTTTTATTTTTCTTTCAATTCTGCGCGGTGCATCGGCAGGATCAATCAAGATCACTTCTTTTGTCTGTGTGTTGACGGCCAGGTAGCAGTTCGTAGATACCTGACCTAAAACCATTTTCTCTATCTGTAATTTTCCCATTTTCTCTTATCTTCTCCCATATGATCATCCGGTTTTTCTCCTGATATCCAAAACACTTTCTACCTGACGGATTTTTTCTACAATCGCACTTAGCTCTTCTCGTCCTGTCACCTCAAAACTCATAGAAATCGTAGCCATTCCATGTTTGTTGGTCCGGCTGTTCAAAGAAAGCAGGCTGATTTTACGCTCTGTAAAAATTTTCGAAATATCGACTAAAAGTCCTGCTCTGTCATTTCCGTAAACCTGAATCTCAGCAAGGAATCGTGTATTTTTGTTTTCTTCTTCTGAAGACTGCTGCCACTCTGCTTCAATCAGACGGACTCTTTCTTCCTGTGGAAGATTAATGATGTTGATGCAGTCTGTCCGATGAATGGAAACCCCACGTCCTCTTGTGACAAATCCTACGATCTCGTCTCCAGGTACTGGAGAACAGCATTTTGAGAAACGTACTGCAACATCATCAATTCCTTTTACCACAATGCCGCCTTTTGACTTCGCTACTTTTACGGATCCCTGATTTTCTACCGTCTCAATAATCTTCTCATCCGTAATTTCTTTTTTATGCTGTTTTTCATACTCATCCAACAGTTTATTGACAACCTGTCCTTCCTTCAGTCCGCCATGTCCAATCGATGCAAGAACAGATTCCCAATCTCTAAAGCCGTAACGGCTCATTATTTTTTCCATATAGGGAGTCTTTAACAGATTGCTCAGCTGTATTCCTTTCATTTTACAGTACTGTGCAATCATTTCCTTCCCTTTTAAGATGTTGTCTTCCTTACGCTCATTTTTAAACCACTGGTTAATTTTGTTCTTTGCTTGGGTACTCTTTACAATATTCAGCCAGTCACGGCTTGGTCCCTTTGAATTTTGCGATGTGATAATCTCTACTCTGTCTCCATTTTGGATCACATAGTCAATGTGCACTAATTTCCCGTTGACTCTTGCTCCTATCATTTTATTGCCGACTGCGCTGTGAATCGAATAGGCAAAATCGATCGGTGTCGATCCGTTCGGCAGATCTTTTACTTCTCCTGTAGGAGTAAAACAGTATACATTTTCAGCGAACAAATCCAGGTCGCTTTTTAAAAGACTCATAAATTCACTGTTGTCTGACATATCTCTTTGCCATTCCAGAATCTGCCGCAGCCATGTCAGCTTTTCTGCTTCTGAGTCAGAAGGATTTCCATTTCCGTTTGATGCTTCTTTGTATTTCCAGTGTGCCGCAATACCGTACTCTGCTGTACGGTGCATTTCAAATGTTCTGATTTGAATTTCAAACGGCTGTCCGTTTGATCCGATCAAAGTAGTGTGGAGAGACTGGTACATATTTGGCTTTGGCATTGCGATATAATCTTTAAATCGTCCCGGAACAGGAGTATACATTTCGTGGATCACGCCAAGCGCCGCATAGCAGTCTTTGACGGTGTCTACAATAATCCGAACTGCAAATAAATCATAGATCTGATCTAACGTTTTATCCTGATTGACCATTTTTTTATAAATACTGAAAAATTGCTTTGCACGTCCTGCCACTTCTGCATGAATTCCCTGTTCTGCGATCTTCTTTTTCACATTCTCTACAATCTCCTGGACGAACGCCTCTCTTTCTGCCTTACGCAGTGCAATTTTTTCCACCAGATCGTGATATACTTCCGGTTCCAGATATTTTAATGACAGATCATCCAATTCTACTTTTACCTTCGAAATACCAAGCCGCTGTGCAATGGGTGCATAAATATCCATCGTTTCACGTGCTTTTTCCTTTTGTTTTTCCGGCTTCATGTATTTCAGGGTCCGCATATTATGAAGTCTGTCGGCAAGTTTTATTAAAATCACCCGGATATCTTCGGCCATAGCAAGAAACATATTTCTCAGTGTTTCTGCCTGCCGGTCGATTTTGGAGGCTTTCCCCATGTTTTCTCCCAGCTTTGTGACTCCCTGCACTAAAAGCGCAACCTCGCTTCCAAACTCTCTTTCAATATCTTCTTTTGTCCACGCAGTGTCTTCCACTACATCGTGCAGCAGTCCTGCTGCGATGCTTTCTTTGTCCAGTTCCAAATCCGCCAGAATAATCGCCACGCACAGCGGATGAATGATATAAGGCTCTCCTGATTTTCTCATCTGTCCTTCATGTGCTTTTTTTGCAACCTGATAAGCCTTTTCAATCATCGAAAGATCCGTTGACGGATGGTACTTTTTCACACTGGCTATCAGTTCTTTATGCAGCTCCTCGGGATCAGTAAAATCCTCCATCTTTTTTACGCTGGCGTCTGCCTGTGCAATTGCCTTCTGTTTGTCGAGCTCTGTCTTTTCTTTCATACCCGTATCACCATCCTTCTCCACTCTCTGCCTTTTTCTTTATTTTCCTTCGTAACAGATTACAGACTCTACTTTATAATTCTTCAGCCGTTCTCTTCCATTTAATCCGGCAAGTTCAATCAGAAAAATAATTTTTACTACTTCTCCTCCCAGTCTTTCTACCATTTTAACAGCAGCTTCCATCGTGCCTCCCGTGGCAATCAGATCATCTACCAGAACGACTTTCTGTCCAGGTTTAATGGCATCTTTATTGATCTCGATTTCAGCATGACCATACTCTAAATCATATTTCTCTGAAATTGTCTCATATGGCAGTTTCCCTTTTTTTCGAATCATAGCGAATGGTTTATGCAGATTATAGGCAATCGGCATTCCAAAAACAAGTCCTCTTGACTCTGCTCCTGCAATCACATCCACTTTCTCATTTTCAATCAGTTTTTGCAGTGCATCGATCGCCTCATGAAGACCGTCTGCATCTTGAAGAATTGTCGTGATATCTCGAAACATCACTCCTTGTTTTGGAAAATCCGGAATTGTTCTGACATATTTTTCTACATTGTTCAATGTAATCTCTCCTTTTTCAAACACAGTAAACTATTTTCTCTCTCTTTTCCGCCGTAAAAATATATAACCTAAAAAAGCGGTAAAAAAATGTTATAAAGAGAAGTATAGCATTTTTTCTTCTATTTATCAATTCTAAAGTCATAAAAAAGATGAACAGCTAAAAATCAGTCTATCATCTGATATAGAAAAAGAAAACAGGAATTTATTCTTTATTAAACAGCTCAAAGAACCGGTTCCTGTTTTCCTCTCTGTAATTTTTTTCTTTTCTGCCAAGATATTTTCCTTTAAAACAGAGGTGTTTTGTATACTCCCTCTTCTATCAGCTTTTTAAATGAATTGACTACAACTTCCTTATCTTCTTTGTATGTTACGCCAAACCATTTATCTTTTGTCTCAAGCACTTTGACCTGCGCTCTGCCTGTCCTGATCAGCTGATCTACAATCGTAGGCAAAAGATATTCTGCTTTTTCAGAATTCTCTTGCAAGGACTCTAAAAACGATACAAATCCTCTCTCGAGCTCCTCTAAAATTTCCGGTGTAAATCCCCACATATTCATCGATACATGACTGCTGCAGTCAATCGGACGATACCCCCCATTTCCGTCCGGAACCTGTGCACCGTTTTTGGTTTTTATAATATT
>CALWCS010000131.1 GCA_944376425.1 uncultured Lachnospiraceae bacterium | reverse complement strand
CCTTGTAAATGGTAATTTCCTTTCCGTCTACGATGATGGAACCCTCGCCGGCCTCAACGGTGTGCTTGCCCTCGCCGATGTGTCCGCAGTATCCGCCCTGAGCAGTATCATACTTTAACAGGTTCGCCAACATCTTCGGATCCGTTAAATCGTTGATAGCTACAACTTCGTAGCCCTCTGCATCAAACATCTGTCTGAATGCAAGACGTCCAATACGTCCGAAACCATTAATCGCTACTTTTACTGCCATAATTGCAATTCCTCCTAAAAGTTATTCTTGAATCAGCTGTAAATCAGCCGATTAGTTTTGAGTTCCTATAAGTTTGTTAAAGAAACATCAACTTATCCTTATTTTACCTAACTTGTCCAAAAAATTCAAGTCATATTTCAAAATTTTCCCTCTTTTTTAGCTTTTTCGTTGTCTTCCCTTCTTGATTGTCTCTTGAAAACTTTTTTTTCCTCCAGTATAATAGACGCAAATATTTTAAAAAGGAGTTGATATCTATGGCTGTCGCTGCTGATTTTCACATACATTCCAATTTTTCAGGAGATTCTGACACTCCTATGGAGTCTATGATTTTAGAGGGAATCCGTCTCGGCTTACAGACCATGTGTTTTACAGAACACCTCGATCTCGACTATCCATATGAGGAAATTGATTTTTCTCTCGATCTTTCGACCTATTATCAGACGCTTCTGTCCATGCGCCAAAAATACTGCAACAAGATAGAAATCCTTTTTGGTGTGGAACTGGGGATTCAGCCTCATCTTTCCTCTACGCTTCAGGACATCGTAGCTGCATATCCTTTTGACTTTGTCATCGGTTCCACCCATCTGATCGATCATCTGGATCCTTATTATCCTCAATATTTTCAAAACTATTCGGATCAAGAGGGATTTCGCAGATATTTTGAAGAAGTACTCGAAAATCTGAAGACTTTCTCTGACTTTGATTCTCTTGGCCATCTCGACTATATTGTCCGCTATAGTCCTAATAAAACGAAGCATTATTGCTGGAAAGATTATCAGGATCTGATGGATCAGATTCTTCTATTTTTGATTCAGTCTGATATTTCTCTTGAGGTTAATACCGCAGGATTAAAATACGAACTGGGACAGACAAATCCTGCTCCTGATATTTTAAAACGATACCGTGAACTTGGCGGTACCAATATCACGATAGGATCTGATGCTCATTGTCCCCAACACCTTGCATACCAGTTTTCTGTTCTTTCCGATCTTTTGCGGCAATGCGGCTTTTCCTATTATACTATCTACCGGAATCGCACACCTTATCAGATTCCTCTTATTTCCATGACTTAAGGATTCTGCCGCTTCCCATTACAATATCGCCCTCGTACAGCACTACGCTCTGTCCCGGCGTGATAGCACGCTGTGGTTCAAAAAAGCTGCACTGCATTGTCCCGTCCTCCATCATTTTAACGGTACATGCAGCGCCGGGATGATGATATCGGATTTTTGCCGTCAATATTCGTTCTTCCTTTAATTCTTCCATTCCCATAAAATTGACACGATCACATATGAGCCCTTTTGCAAACACATCGTCATTTTCTCCAATCATCACCTCATTTGTCTCCGGACGGATCTTTGTCACAAAGACCGGTTTCCCCATGGAAAGATTGAGTCCCTTTCTCTGCCCTACCGTATAATGTATAATTCCTCTGTGCTGTCCTAAAATTTTTCCGTCTGCTGTGACAAAATTGCCGGGAACGGCTGCCATGTTTGTTCTCTGTTCGATAAATCCGGCATAATCATCATCTGGTATAAAACAAATCTCCATGCTGTCTGGTTTATCTGCCACAGGAATTCCTGCTTTTTTGGCAATTTCCCGAATTTCTTCTTTTTCATACATTCCGATTGGCATCATTGTGTGTGCAAGCTGTTCCTGGGTCAATGCACACAGTGCATAAGTCTGATCTTTTTTTGCAGTTTCTGCACGTTTTACGGCATATCTTCCGTTTGGCAGCTTTACAATTTTGGCATAGTGACCAGTCGCTACATACTCTGCTCCCAGTTTTTTTCCCCACTGCATCAGAGCATTCCATTTAATTTTTCTGTTACAGACAACACATGGATTAGGCGTTCTCCCTTTTTGATACTCTTCTAAAAAGTCTGCAATGACTTCTGACTCAAATTGGTCATGAAAATCAGCGACATAATGAGGAATTTTCAGAACATCTGCCACGCATTTGGCATCTTTTAATGTCTGCTGCTGTCCTGCCTGCCCTTCTCCGCTCCATGTTTTCATTGTAACGCCAATCACATCATATCCTTGTTCTTTTAACAGGTATGCGGCAACAGAAGAATCTACTCCGCCCGACATTCCTATCACAACTTTTTTCTTCTCCATGGAAAGCCCTCTCTTTTAGTATTCTTCATCCTCTTCTTCTTCGCCTTCATGAATATCTGATTTTGGTTTTTCCAGACCTTCTATCTTAATTCCATGTTTCTCGGCATAATCCCAAAGTGCCGCATGGATTGCCTCTTCGGCAAGCAGGGAACAGTGAACTTTTACCGGAGGCAGTCCATCCAGTGCTTCCATCACAGCTTTGTTTGTAATCTGCAACGCCTCATAAATGGTCTTTCCTTTCACAAGTTCTGTCGCCATGCTGCTTGTTGCAACTGCCGCACCGCATCCAAATGTCTTAAATTTACAGTCGCGGATAACCTGATTGTCATCGATATCAAGATAAATTCTCATGATATCTCCGCATTTGGCATTGCCCACCGTTCCGACTCCGCTTGCATTCTCAATTTCTCCTACATTTCTTGGATTTTGAAAGTGATCCATTACTTTTTCACTGTACATTATTATTTCCTCCGTATCTTTCTATATTTTGTTTGTTTCCTTATTTTCCATGTCTGGCTGCTTTTACAAAATCCTCATACAGCGGTGACATATCGCGCAGCCGCCCTACAATTTCTTTTACTGCCTCAACTACATAATCCAGTTCCTCTTTTGTCGTCTCTTCGCTCAGTGTCAAGCGCAGAGAACCGTGTGCAATTTCATGAGGAAGTCCAATCGCAAGAAGCACATGGGAAGGGTCCAGGGAACCTGAGGTACATGCTGAGCCGCTTGAAGCACAAATACCTTTTCCATCCAACATAATCAGAAGAGATTCTCCTTCTATAAACTGAAAGCTAAAGTTTGCATTGTTGGGAAGTCTTTTGGTTCTATGACCGTTTAATCTTGTATAGGGGACTTCTTTTAATACTCTTTCAATCAGATAATTCCGCATTTCTGTCTCTTTTTCCGTCCGCTCCTTCATTGTCTTTGCCGCACGTTTTGCAGCTGCTCCATATCCGACAATTCCCGGAACGTTTTCTGTTCCTGCCCTCCGTTTTCTCTCTTGGGCTCCTCCATGGATAAAAGAACGAATCTTGATCCCTTTTCGAATATACAAAAATCCAATCCCTTTTGGTCCATTAATCTTATGAGCGCTGGAACTTAGCATATCGATATGCAGTTCATCTACTGCAATCGGCAGCTGTCCAAATGCCTGAACTGCATCTGTGTGAAACAAAATACCATGTTCTCTTGCAATCGATCCAATCTCTTTGATCGGCTGAATAGTACCGATTTCGTTGTTTGCAAACATGACAGAAATTAAAATCGTAGTAGGACGAATAGCTTTTTTCAATTCTTCTATCTTTATGATTCCATTCTCATCCACATCCACATACGTCACTTCCATTCCATGTTTTTCCAGATACTGACACGTATGAAGAATCGCATGATGTTCGATTTTGCTCGTAATGATATGATTTCCTTTCTGCTTATATGCCTCGGCAGCCGCAATCAAAGCCCAGTTGTCTGCCTCTGTGCCGCCTGCTGTAAAATAAATTTCTTCTTTTCTTGCCCCGATTATATCAGCAATTTCTTTTCTTGCCTGTTCTACCCCCATCTTGCTTTCTGCGGCAAGTCCGTAGATACTGGAAGGATTCCCGTAATGTTCTGAAAAATACGGTATCATAGCTTCTACTACTTCCGGTGCAGTTTTTGTCGTTGCTGCATTATCTAAATAAATTAATTTTTCCATCTTCTCTGATTCTCCTTAACCGCCACAATTTCTATTTTTCACTTTGTGATCTACTTTTTTGCTTTCTGTCACAAGCTGTTCTAATGTAATCTCATCTACAGCACTCGTAATACTGTCATTGATCCTTTTCCAGACATATTTGGTCACACAAAAATCAGCTTCCTCGCATCCTTGTTCTTCTTTGAGTCCCGGACATTCCACTGCTTCAAGGCTTCCTTCCAACGCTCGCAAAATATCTCCGACAGAAATCTCTTTTTTCTCTTTTGCAAGCTGATATCCACCCTGTGCTCCGCGGACACTTTTTACCATGCCTGCTCTTTTTAATTTTCCCATCAGCTGCTCTAAATATCGCTCTGAAAGATTCTGTCTTGCTGAGATACTGCTGATGGAGACAGGTTCTCGTTCGCTGTGAACTGCCAGATCAATCAAGGCACGCAATCCATATCTTCCTTTTGTCGACAGTTTCATATTCTCCTCCATCTGTTTTTTCTGTCTGTTTTTCAATTCCTATTATTTTACTAGGATTTTTCTAATGATATCACTCAAAAATTGTTCTGTCAAGCATTTCCAAAGAATATATATAGAAAAACTTCTTTTTCAGGTGCTTTTATGAAAAATCTGCATTCTCATCCTCTGCTGCGCGGTGCCTTTATTCTTACCTGTACCAGTTTTGCCGGACGTCTAATTGGCTTCTTCTATAGAATATTCCTGTCTGGTCTGATCGGTGCAGAAGGACTTGGCATCTATCAGCTTATTTTTCCTGTCTATGCGCTCTGTCTCTCTCTTTGTGCCGCAGGGATTCAGACTGCAATCTCACGTTTTACCGCTTCTTCCATCGCCGTAGACAACAAAAAAGGAGCGATTGAAGTTCTTCAGACGGGAATTACCTGTTCTTTTTTGTTTTCTATGCTCTGCTTTTGCATCCTTTACTTCTTTGCACAGCCAATTTCTGTTTTTTTTCTCCAAGAAAGCCAATGTGCTCCATTACTGCAGACGGCTGCATTTGCCATTCCTTTTGCTTCTGTCCATTCCTGTATTACCGGATACTATTTTGGTTTAAAACAGACTGGAATTCCCGCCATCTCTCAATTTTTAGAGCAAATCGCACGTGTCGGCGTCACCTGGCTTTTGTGGCAAATCTGTCTGGAAAAAGGCATTCCTATCACACCTTCTCTTGCAGTAACCAGTATGGTAATTGAAGAAGCACTTTCCACTTTCTTTTGTATCGTGGCAGTATCCATCAAAACAGGTGCTTCCCATCTGTTTTCTTTTCGTTCCTTTTTCGCTTTTCGCCGTCACGGAAAAGACATTTTATCTCTTGCCTCTCCCATTACTTTAAACCGTGTTGTTCTGAATCTGCTTCAAAGTATCGAAGCGCTGTGTATTCCTGGCAGACTTCGCTTATATGGTTTTACTTCTTCACAGTCTTTAAGTATCTATGGTGTTTTAACCGGAATGGCACTTCCGCTTCTTTTGTTTCCCTCTTCCATCACAATGTCACTCTCCACCATGCTGCTTCCCGCTGTCTCAGAGGCTCAGGCATCTCACAAAGAGAAAAAAATCTCAGAAACGATTCAAAAAACAGTGTCCGGCTGTCTGATCCTTGGTATTTTCTGTACGGGACTGTTTTTTTTCTGGGGAAAGGAATTAGGACTTTTTCTATTTCAAAATGAATTATGCGGCTCTTTTCTTCTTACCCTTTCCTTTATCTGTCCTTTCCTGTATTTGAGCGGAACGCTCTCTAGTATTTTAAACGGTCTTGGAAAAACAGCATCGGTTTTTCTCAATAATCTCCTGTGTCTTTCCATCCGTATCAGCTTTATTTTTTTTCTGATTCCGATTTTTGGAATTCAAGGTTTTTTATGGGGATTCTTAATCAGTCAGCTGCTGCTTGTATGTTTGCACTTTCGTTCTATCAAAAAGGAGCTTTCCTTTGAGCTCGACTCTTTTTCTCTTTTATTAAAACCTGCTTTAACCATTTTATTAAGTTATGGCATCAGCTGTATCTTTCGGGTATCTTTTCTGTCTTTCTCACAGACGTTCTCTTTATTTTTGTCAGTGGGCATGTACGGAATTTTTTATCTATTCTTTCTGTTTTTGTGGAAAGTATTCCCGATCTCCCAAAAAATCTAAATGCATCTATGCGTATCCAAAATTTTGTATCAATGTAAAAAGCCTCCGTCAGTCTTAAAAACTGACAGAGGCTTTTTATCAATATTATCAATATTACAGACGATAATACAGCTCTGCATATTTTTTTGCAGATGTATTCCATGAGAAATCAGCAGCCATTGCGCGGTCAATCAATTTGTTCCACTCACGCTTTTTCTGATAGTAGACATACATCGCATATTTTACAATATTGAACATTTCATGTGCATTATAATTTGCAAAGCTGAATCCAGTTCCTGTTCCTTCATACTCATTATATGGCCAGACAGTATCTTTTAATCCTCCCGTCTCACGTACAATCGGAATCGTACCGTAACGCAGACTCATCAGCTGGCTTAAACCGCAAGGTTCAAACAAAGACGGCATCAAAAATGCATCACAGGCTGCATAGATTTTATGGGATAATCCCTCTGAATAAAAGATATTCGCAGAAACTTTTCCAGGGTATTTCCATGCGAAATGCCGGAACATATTTTCGTATTTCTCTTCTCCTGTTCCAAGAATGACAAACTGCAGATCCTGCTGGCACATCTCATCCATCATATAGGCAATCAAGTCAAAGCCCTTTTGATCTGTCAGACGAGATACAATACCGATCAGGAATCTTCCGTCGTTTTGTTCCAGTCCCAGCTCCTGCTGAAGAGCACGTTTATTTTTAATTTTTTCCTTGCGGAACGTTCTAGCATTATAGTGCTGAGCGATAAACGGATCGGTCTCTGGATTATATTCATCGTAGTCAATGCCGTTTACGATACCATACAGGCAATTGGATCGTGCTCTCATCAGTCCGTCCAGATGTTCTCCGTAAAATGGCATCTTAATCTCTTCTGCATACGTCTGACTGACTGTTGTCACCGCATCCGCATAGACAATACCGCCTTTTAAGTAGTTTGCATCTCCGTATGCTTCCAGTTTATCCGGTGTAAAATAGTAAGCCGGAAGACCTGTGATGTCTTTTACGGATTTGACATCCCAAATTCCCTGGAACTTTAAATTATGTATCGTCATAATTGATTTCATGTTCGCAAAGAATGGACCTTCATGAAACTTGTCTTTTAAATAGACCGGAACCAGCCCTGTCTGCCAGTCATGACAGTGCACAATGTCAGGCTGAAATCCGATCAAGGGCAGTGCCGATAAAGCTGCTCTTGAAAAGAATGCAAATTTTTCAATGTCTTCGTGAATATTGCCATATGGTTTTGGTCCTGAAAAATAATATTCGTTGTCGATAAAGTAGTAATGGATTCCATCACGTTCCAGATGAAGCACCCCTACATACTGCTGACGCCAGTTCAGTTCCATATAAAAATGTGTGACATACTGCAGCTGATTTTTGAAGTCTTCTCTCATACACTGATATTTAGGAATAATGACCCGCACGTCAAACTCTTCTTTATTGAAACATTTTGGAAGTGAACCTACAACATCTGCCAGACCGCCCGTTTTTATGAACGGAACACATTCAGATGCGACAAATAACACTTTCTTCATAAAAATAACCCTCCTATAGATCTGCGACTTTCTATTTATTCATTATAACTCTTTTAAGGCTGTATGAAAAGCATTATTTGTTCAAATTTTACAAATTCTTATTTGTTCTTGTATTCCAGCCGGATTCGATCTGCAATCAGCGCAATAAATTCAGAATTTGTTGGTTTTCCCTTATCATTTCTCACTGTATATCCAAACAATTCATCGATCGTATCCATTTTTCCTCTGCTCCACGCTACTTCAATTGCATGACGAATTGCTCTTTCTACTCTGCTTGCCGTTGTCTGATGCATTTTTGCAATCGTCGGATATAAAATTTTTGTAATAGAATTCAAAGTATCCATATCTTTTACAGCCATAATAATAGAATCTCTCAGATATTGATACCCTTTGATATGTGCCGGAACTCCAATTTCATGAATCATATTTGTGACGTCCGTTTCCAGATTGCGCTCCATGTACTCCGCCTTTTTTTCATATGCATTGACTTTTCTGACTTCTGAAAAATTGCGTTCTCTTCCTTTTCTGGCACGTTTAATCCGGTTAAGTACCATTCCATTATCAAATGGTTTTAACATGTAATAATCTGCTCCCATGGAAAAAGCATCTTCTGTAATTTTTTCCTGTCCTACTGCCGAGATTACGATAAACGACGGACGGCTTTTCAGCGAAGGATCTCTGCTGACACGGTCCATCACTGACAAACCATCCAATTTTGGCATAATAATGTCTAATACCACAACATCCGGTTCTTTTTCCTTTATAATTTCGTAAAGTGCCTCTCCGTCTCCGGCTTTCCCTACTACCTGTAATTCTTCATCGCTGTTGATCAATGTCTCTAGTAGCTGTACCATTCTTTCATTATCATCCGCAATTGCTACGTTTAACTTTTCCATCATACTCCTCCACTGTTCTGCAAAAATATCGCTGCTGTTTTTTCTCTTTCGCCAAGTTTTCCTACAAAAATTGTCACAAACAACATTAATTTTATTATAACGTATCTTTCTCTCTTCGCAAGAAAAATTGATCTACATTTCTCGACATGACCAAGTCGGATTTCTTTCTATATGGAGAAATTTCTGTCGAAAAAAATCAAATTTTCCAGAATTTTGAAAAAAATTTTTAACAATCTATGATAGAAAAAAAGAATGCATCTGTAAGCCCTGATATGCTTCCATAGCATTCTTTCCTGTCTTCCTCTTATTGTCTTAACATATTCTCAATAAAAATACCGTATCCGCTTGTACTATCCTGAACAAATACATGAGTGACTGCACCGATCAGTTTGCCGTCCTGCAAAATCGGTGAACCGGACATTCCCTGAACAATTCCTCCTGTCATTTCAAGCAGCTCTGGATCTGTCACTTTAATCACCATTCCTTTATTTGCGTCGGAACTGTTTAAGTACACTTTCTCAATTTCAATCTCATATTCTCGGATTGTCCCATCCAGTGCACTTCTGATTACAGCCGGTCCCGTCTGAACCTCCTGTTTGTATGCCACTTCCACTGGTCCTTCTAGATGGAAACAATCCAGATCACAAGAAAGTGTCCCGAAAATTCCTGTCATTGTATTTTGTTCAATCGTTCCAAGCACTGCATCGTCCCGATAATGGATCACTCCTGCAAGCTCCCCTGGAACTCCTTTGGTTCCTTTAATCACAGAGCGAATTGTCGATGCATACAGTGTTCCTTTTTCCAAATTCAGCAGTGTGCTCGTATCAATATCATTGATCCCATGTCCAAGCGCTCCAAAATGTCCCTGGCTGTCTACATAAGTCAAAGTGCCAATTCCCTGGGCATCACTGCGAACCCAAATTCCTACTTTGTAATCCTGCTCCTGTGTCCAAACCGGCTGAAGCGATAATTCAATCTCTTCTTCTCCTCTGCGTACTTTAAGAATTACTGGTTCTCCCTCCGACTCATGAATAATCTGAATCAATGTCTCTTTATTCGGTGTTGCAGTTCCGTTTGCTGATAGAATATAGTCTCCTGACTGTACAATATGGTATGCCGGTTCATACAAAATCCCGTCCATTCCTTTAATGCTTCCCGTCCCGACTACCAGTACTCCATCTGTTTTCATATAAATCCCAACTGGGTCTCCGCACGGATAGACCCAGTTTTGTTCCACCACACTGACCTGTATCGATTTAATCGGAATAATTCCAAACAGCTTACAAGATATCTCATAATCCCCTGTCTGATTTCCGATGACACTGTCGGCTGTGATATGAAGATTCTCTTTTGGACTGTTTGTTTTGCCTGAAGCATCTGCCTCCTCCGCTGCTTCATATCCCACTGTATCCTGCGGAAGATTAAAATTTATAGACTGTTTTTCTCCGCATACCAGATTCATATGATCTGGAATCTTTTCTTCAAAAAACAAAAACAGGCAAAAGAAAAAAAGACTGATTCCTACTCCAAGCAAAGCCCATAAAAATCGGCGATATCGCTGTTCATTTGTCACTTTTTCACACCCTTTGTCTACATAGTTTTCATATCTCTTACCGCAGTGCGGTTTTTATAAAAAGAGAATGATAAAAAGACAGATCGTTCGGATTTCTGTTCTCAGACAGAAACATACCATTTTTATCTGAATCTTTTCCCATCTTTCTTTAGTATGTAAAAAAGTGCTCGTTTCACACTAGTATTTTTTTGTACGAATTGCCAATTCTTTCATTTCTCTTGCATTTTCTAAAACAGTATGTGTGATTTTTGCGCCTCCTAAAATTCGGGCGAGTTCCTGAATCGTCTCATTTTCTGATAATTCTCTGATTGTTGTCACTGTATTTTGATTTTTTACATATTTTTCAATTACGAAATGATGATCTGCCATAGCTGCAATCTGAGCCAGGTGCGTGATGCAAATCACCTGATGATGCTTTGCAATGACTGCCATTTTTTCTG
>CALWCS010000130.1 GCA_944376425.1 uncultured Lachnospiraceae bacterium | reverse complement strand
TATAGACCTTGGAACAAATGGAGAACTTGTATTTGGAAACAATGAATTTATGATGTGCTGCGCTTGCTCAGCAGGTCCTGCTTTTGAGGGCGGCGATATCAGCTGCGGTATGCGTGCGACTGACGGTGCGATTGAGGCGTGCAAAATCGATCCGGATACAATGGAGCCGACGTATTCGGTGATTGGAGAAGAAGGACAAAAACCGGTAGGACTTTGCGGCTCTGGTATTATTGATGTGATTAGTGAGCTGTTCCGAGCAGGAATGATCAGTCCAAAAGGAAAATTTATCCGCGAGGGAAAGCGGATTCGCCACGATGCATACGGAATGGGCAGCTATGTGATTGCATTTGAGGAAGAGGCAGCTTCTGTAAAAGATGTTGAGATCACAGAGGCGGATATTGACAACTTTATCCGTGCAAAAGGTGCTATTTTTTCAGCAATCCGTACCATGCTGACTTCTGTCGATTTCGATATTTCAATGATCGACACAGTTTATGTCGCCGGCGGAATCGGAAGTGGAATTAATATGGAAAATGCAGTAAGAATCGGTATGTTTCCGGATATCCCGATTGAGAAATTTTCTTATATTGGAAATTCTTCTTTGTCGGGCGCTTATACGATGCTGCTGTCTACTGAGGCAGAAAGAAAGACATATGAGCTTGCTTCCAATATGACATATCTGGAATTGAGTACGGTTCCGACTTATATGGATGAGTTTGTGGCATGTTGCTTCCTGCCCCATACGGATACGACACTGTTTCCAAGCTTCTATTGATATGATAAAAGAGAATAGAAAGGAGAAAAGATGAGAGTAATTCGCCCAGGGTTTGAAATGATTTCCGAGCTGAATGCGGAAACAATTTTAAAAAATATTGAAAGATGCGGAAGAGTCTGCTATAAGAGCGAAAATTTGATTGACCAGGGAAGTGCAGAAAAATTTATCCGCGGAATTATTGCAAGAGGTCATGAATCGGTATTAGAACACGAAAAAATTACAGTAAAACTGATCTGCGACCGCGGGGTCAGCCATGAAATTGTACGTCATAGAGTAGCGAGCTACAGTCAGGAAAGTACGAGATACTGTAATTACAGCAAAGAAAAATTTGGAAAAGAACTGACGATGATTCATCCTTGCTTCTGGGAAGAAAAAGATCCGCAGTATCAAATCTGGAAAGCGACAATGGAGCAGATTGAAAAATCTTATAATCAGCTAATTGAGATGGGAGCAAAACCGGAAGAAGCAAGAACCATCCTGCCAAACAGTTTAAAGACAGAAATTGTTGTGACGATGAACATGCGAGAGCTGCGGCATTTTTTGAAATTGCGAACCTCTAAGGCATCTCACCCGCAGATGAGAGAGATTGCAAGAATGCTGCTTTCTTATCTAAAAGAACAAATCCCGGTATTGTTTGAAGACATTCCTTTAGAATAAAGATATCATCAAGATATGACAATATAACAAAGCGTGCAAGATCTCTCTTAATAAAGAGATTCTGCACGCTTTACTTAACTTGAGAAAACTATTTCAATGATCGGCTAAGATTAGTTTTCCAGAATCATGTCAATTCCCATTTGCAACGTTTCTTTGTCAATCATTCCCTGTGCTCCTGCAATGAGATACCCATCTTTACTGATAAAAAAGGTAGTTGGAAAGGCTGCGATACCGTAAGTATAGATGGCATCTTGAGAGGTATCATAATAGACAGGAAAAGTAAAACCCTGTTCTTCGACATAATCTTGACCGCTTTCTTTCGTTTCTCCCATAGCCCCAACGGTATCGATCATGATAAAGGAAACCTCTTCGCCCAATTCCTCATACATCTCCTGAAAATCGGGCATTTCCATTTTACATGGAGGACAGTTGCTGTTCCAGAAGTTTAAAACAGCTGGTTTCCCGAGAAGACTAAAAAGAGATACTTCATTTCCGCCGGCATCTGTGACAGTAAAATCAGGAGCAAGCGTATACTGGGATTCAGACGGGGAAGCTTCCTGAGATTTTTCAGTCTGGGATTCTTCAGCAGCAGAGGCAGCAGAAGCAGTCTGAGAGTCGGATGAACTTTGAGACGATGTCCCAGCATCAGGCGGTGTCTGTGATACGCTTCTTGACTGTGCTTGAGAGTCAGTTTGGGATTCTGATTCTGTATCAGATATTAGCTCTGTTTCTGATTCCGTATCAGATACCGTCTCTGTTTCCGATTCTGTTTGAGAGTCCTCTTCAGTCTGAGAAGCTGATTGCGTTTCGGATATTGGTTCTGTCTCAGCATCAGTTTCTGTCGGAGCTTCAGACTCTTCGGAAGAATTAGAAAGTCTAAGAGAAGACAGATTGCTGGCAGAGCGTTCTGACGAAAGTTTATTGTAGGCAAATACAGAGCCTAAAATCAAAACAACTAAAATGATTAGAGTCAGAAAAAAAGATTTTTTTTGTTTCATTGCTGCAACCTCCTAAAAGTTCAGTGGACAAATTAAAAAGAAAGAACAGATAATAGTCTGCTAAGTAAACCAGTCATCATGGCAATCCCGACTACAATCAATAAAGCGCCTGAGACGGCATTGATGATGGTGTAGTGATTTTTTATCCAGGCAAAAGCAGATTTTAACTGGTGAATTAAAACAGCACTCAAAAAGAAAGGAATGCCAAGTCCGAGGGAATAGCAAAGCAAAAGCAGAATTCCTTTTACGGCAGAACCTTGTTGGGAAGCAAGCATAAGAGCGGAACCTAAAAAAGCACCGACACATGGAGTCCAGCCAATAGAAAAAACGATTCCAAATGTAATCGAAGAAAAAAAGTTCATATTGGTGGCAAGTGCGGAATGATCTTTTGTGTGACGAAAAACGGGCAGATGAAACACTCCGAGATAACTTAACCCAAATAAGATAATGATCAGTCCGCAGACAATATTAATAATTGTCTGATGACGGGTAAGAAGCATTCCAATGCTTCCGGCAAAAGCTCCCATAATTAGAAACATAATAGAAAATCCGAGAATAAATCCCAAAGCATTTTTTAAAGTAGCAGATTTTTGATGTTCCTCGTCGCTGCCTGCAAGATACGTTAAATAGATTGGCAGCATGGGGAGAAGGCAGGGGGAAATAAAGGTAATTAGACCTTCTAAAAATGTAATAAAGTATTCCAAAAATAAAATCCTCCTTGTAAATTTTTCTTGTCAGTTTTCTCAGAAAGATGATATCATATATTTTATAAAAATAAAATTGTTTTTCAGTGAGTATATCACAGAACAGATAAAAAAAGATGATATAATTTGAAACATCAGAAAACGAAAGAAAAGACAAAAGAGAAGGGATGAAAAAGATGGAACATTTGGTTATTGTCGGCTCAGGACCGGCAGGTATTTCAGCATCTTTATATACGATACGTGCCGGACTTTCTACACTTGTTGTTGCAAATGGAATGGGAGGTCTGGAAAAAGCCGGAAAAATTGATAATTTTTATAGCAACGAAGAGGGATTTAATGGCGCTGAACTTCACGAAAAAGGAATCCGGCAGGCAAAAAAACTGGGAGTCCGTTTTTTGGAAGCAGAAGTACTTGGCATACGAGAAGAAGAGAATTTTATTCTGATTACATCAAAAGGAGAAATCGAAGCAGAAACGGTACTTTTAGCGACAGGATCAAAAAGAATTACTTTGAAGGTTCCTGGAAGGAAAGAACTAGAAGGAAGAGGTATCAGCTATTGTGCCGTATGCGACGCATTTTTTTATCGCCAGAAAAAGGCGGCAGTCATTGGAAGCGGAGATTTTGCACTTCATGAAGCGAGAGTTTTAAAACCATTGGCAAAAGAAGTCATTCTTTTTACAGACGGGAAGGAACAGACATTTTCAGAAAAACCGGAATTTTTGGTAGAACAAAGAAAGATTACAGCGTTTGAAGGGACAGAGAATCTGGAAAGTATCTTGCTGGAAGATGGAGAAAGAATTAAGATAGACGGTGCTTTCCTTGCAATCGGAACGGCAGGAAGCGGAGAAATGGCACGACAGATGGGAGCACAGCTGACAGAAAAAGGCAATATAAAAGTGAATGAAAAGATGGAAACAACGATTCGCGGGCTTTATGCAGCGGGAGATTGTACCGGAGGTATCTTACAGGTGGCAAAAGCTGTTTATGAGGGAGCTGTGGCAGGACTTTCCATTTCTAAAGCATTCCAGCGCGGAAGAGAGAGATAATCAACCTCTGGTTATAGAATATCAAAATAAAAAAGAAAAGGAGAACATACGATGGAAGTAATTGTAACAAAAGAAAATTTTAAAGAAGAAGTATTGGATGCTAAAAAACCAGTTTTAGTTGATTTCTGGGCTACCTGGTGTATGCCTTGCAAAAGACAGGGCGTGATATTAGAGGAAATGGCAGCAGACGGCATCACGATCGGAAAGATTGATGTAGATGAACAGCCGGAGCTTGCTGCTCAATTTCGAGTTATGAGCATTCCGACTTTAATTATTTTTAAAGATGGACAGGAGGCAGAACGATTAGTAGGTCTCCGATCCAGAGAGGAATTGGAACAGATTTTAAAAAAATATTAAATTCAGAGGAACAAAAAATCCTAACATTATAAAAAGAAAAAGCGAAAAGATGAGGGCTGCTGCGATGCCATGTCGAATGAAAAGACTGACTTGCGGCAGCCCTTTAGTTGCCTGAAGAAAAAGAGTTCGTTATAATAAAAAATAGAAATTTGATTAAAAAAACTACAAAAAGTATATAGAGAAAAAACAGAAAAGAAACAGAAGACAGAGGAAGGAAGAGAAAAATGAAGGAAGAATATACAGAAAGACTTCGGAACTTGGGAATGCAGATTGCAAGATACAGAAGAAAAAAAGGAATGACACAGATGGATTTGGCGAAAAAAGCAGGAATCAGCCGGACTCATATGAGTAATATTGAAGCGGCAGGAATGAATAAGGGAATTTCGATAGAGCTTTTGTTTTGTATTGCAGATATTTTAGAAGTGTCTGTGGAAGAACTTTTAAAGCCATTTTAATCAGTATTTCGAAAAGAAGGCGCAGGGATTTCAAGTGATATTTTTCCGGTCAAAACCAATAGGAATCTTGGACTAAGACTCACAGAAGCCAGACTAAAACAGAATGTCTAATAGAGATGGGGAATTTGTACAAATTTTTCGAAAAAAAGATTATGATTTTTCGGGACAAAAAAAGAAAGAAGAGACGGCAATTTGGTCAGACCAAAAAAACAGAAAAAATGTGCATTAATTTCAAAAAATATTAGGAAAAATACATAAAAAATTGTATAAATTTTATAAAAAAACAAGAAAAGTAAAATGATTGACACGGAATAAAAATAGTGATAATCTTCTAGGCAGCAAAAATGCAGGAAAGGAGAAGAACAGAAAAGATAAAGAAAGAAGGGAGTTATACGGAAGAATTAGCAAGCCGTTTAATAGAAGAACTTAATTGTGACACAGTGTTTACAATTCCGATTTTTGGAGGAATGGAAGTTTCTGAATCAGTTGTTGTCACATGGATCATTATGGCTGTACTTGCACTGATTTCTTTTTGCCTGGTACGAAATTTAAAAATAGAAAATCCGGGCAAAAAACAGCTTATATTGGAATCTGCAATTGGATTTTTGAACGATTTTTTTAAGGATCTTCTGGGCGAAGAGGGAAAACGATATATTCCCTATCTGATCACAGTAATTATTTATATCGGAATTGCAAATTTGATCGGACTGTTTGGATTAAAACCGCCTACAAAAGATTTAAATGTGACAGCCGCACTGGCTATTATGAGTATTTTTCTGATAGAATATTCAGGATTTTACAAAAAGGGACTGAAAGGATGGCTGAAAAGTTTTGCACAGCCGGTTCCAGTTATCCTACCCATTAATATTTTAGAGATTTTTATAAAACCGGTGTCGCTTTGCATGCGACTGTTTGGAAACGTTTTAGGGTCATTTGTTATTATGGAATTGATCAAGATTTTAGTTCCGATCGCTATTCCGGTTCCGCTTAGTTTTTATTTTGACATTTTTGATGGATTGATTCAGGCATATGTTTTTGTATTTTTGACAGCTTTATTTATGAAAGAACAGATGGAATAAGAAAAGGAGAGAATTATTATGGCAACATTAATCGCAATTGGAGCAGCTATCGCAGTATTGACAGGAGCAGGAGCAGGAATCGGTATCGGCATTGCAACTTCAAAGGCAGTGGATGCGATTGCAAGACAGCCGGAGGCAGAAGGAAAAATCAGCAAAACATTGATTATCGGCGGAGCACTGGCGGAAGCAACTGCTGTTTATGGTTTTGTAATCGCACTCGTAATCATCTTCTTTTTAAGATAATCGTAGAAAGGCAGGGAAGTATCGATGCTGAGATTAGATTGGAATCTTGTCTTTACCATCATTAACCTGATCATTCTGTATCTGATTTTAAAGAAATTGTTGGTTGGACCTGTGACGGGAATTATCGATAAACGTCAGGCAATGATAAAAGCACAGCTTGACAATGCGGCAGAAAAAGAGATGCAGGCAAACAATCTAAAAGAGAAATATGAGATGGCTCTTTTACATGCACGGGAAGAATCCAATACACTGGTAGAAAATGCGAAAGATCGTGCAAAAGCTGAATATGAGCAGATTGTGGAGGATGCTAAAAAAGAAGCATTTAGAGTGAAAAAAGAGGCAGAAAAAAGTATTGCAGCAGAAAAAGAGAACACAGTCCGAGAATTGGAATCTCAGATTGCAGATCTTGCAATTACTGTGGCAGAAAAAATGTTGACAGATCAGACGGGAAAGCGTGTGGAACACGATGTTACCTTATATGATCAGTTCTTAAAAGAAACAGGTGACACCAATGCGGCAGACATCCATTAACTATGCAGCTGCGCTGTATGAATTAGGAATTCCAAAACAGCTGATGCAAGAAGCGCAGAAAAATTTTGAAAATGTGCCACAGCTCAAAGAAGTTCTTGCAAATCCTACAATGGAAAGAAAGAAAAAACATGAAATAATAAGACGGGTTTTTCCAAAAGAACTTCATGGATTTTTAGAACATGTAAGCGATTATGGAAATATGCGAAAAATTCAGGAAATTTTTAACTGCTATCAGGAATATACAGAGAAACAGACAGGTATTTTAAGAGCAGTATTATTTTGCGTAACTTTACCGGAAGAAAAGCAAAAAGAACAGATAAAACTATTTTTAAAACGGAATTACTCCTGCAAGGAAGTAAAGCTAGAGATTGTGAAGAACCCGTCTTTACTTGGAGGATTCGTTTTAAAAGCAGGCAGTAAAGAATATGATTGGAGTTTAAGCGGAAAGCTTAAAAGATTAAGAGAAAAAATGATCCGGAGGTGAAAGACGTGAGTGCAATTAATTCAGAAGAAATCATTTCCATTCTCAAAGAAGAGATTGAAAACTACGATGAAATCTGTAAAGAGCAGGAAACAGGAAGAGTAATCTGGGTCGGAGATGGAATTGCAACTGTCTATGGAATTGACCATGCCATGTATGGAGAGATTGTAACGTTTGAAAATGGATTAAAAGGAATGGTGCAGGACATTCGCCGACATGAGATAGGATGTATTTTGTTTGGAAAAGATACGGGAATCAAAGAAGGAACGAAGGTAGTGCGCACCAAAAAAAAAGCAGGGATTCCAGTTGGAGATGGCTATATAGGCAGAATCGTAGATGCATTAGGAGAGCCGATTGATGGAAAAGGTGAAATCGAGACAGAAGGATACCGACCGATTGAACAGGAGGCACCTGGAATTGTAGAGAGAAAATCCGTTTCAGTACCGCTGGAGACAGGGATTTTGGCAATTGATTCGATGTTTCCGATTGGAAGAGGACAAAGAGAACTGATTATCGGGGATCGCCAGACAGGAAAGACATCGATTGCGATTGATACGATCTTAAACCAAAAAGGAAAAGATGTGATTTGTATTTATGTGGCAATTGGTCAGAAAGCATCAACAATTGCAAAACTGACCGCTACATTAAAAAGTCACGGGGCAATGGATTATACGATTGTTGTGGCGGCAATGGCAAATGAATGTTCTGCTTTACAGTATATTGTTCCTTATTCAGGAACGGCACTTGCTGAATACTTTATGTATCACGGCAAAGACGTTTTAATTGTATATGATGATCTTTCCAAACATGCTGTGGCTTACCGTGCACTCTCCCTTTTGCTAGGAAGATCTCCGGGCAGAGAAGCATATCCTGGAGACGTCTTTTATCTGCATTCAAGACTGTTAGAGCGTTCCAGCCGTTTAAGCGAAGAAGCGGGAGGAGGTTCGATCACAGCGCTTCCGATAATTGAGACACAGGCAGGAGATGTTTCAGCTTATATTCCGACAAATGTGATTTCTATTACCGATGGACAGATTTTTTTAGAGAGTGATCTGTTTTTTGCCGGTATGCGCCCTGCTGTAAATGTGGGATTATCTGTCTCCCGTGTGGGAGGTGCCGCACAGACAAAAGCAATGAAACAAGTAGCGGGAACAATTCGTATTGATCTTGCCCAATACCGAGAGATGGAAGTGTTTACACAGTTTAGTTCAGATCTGGATACTGCGACAAAAGAACAGCTTCAGTACGGAAAGGGATTGATGGAACTGTTAAAGCAGCCTCTTGGACAGCCTATGAGCTTATCAGATCAGGTTTTGACTTTATGTGCGGCAACACATAAAATTTTTATGGATATAGAGATAAAAAAGATAAAAGAGTTTCAGGCAGAACTACTGAAATTTTTTGAACGGGAACATCATGAGATAGCAGAAGAAATCGAAAAAACAAAACAGCTGTCGGAAAAATTAACAGAAAAAATTGTGAAGGCGGCTAAGGAGTTTAAAGACAGAAGCAGGTGTTAGTATGGCAAATATGAAAGAGATCCAGGATCGCATGAAAAGCATTCGGGATACAATGAAAATCACAAATGCGATGTATATGATTTCTTCTTCCAAAATGAAACGGGCGCAAAAGATTCTAAAAGATACCGAGCCGTATTTTTATTCTATGCAAGATGCGATTGCGCGTGTTTTGCGGCATATGCCAGAGAATGTAGAGAACAAATATTTTGATCAGAGAACACAGATAGAACCGGAAAAACGTAAGACGGGAACAATTGTCATTACTGGAGATAAGGGACTTGCAGGCGCATATAATCATAATGTGCTAAAGATGGCGGAAGAGAAAATGAAAAAAACAGGGGAACAAAAACTGTATGTTTTGGGAGAACTGGGACGTCATTACTTTTCAAAGAAAAAAGCAAATGTGGATACTACCTTTCGTTATACGGTTCAAAAGCCGACGATTCACCGATCGAGAAACATTGCAGAGAGAATGATTTCTGAATTTTTGAGTGGGAAACTGGATGCGGTAGATATTATCTACACAAGAATGGACAGTGCTGTTTGGATGGAAGCAGAAGAAATGAGACTGCTTCCAATGAAGAGAAAAGCGTTTCAGGGACCGGAAGGCTTGGGAGAATTGCACAATGAAGTGATTGCAATGTCTCCTTGCGCAGATGATGTATTAAGCTCAATCATACCGAACTATTTAATAGGAATGATCTATGGATGCTTGGTAGAATCATATTCCAGCGAACACAATTCGAGAATGACAGCGATGGAGTCTTCCACAAAAAGTGCAAAAGAGATGCTCCGTGAACTTTCCATTCAGTATAATCGGGCAAGACAGGCAGCAATTACACAGGAAATTACTGAAGTAGTCAGTGGGGCAAATGCACAGAGACGAAAATACAGATCGTAAACAGAGAGGAAGTTTCATAATGAAAAAAGGAAAAATTATACAGGTTATGGGACCGGTCGTGGACGTAGAATTTGAAAATGGTGATCTTCCCTATATAAAAGACGCACTGGAAGTAGAAAATAACCGTAAAAAATGTATTATGGAAGTGGCACAACATTTAGGAAATAATACCGTGCGCTGTATCATGCTTTCTTCCAGCGAGGGGCTTTACCGTGATATGGAAGTCATTGCTACTGATTCAGGGATCAAAGTTCCGGTGGGTGAAAAAACATTAGGACGGCTTTTTAATGTACTCGGAGAGACAATTGACGGTGGAGAGAGTCTGGAAAAAGAAGAACACTGGGTCATTCACCGTGATCCGCCAAGTTTTGAAGATCAAAATCCTGTAGTCGAGGTGCTGGAAACGGGAATCAAAGTTATTGATCTTCTTGCACCTTATGCAAAGGGAGGAAAAATCGGATTATTTGGAGGAGCCGGAGTAGGAAAAACGGTGTTGATTCAGGAATTAATCCGGAATATTGCAACAGAACATGGCGGCTATTCTATCTTTACCGGTGTCGGTGAACGCTCCAGAGAAGGAAACGATCTCTGGACAGAGATGAAAGCATCAGGTGTTTTAGAGAAGACGGCACTGGTATTCGGACAGATGAATGAACCGCCCGGAGCACGTATGAGAGTTGCAGAGACAGGGCTGACTATGGCAGAATATTTTCGCGATAAGGAACATCAGAATGTACTCTTATTTATTGATAATATTTTTCGATTCGTACAGGCAGGATCCGAGGTTTCGTCGTTACTTGGAAGAATGCCGTCTGCGGTAGGATATCAGCCGACACTTGCAACAGAAGTTGGTGAACTTCAGGAGAGAATTGCTTCAACGAAAAATGGTTCTGTCACTTCAGTTCAGGCAGTTTATGTGCCGGCAGACGATTTGACAGATCCTGCACCGGCAACGACATTTGCTCATTTGGATGCTACAACTGTGCTTTCGAGAAAAATTGTAGAACAGGGAATCTATCCTGCTGTAGATCCTCTGGAATCTTCTTCCAGAATTTTAGAAGCGGACGTAGTCGGAGAAGAACATTATCAGACAGCAAGACGAGTTCAGGAGACTCTTCAGAAATATAAGGAACTTCAGGATATTATTGCAATTTTAGGAATGGAAGAGCTGTCAGAGGAAGATAAATTGACCGTTTTTCGTGCAAGAAAGATACAAAGATTTCTTTCGCAGCCATTTCATGTCGCTGAAAATTTTACAGGCGTTCCAGGAAAATATGTACCTTTAAAAGAGACAATTCGCGGATTTAAAGCAATTGTAGACGGAGAGATGGACAGTTATCCGGAAGCGGCGTTTTTCAATGTAGGAACGATTGACGATGTAATAGAAAAAGCAAAATTGATTCATGAATA
Organism: uncultured Lachnospiraceae bacterium; assembly: GCA_944376425.1. Taxonomy (GTDB): domain Bacteria; phylum Bacillota; class Clostridia; order Lachnospirales; family Lachnospiraceae; genus JAGZHZ01. The sequence goes on along the minus strand of CALWCS010000130.1, from coordinate 12,288 downwards.
AAAAGGGGTGAAAAGCCGATGGGAAACAGCACATTTGGTCTGAAAATTCTGGCAAGCGATCGAGTCTTTTTTGAAGGACGGAGTTCTTTTATTGTAGTTCCGCAAGCTGACGGAGAAAAAGCAATTATGCCGCATCATGAGGATATGATGCTGGCAATTGTGCCGGGAGAGATGCGTTTTCAAAAAGAAGACGGCACATGGCAAAAAGCAGCTGTCAGCAGCGGCTTTGCACAGATTATCAATAATCGCGTAACCGTTTTAGTTTTAACAGCTGAAAAACCGGAAGAAATTGACGTCCGGCGTGCCAAAGAAGCAAAAGAACGTGCGCAAGAACAGCTGCGCCAAAAACAAAGTCAGCAGCAGTATTACAGGACACAGGCATCTTTAGCAAGAGCGATGTCGAGACTGCGCGTTTCAAAAAATATTAATATGTAAGATGATACAGGAATAATTTTCAGAAAGTATGAAAAAATTGTTCCTGTTTTTTTATGGATGATCTGATGCAGCAGACTTTCGTTTTACGCAAAGAGGCAGATCAAGTTTGGGATTACTTGAAAAAATGGAAAAAGATTGATCAGCAGTCGGATCAGAACAGAAAGCAGGAGAGATACGAACAGAAAAGGATAGAATATCTTATAAAAAAATGTATATTTTGCTTATAAGACAGTGAAGAATATGTCAAAAATTAACAATGTTATATTGACTTAGAGTTTACTCTATGTGATAAAATATAAACAATCAAATAGAATTCATGTGGAAAACTTAACATGGTTTATAAGGTTTGGAAAGTATAACAATCAAATAGGGTCGCTGTTTTTATGGAACACAGATAAGCATTTTAAAATTTAGAGATACACAGTATCATAGACAGCGTAAAGGAAAGACATCAAAGAAGAAACAAAGTGTATCCAAAAAATGCAAAAAGAATAAGGAAAGAATGAGAATCACACCATAAGAGTTTTAAAACTCAGGTGTGAGGATATTTGCGTTCATAAGCAAGTATCAAGGCAGATGTTAGGAAGGTCTGCTTTACGAATCTTTGATAAAAGGAAATTGGAAGGAAAATAGTATGGGATATTCTATTGGAGAAGCAGCGAAGAAAGCAGGATTATCGGCGTATACTCTAAGATATTATGATAAGGAGGGATTATTGCCATTTGTGGAAAGGACGCCCGCAGGCTTTCGGATATTTAAGGATAGTGATTTAGAGTGGCTTGCTGTGATCAGTTGTCTGAAAAATACTGGGATGTCAATTAAAGATATTAAAAAATTTATTAATTGGTGTATGGAAGGTGATTCGACTTTAGAAAAACGCCTCAATATGTTTAAAACACAAAAAAAGCGCGTACAGGACCAGATGAACGAATTAAAAAGATTTATGGATGAGATTGACTATAAAATATGGTATTATGAGACGGCTCTTGCAGCCGGAACAGAAGCAATCCATGAAAAGGACGGAAAAAATGATCCACTATCTTTTCAAAAAGAAAAACAGGAAGAATAAAAAAACAGAGCACGGTTTTTGCTCTGTTTTTTTTATATAATAGAAGGATAGGAAAGAATTTGATGCAATAAAGTGTGAAAGAAGTTCCTCATGATGCAAAATGCTCCGCAGAATGTGTATATCAATTTACATAAGCTGAATAAAATTTAAAAATTCTTTGGCAATTGGTGAAAGATAGCCATTTTTATTGCGGATGACAGAAATTTTTGAATGAAGTTCCGGATCATGGATTTCCTTGCACAAGGTATCCGGATGCTGGATCATTTTCAAGGCAGAGGCGGGAATAATTCCGATGCCAAGTCCGGAATCTGCCCAGTATGCAGTAGTACGTGCATCATCATTTTTACAGAAAATGTGAGGGTGGAGATGATGCTGATGAAACGTTTCCAGAATAATAGCTTCCCAACGGCGATATAAAATCAAAGGTTTTTGATAAAGCTGAATCAGAGAAATTTCATGCTCAGAGAGATCGGCAAAATAAATTCGATGACCGACAGCAAGCATAGGTTCCTCCTGAAGAAAAATACATTCAAATGGTGCAAAGTGAAAGGGCGTGCGTACAACGGCAAGTTCAATAATATTTGCCTTTAACTGTTCCAGAAGCTGGTATGTATTTGCTTCAAACAGTTCAAAACAAATTTCCGGATGTTCATGGTGAAAGCTTTTAATCCATTGGTTTAAGAGAGTACAGCTCACAGAAGAGACAATACCGAGTCTTAGCGTGCCGCTTGTACCATTTTGATAGTCAAGCAATTCTTTTTTTGTGCGGTTAGAAAGTTCCAGTAAAGACAAAGCACGTTCATAGAGAAGTTTTCCTGCTTCTGTGAGACGAATCTGGCGAGACCCACGCTCAAAAAGAACACAGGAAAGTTCTTTTTCCAAAAGATGCATCTGAGTGCTGAGAGGAGGCTGTGACATATGCAGTTTTTTTGCTGCATGTGAAATATTTCCTTCATTTACAACGGTGACAAAATAATAAAGTCGCTTTAAATCCATAGCAGCAGGATTCCTTTCTGAATTTTTATATGTAAAAAGTATAGAAACTATATTTTTATAATAATTTTCATATAATAATTTCTATGATAATATAAAGAAGAAAAGAAAGCAAGAAAGAAAAGGAGAAGAAATGAAGGGATTACTGATTTATCTAAAAGATTATAAAAAAGAAAGTGTGTTAGGACCACTGTTTAAACTGCTGGAAGCTTCTTTCGAACTTTTCGTTCCCCTTGTCATGGCAGCAATTATTGATAAGGGAATTGCAAACGGAGATCAGAAGTATATTATCCGTATGTGCCTTGTCATGATCGGACTGGGAGTGATTGGGCTAGTATGTTCGATTACGGCACAATATTTTGCTGCAAAAGCAGCTGTTGGATTTTCCACAAAATTAAGACATGCTTTATTTGGACATATCCAGTCTCTTTCGTTTACCGAAATGGATACGATCGGCACGTCTACTCTTATTACAAGGATGACAAGCGATATTAACCAGGTCCAGTCTGGAGTAAATCTGGTTTTGAGACTTTTTCTCCGCTCGCCGTTTATTGTATTTGGCGCTATGATTATGGCTTTTACCATTGATGTAAAAACAGCTATGATTTTTGTAGTTACAATTCCCCTGCTGTCAATCGTTGTATTTGGAATTATGCTGATTACGATTCCTCTCTATAGAAAAGTACAGGCGGCATTAGATGGAGTACTAGGCGTGACAAGAGAAAATCTGACGGGAGTTCGCGTCATCCGCGCTTTTGGAAAAGAAAAAGAAGAAAAGATAAGATTTCAGGAAAAAAATCAAAACCTGACCAAAATTCAAACATATGTAGGAAAAATTTCAGGACTGATGAATCCAATTACGTATGTCATTATCAACGCAGCTGTCGTGGCTTTGATCTGGCAGGGAGGAGTGGAAGTTAATATCGGAAACATTACACAAGGAGAAGTAATTGCACTTGTCAATTACATGTCTCAGATTCTGGTAGAACTCGTAAAACTTGCAAATTTGATCATTACCGTCACAAAAGCTTTTGCATGTGCGAATCGAATTGAAAGTGTGCTGCAGGTAAAATCGAGTCTGAAAGAATACCCCAATGAAGAGATGGAGAAAAAAGAAGAAACGATAGGAACCAAAGAAGAATTGGCAGTTGAATTTCAAGATGTCAGTCTATGCTATCAAAATGCAGGAGACAATTCGTTGTCGCATTTAAATCTGAAAGTCAAAAAAGGACAGACAATCGGAATCATTGGAGGAACAGGATCAGGAAAAACTTCATTTGTCCATTTAATTCCCCGCTTTTATGACGCCACACAGGGAAAGGTATTGGTAAATGGGCGGGATGTAAAAGAATATGCCATAGAAGAGTTAAGGGACAAGATCGGAATGGTCATGCAAAAAGCAGTGTTATTCCGCGGCACCATTCGGGAAAATCTTGCATGGGGCAAAGAAGAGGCAACAGAAGAAGAGATGTACCGCGCTTTAAAAATTGCGCAGGCGTTTGACATTGTCCAGGGAAAAAAAGATGGACTGGATGCGGTAATTGAACAGGGAGGAAAAAATCTTTCCGGCGGTCAAAAGCAGAGACTGACGATTGCTAGAGCAATTGTAAAAGAACCGGAAATTTTAATTCTGGATGACAGTGCGTCAGCACTGGATTTTGCGACAGATGCAAACTTGCGACATGCAATTCGAAATATGGAAGGACAAATGACGGTTTTTATCGTTTCGCAGAGAACATCATCCATTCAGCATGCAGACCAGATCGTTGTTTTAGAGGATGGAGAGGCAGTTGGAATAGGAACACATAAAGAACTTTTGGAAAACTGTTCCGTTTATCAGGAAATCTATTATTCCCAGTTTCAACATCAGGCTGCACAGTAGAGAAAAACGGAAAAATAAAAAGGAGGATGTGATACGATGCACAAAAAGGTGAATCAAAAAGAGACATTAAAAAAAGTTTTGCAGCGTATTAAGAAATATTGGATTTATGTGATGCTTTCGATTTTGACAGCCGCTGTCTCCGTTGCTCTTACGCTGTATCTTCCAATTCTGACAGGAAATGCAATTGACTATATTTTGGAGCCGGGAAACGTAGAATTTGGAGCAATTTTTGAAATTTTAAAAGAGATGGCAGGGATGATTGTTCTGACAGCGCTAGCACAGTGGATTATGAATATCAGCAATAATAAGATCGCATATCAGGTGATTCGGGATATCAGGCAGGAGGCATTTGAAAAAATTGAAATTTTGCCTTTAAAATATATTGATCAGCATTCTTATGGAGAGATTGTAAGCCGTGTGATCGCTGATGTCGACCAGTTTTCAGACGGACTTTTGATGGGATTTACTCAGCTTTTTACAGGAGTACTGACAATTCTTGGAACACTATTGTTTATGTTGAGCGTCAATGTGAAAATTACTTTGGTAGTAGTTGTGATTACGCCAATTTCTTTTTTTGTGGCAAGTTTTATCGCAAGAAGAACTTATAAGATGTTCAAGCTTCAGTCTGAGACGAGAGGAGAGCAGACAGCCTTAATTGATGAAATGATTGGAAATCAGAAAGTAGTCCAGGCTTTTAATCACCAAAAAGAAGCGATGGAACAATTTGATAAGATTAATGAAAAACTGGGAAACTATTCTTTAAAAGCAATTTTCTTTTCTTCGCTGACAAATCCATCTACACGATTTGTCAATAGTCTTGTATACACGGGAGTTGGAATTACAGGAGCACTCTCGGCGATTGCGGGTGGAATCAGCGTAGGACAGCTTTCCAGCTTTTTAAGTTATGCAAATCAGTATACAAAACCATTTAACGAAATATCAGGCGTTGTGACAGAATTTCAAAATGCACTTGCCTGTGCGGCAAGAATTTTCGAATTAATTGAGGAAGAACCTCAGGTTCCGGAAATAGAAAATGCAAAAGTACTTGACAATGTAAAAGGAAACGTAGAATTAAGCCATGTAAATTTTTCCTATACACCGGAACAGAAACTGATCGAAAATTTTAACTTGAAAGTAAAACCAGGACAGAGAATTGCAATTGTAGGTCCTACCGGATGCGGAAAAACGACAATGATTAATCTTCTGATGCGTTTTTACGACGTCACAGACGGAAAGATTTTAGTGGAGGGCACGGATATCCGTGATGTGACAAGAAAGAGTCTTAGGACAAGCTATGGAATGGTTTTGCAGGATACCTGGCTGAAAACAGGCACCATTCGTGATAATATTAAAATGGGAAAACCAGATGCAACGGAAGAAGAAATTTTGCAGGCAGCAAAACTTGCCCATGCTCACAGTTTTATAAAAAGACTTCCGCAAGGATACGATACGGTGATCACAGAAGATGGAGGGATGCTTTCACAGGGACAAAAACAAATTTTATGTATTGCCAGAGTGATGCTTTGCCTGCCTCCAATGCTGATTCTGGACGAGGCGACTTCTTCCATTGATACGAGAACAGAAATCAAGATTCAGGATGCCTTTGCAAGAATGATGAAGGGAAGAACGAGTTTTATTGTCGCACACCGTCTTTCTACGATACGGGAAGCAGATATAATTTTAGTGATGAAAAATGGAAGCGTGATTGAACAGGGAAATCACGAAACGCTAATGAAAAAACAAGGATTTTATGCTAAACTTTATAATAGCCAGTTTGAAAATCAGCAATCTGAGTGACTATTTTGCCGTGGCGGGTCAGGAAAGATCAAAAGCTGATAAATTAAGAAAATATAAGAAATGGCAGCTGCAAACAAAAAAGTAATACAAGGAGGCAGACCGTGAAAAAATTTTTAATTGTAATTGATATGCAAAAAGATTTCATTGATGGAGCTCTTGGAACAAAAGAAGCACAGCAGATTGTAAAAAAAGTAATGAAAAAAATAGAATTGTTTGAAGGAGAAATCTGCTGTACAAGAGATACGCATCAGAATAATTATCTTGAGACACAAGAGGGGAGAAATCTTCCGGTAGTACATTGCATCAAGGGAAGTCAAGGATGGGAGATAGAACCTGGTTTGGAAGAAGCGATGACAGAAAAGGGAGCAAAATTTTTTGATAAAAATACTTTTGGCTCTCTGGATTTGGCGCATTATCTGGGAAAAATAGAAAAAAAAGAACAGATAGAGTCCATAGAATTAATCGGTCTTTGCACCGATATCTGTGTCATTTCGAACGCGATCATTTTAAAAGCAGCATTTCCTGAGATACCGATTATCGTAGATAGTTCCTGCTGCGCCGGAGTAACCCCTCAGAGTCATGAAAATGCTTTAAAAGCAATGGAAATGTGTCAGATTCATGTTATATAAAAGAAAGAAAAAAGAAAATATACGGAAAATTCAGCTCATTGAAATCGTAAAACTCTAAATCATGTGGAAATGGCTACTTTACAAAATACGTTGAATCGTGTACACTAAAAAAAAGTATTTTATAGAAATAAAGTGACAAAAGGATAAGAAGCGTCAATGTCCAAAAAAATCAAGCAGCAGATAAATCAGAAAATTTATCAGGCTAAATGGTACAGAAAAAATGAAAAATTGACGGAAACGATGATAAGGACGGAAAATATGTTTGGATATATTACAATTTACAAACCGGAAATGAAAATCAAAGATTTTTCTACATACCGTGCCTATTATTGCGGATTGTGTAGAATGTTAAGAGAAAGATACGGCATATCAGGTCAAATGACATTGACTTATGATATGACATTTTTGATTTTGCTTTTAACATCTTTGTATGAATGTCCCACGAAAAAAGAAACTTGCCGCTGTGCAGTTCATCCTGTCCAGAAAAAGGAGATTCTGATCAATGAAATTACACAATATGGAGCAGATATGAATATTGTGCTGTCTTATCACCATTTTGTGGACGATTGGAAAGATGAACATAAGAAAAAGGCAATGATTGGGATTCGAAGCTTTCACAGAAGATATGAAAAGATAAAAAACCGGTATCCAAAAAAATGCAGAGAAATTGAGAAATATCTCAGAGAACTTTCAGATCTGGAAAAGAAAAGAGAGCAAAATCTGGATAAAGTTTCCGGAAGCTTTGGAAAGTTGATGGCGGAACTGATGGTCTACCGCGAAGATATCTGGAAAGAAGAGTTAAGGAAGACAGGTTTTTATCTGGGAAAATTTATTTATCTGATGGATGCCTATGATGATTTGGAAAAAGACAGAGAAGAAAAGAATTATAATCCATTGCTGGCGATAAGCGGTGAAGAAAATTTTGAGGAAAATTGTTATGGAATGCTAACTATGATGATGGCAGAGTGTACAGAACATTTTGAAAAACTTCCATGTGTAGAGAACATTGAGATTTTAAGAAATATTCTGTACGCCGGAGTTTGGAATAAATATCAGACAATACGAAAAAAGAAAAATATAGAGATAAAGGAAGAAGATAGAGATGATAAGTGATCCATATAAAATATTAGGTATTTCACCAAATGCGTCAAACGATGAGGTAAAAAAGGCATACAGAGAATTAAGCCGGAAATATCATCCAGATTCTTATGTCAATAATCCTCTGTCAGATCTGGCGGAAGAAAAATTTAAAGAAGTGCAGGAAGCATATAAACAAATCATGGACGAAAGAGAGCATGGTTTTTCAGGAAGTTCTTATCAGAGTTCATCAAGCAGCGGAGACACAGCAAGCGTGGAGATGGGTGCTGTGCGTAATTATATCAATTCCGGACATTATCGGGAAGCTTTGAACCTGCTTTCAAGAATTCCAACTCAAAATGCACAGTGGCATTATTATTATGCAGTGGCAAGTTCCGGAATCGGAAATAATCTAGATGCCATGAACCATGCAGAAAGAGCAGCATCCATGGAACCTGGAAATATGGAATACAGGGGATTCCTAAATCAGCTCAAAATGAGAGGAAACCGTTACCAAGGAGCAGGAAGACAATATGGCGGCGGCGGACTGACAACAGGAAATTTCTGCTGTGATTTGTGGTGCGCAGATTCTCTGTGTGAGTGTATGGGAGGGGATCTTTGTCCATGCATGTAAATGCAAAAAAAATATCTTTTTTAGGATTACTTCTTGCAATTTGCGAAATTTTATTGGTGCTGAGCAAAACACTTGATTTCAGCACCTTATTTTTACTTGCAGCGGCATCTTTCTGTACGGGAATCGCTGTAAGAGAGTGTGGTTTTACGCTTGGATTTGGATTTTTTGCGGCAAGCGAAATTTTAGGATTACTTCTTGCACCAGATAAACTATATTGTATCACGTATGGAATGATGGCATTTTATATCTGGGCAACAGACGCCATCTGGCATTTTTTATATCATAAGAACTCTCAAAAAAACTGGACAAAATTGTTTTGGGTGATTAAATATCTGCTGTTTAATGTGATGTATCTGCCAGCAGTGATTTTTTTGCCAAGACTGTTTTATGCAGGAGTCTACCGTATAGAAATGATTGTACTGCTAATACTTGGCGGACAGGTGGTTTTATTTTTGTTTGATAAAGCGTACTGTTATTTTCAGGATGCTATTTGGGGGAAATATCGTAAGTTTTTGCAGTAATTTTTTTAGAAAGAAATGAGAGTAAAAATATGGAAGAGAAAAGAAAAATTTGTCCTTATCAGAAAAAATGCGGAGGATGTCAGCTTCAAAGGATGCCGTATAAGCAGCAGTTGATCTGGAAACAGAAAAGAGAACAAGAACTTTTAAAGCCATTTGGAAACGTATCACCGATTATTGGAATGAAAGATCCATGGCATTACCGGAATAAGGCACATGCAGTGTTTGGATATACAAGGCAAAAGAAAATTGTTTCCGGATTTTATCAGGAAGGAACCCATAAAATCGTGCCGGTGGATGAATGTATGATACAGTCAGAGACAGCAGATCGGATTATTGGTACTGTCAGAGAACTGCTGCATTCTTTTAAGATTAAGACATACGACGAAGACACGGGATATGGTCTGTTTCGTCATGTATTAGTGAGAACCGGATTTGCAAGCGGACAGGTTATGGTTGTTCTGGTGACAGGTTCCCCTATTTTTCCGTCTAGAAATAATTTTGTCAAAGCACTAAGAGACCGACATCCGGAAATCACAACGATTATTCACAACATCAATGACAGACAGACAAGCATGATTTTAGGAGAAAAAGAGCATATCCTCTATGGAAAGGGATATATCGAAGATACGTTGTGCGGCAAAGTATTCCGGATTTCTTCAAAATCGTTTTATCAGGTAAATCCGGTACAGACGGAAGTTTTATATCAAAAAGTGATAGAACTTGCAAAATTTTCAGGAACAGAGACGATTCTTGATGCCTATTGCGGAATCGGAACGATTGGATTGATTGCAAGTGACTGTGTAAAATATGTGATTGGCGTAGAATCAAATCCTGCTGCGGTAAAAGATGCTGTATTAAACGCAAAAAGAAATCAGACCAAAAATGTCCGGTTTTACTGTCAAGATGCAGGAAAATTTCTCGTCGAGATGGCAGCGGCAGGAGAAAAAACAGACGTTGTAATTATGGATCCTCCGAGAGAAGGAAGCAGCAGAGAATTCTTAGACTGTCTGGCATTGATGGGACCAGAAAAAATAGTTTATGTTTCCTGTAATCCGGAGACACTTGCCAGAGATCTTAAAATTTTGACAAGAAAAGGATATAAGGTAAAGAAAATCGTGCCGATCGATATGTTCGCCCAGACTGAACATGTGGAGACGGTCGTATTGATGTCAAAAGTCAAAGAATAGAATATTGAAAAAGTGTAGAAAACAAGGAATTTCCGGGAGTCGGGGCTTTGTGTATCTCGTCAAGTAGACAATTGAAAAAATATAAAATTTTTGTGCTGTCCAGCATTAGCTGGGCGGCATTTTTATCTTTCATGTTTTGAAGAATTTGTGTCTTTGGCGTGTCAAAATTTACACATCATACATGGAAAATCCAGATTGTTATAAATTTTAAGAAACTATAGTTTAGTATTATGACTTTTCAATTTTAGCTGTTCATAAAATTTTTTAGCTGCTGGCGAAAACACTTGATATTTTTTTGTGACGATATATAGTCCTACAGATAGTTCTGGGCTAATTGGTCTAAATACAAGATTTCGACCGCTTGTATTTACTAAACGATCAAAACAAAGAGCGTAACCAACACCACGTTCTACCAGAAAAGTTGCATTATAAATCAAATTGTAAGTTGCAACTACATTCAACGCATCTTCTCCGAACCAATCCAAATCCTGGTGTCCAAAAAATGTTTGATCTGCAAGGATCATAGGCAAAGTTTTCAACTGATCGATATTAATGGTTTTCTGTTTAGCAAGGTCACAATTTTTGGGCATCAATAAGCCGTAAATATCTTTCTGATGCAGATTCAAGTAATCATATTTATCCTGCCTCATAGGACCGAGCAGTAATCCCATATCAGAAAGTCCTTTGTCGATACGTTCCATGATAGCATCAGCATCTCCACTATAGGTATGGAGCTTTACTTCCGGATATTGCTGATGATATTCAGCCATTAGTTCTGCAATTGTATCCATCGCTACAGTTTCTCCGCAGCCAATAAAGATATCGCCACTCAAATTTTCCGTATTTGTATGAAGAGCGGTTTCTGTGTTTTCCAAAAGACTCATAATTTCCTGGGCGCGGTTGAGCAAGAAAATACCGTCTTCTGTTAAAGTCACTTTTCGTTTTCCGCGAATAAAAAGTTGCCTTCCAAGTTGTTTTTCCAAGTCCATCATTTGCTTGGATAAGGTCGATTGGGAAATAAATAGAGTTTGTGCAGCCTTAGTAATATTTTGTTCTCGTGCTATAGCAAGGAAATAGTGTAATAATCTCGTCTCTATCATAGTTCTTTACTCCTATCGTTTTTTAGTATATCATCCCGCTATCATTCTTTCAAGCGATGATAAATGAGAATTTATAACTATTTGCCATTTAATTTTGCAAGAACTATAATGAATACAAAAAAGGAGGCGAAACATTTATGTCAGAAACAGTAAGACTTTCTAATGGAGTTTCTATGCCGATGGAAGGATTCGGCGTTTTTCAGATACCGGAAAAGGACTGTGAGCAGGTTGTCATGAACGCTATAGAAACTGGTTACCGTCTGATTGATACGGCCAGTTCCTACCAGAACGAAGAAGCGGTCGGGCGCGCAGTCCAAAATTGCAGTGTCACACGGGAGAAACTTTTTATTACTACAAAAGCGTATATTCAGGAAATGGGATATGATAATACAATGCAAGCATTTGAACGTTCTATGAAAAAGCTGAGGCTGGATTATCTTGATTTGTATCTGATACATATGCCCTTTGGAGATTATTATGGTTCCTGGCGGGCAATGGAAGAACTGTACCGCGCAGGAAAAGTCCGTGCCATAGGTGTTTGCAATTTTCAAGCTGACCGATTGCTTGATTTATGCTGCAATGTAGAGATCAAGCCGCAAATCAACCAGATTGAGCGCCATCCTCATTACCAGCGTGTGGAGGATCTTCAATTAATGGAAGAGCTTGGTGTCCAGCCGGAAGCATGGGCACCTTTTGCCGAAGGACTGAAAGGAATGTTTGATGAGCCCGTATTGTTAGAGATTGCTGAAAAACATAGAAAAACACCAGCTCAGGTTATTCTGCGCTGGAATGTACAGCAGAAAGTCATTGTCATACCGAAGTCTGTCCACAGAGAGCGCATGGGAGAAAATATGGCAATCTGGGATTTTGACTTGGATGCAGAGGACATGGCTCGGATTACTGATTTAGACAAAGACTGCCCATCTATGCTGGATACCCGTAAAATAAGCGAAGTCAGACGGGT
>CALWCS010000129.1 GCA_944376425.1 uncultured Lachnospiraceae bacterium | reverse complement strand
TACGGACAGCCGATGCATGCCTATGATTATGACACAATTGCCGGACATGAAATTATTGTAAGACGTGCGGAAAAGGGGGAGAAATTCGTAACACTGGACGGACAGGAACGTACTATGGATGACACGGTTTTAATGATCTGCGACGGCGAAAAGGCAATCGGAATCGCCGGAATTATGGGCGGTGAAAATTCTATGATTACGGACCAGGTTCAGACAATGATGTTTGAGGCGGCATGCTTTGACGGAACGAATATTCGTCTTTCCAGCAAAAAAGTCGGTCTGCGCACAGAAGCATCCGGAAAGTTTGAAAAAGGACTAGATCCGAATAACGCTCAGGCTGCGATTGACCGTGCATGCCAGTTGATTGAAGAACTGGGAGCAGGAGAAGTGGTAGGCGGTATGGTGGATATCTATACAAAGAAAAAAGAGCCGGTGAGAATTCCATTTGAGCCTGATAAAATGAACAGACTGTTGGGAACGGATATTACAAGAGAAAAAATGCTGGAATATTTCAAACCGTTAGAACTGGTATATGACGAGAAGACAGAAGAAATCATTGTTCCAACCTTCCGTCAGGATTTATCCTGCATGGCAGATCTGGCAGAAGAAGTGGCACGTTTCTATGGATATGACAATATCCCTGTTACTCTTCCGAAAGGAGAGGCAACGACAGGAAAATTGCCGTTTGAGTTAAGAGTACAGGAAATTGCAAGAGAGATTGCAGAATTTTGCGGATTTTCACAGGGAATGACGTATTCCTTTGAAAGCCCGAAGGTATTTGACAAACTGCTGATTCCGGAAGATTCGATGTATCGCAGAGCGATCAAAATTCAAAATCCTTTAGGAGAAGATTTCAGTATTATGAGAACGATTTCATTAAATGGAATGCTGACTTCTCTTGCATTTAATTACAACCACAGAAATAAAAATGTACGTCTGTATGAGATAGGAAATATTTATCTGCCAAAGGAACTCCCACTGACCGAACTTCCAGATGAGAGAATGCAGTTTACGCTTGGAATGTATGGAGAAGGGGACTTCTTTACGATGAAAGGCGTTTTGGAGGAATTTTTCGAAAAAGTTGGAATGAAAAAGAAAGCAGTTTATGATCCGAATGCCGGAAAACCGTTTTTACATCCGGGACGGCAGGCAAATGTGATTTATGACGGAGAAAATGTGGGGTATTTAGGAGAAATTCATCCAACGGTAGCACAGACGTACGGCATTGGAGAAAAAGTATATATCGCTGTTTTAGATATGCCTAAAATTACGGAATTTGTTACTTTTGACAGAAAATATGAGGGAATTGCAAGATTTCCTGCTGTGACAAGAGATTTAAGCATGGTTGTGCCGAAAGAGATTTTAGCAGGACAGATTGAGGCAATGATTGTTCAAAGAGGCGGAAAAATCTTAGAAGGATATGAACTGTTTGACATCTATGAAGGGGCGCAGATTAAAGAAGGATACAAATCTATGGCATATTCGATTGTATTTCGTGCAAAAGACAGAACCTTGGAAGAAAGCGATATTACTGCTGCGATGAAAAAGATTCTAAATGGATTGGAATCGATGGGAATCGAACTGCGTCAGTAAAAAAATACTAAGAAAAAGAGCAAAGTGCCGGCATTGTTATTGACAGAAAAGACAGAAGATGCCGGCACTTTTGTATGAAAGAAAAGAGTTTTCAGGATGCAGAAAAGAAAAAATTTAAGTTGACAATCTTTTTTTTTCATTATATAATTATGAAAGTCATGTGATATGAAGAGAACGGAGTATCCATGCAAATATTTTTGACCACCCGAAAATGGGTTAAGGCCATACGGACAGCCGGGTCAAATGCCGATTGGCAACAGATGTTGCCTTATTGATTGAGTTAAAAGCTCAAATTTTATGAGTTGGTTACTTTATAACCAGTGCGATGGCACAGCATCAACTTGTGAAACGGTCAATAAGAGTGGAAGGTAGATATTTGCTAGATAAACTCTAAACTCTGGATTCATCTCATGATTTTTTTGTATGAAAAAAAGAGAAGATGATTGACGGCACAAGCGTTATGTAAAAGCATAATTCTTGTGCTTTTTTCTTGACAAAACGAAAAACTGCTCTGTCAAGAAAAAATTTTTGCCATAGAAAGGAATTAAGCTATGGGAGAAAAATTAAAACTTTATGGATTTAATAATCTGACAAAAGCACTTAGTTTTAATATTTACGATGTCTGTTATGCAAAGACAGCGCGTGAGCAGCGTGATTACATAGCCTATATTGATGAACAGTATAATTCTGAGCGTCTGACAAGAATTTTAACAGATCTGACAGATATGATCGGAGCGAAAATTTTAAATATTGCGCGTCAGGATTATGACCCGCAGGGAGCTTCTGTAACGATTCTGGTAGCAGAAGGATCTATGAATCCGAGAGGAGAAACACAGCTTGCCCATTTGGATAAGAGCCATGTCACGGTTCATACGTATCCGGAATATCATCCGGAAACCAGCCTTGCTACGTTTCGTGTCGATATTGATGTGGCAACGTGCGGCGAAATTACACCTCTTTCTACGCTGGATTATCTGATCGGCTCTTTTGATTCGGATATTATTACGATGGATTATCGAGTACGGGGATTTACCAGAGATGTCAACGGAGAAAAACTGTTTCTGGATCACAAAATCCGATCGATTCAGGATTATATTGATCCGGAAACACTGAAACGGTACGATGCTGTGGATGTCAATGTGTATGACGCAAACTTATTTCACACAAAAATGATGATAAAAGAGATTAATCTGCAAGATTATCTTTTTAAAACAGATATCTATGAGCTTCCCCCAAGAGTAAGACTGGATATCATGAATAATCTGCGCCGGGAAATGATTGAAATTTTCAGCGGACGCAATGTATATGGAAAATAGAAATCGGGAGGGAAGAATGTTGGATCAGAAAAGAGCCCCGATTTATGAGGCACTGGAAAACTTTCGAAAAATGCGGGTAGTTCCTTTTGATGTACCGGGACATAAAAGAGGAAGAGGAAACCCGGAATTAACAGAACTGCTTGGAGAAAAATGTGTTGGATTAGATGTCAATTCTATGAAACCGTTGGATAATCTGTGTCATCCCATTTCAGTAATCCGTGAGGCAGAGGATCTTGCAGCAGAGGCATTTGGAGCGGCTCACGCTTTTCTTATGGTAGGAGGAACCACTTCAGCGGTACAGAGTATGGTGTTGTCTGTGGCAAAACGTGGAGATAAAATTATTCTGCCGCGCAATGTACATCGAAGCGTTATGGGAGCGATGGTGCTGTGTGGTGCCGTGCCGGTCTATGTCAATCCGGAATGTGATGACAGACTGGGAATTCCGCTTGGGATGAGTATTGCAGAGGTAGAAAAAGCAATTAAGGAAAATCCGGAGGCAAAGGCAATTTTTGTCAATAATCCGACCTATTATGGAATTTGTTCCAATTTAAAAGCAATTGTAAAACTGGCACATGAACATGGGATGATGTGTCTCGTCGATGAAGCACATGGGACGCATTTTTACTTTGGTGAAAATCTTCCGATTTCTGCGATGGCTGCAGGTGCAGATATGGCTTCGGTCTCAATGCACAAATCCGGAGGAAGTCTGACTCAGAGTTCTTTTTTGCTGCTGGGGGCTGCCGTCAATGAAGGATACGTCCGCCAGATCATTAATCTGACACAGACGACAAGCGCCTCGTATCTGCTCTTGTCAAGTCTTGATATCTCAAGACGCAACCTTGCCCTAAGAGGAAAAGAAGCATTCGGGCAAGTGGCAAGGATGGCAGAGTACGCAAGAAAAGAGATCAATGCAATTGGCGGATATTATGCTTATGCAAAGGAACTGTGCAATGGAGACAGTATCTACGATTTTGACTCTACAAAACTTTCCGTTCATACATTGGAAGTAGGACTGGCGGGAATTGAAGTCTATGATCTGCTTCGCGACGAGTATGATATTCAGATTGAGTTTGGAGATCTTGGAAATATACTTGCTTACTTGTCAATTGGAGACAGACAAAGAGATATCGAGCGGCTGGTCAGTGCGCTTTCTGAGGTCAAGAGAAGATTTGGAGGATCGAAGACGGGATTGATGGAACAGGAATATATAGAACCTGTCGTTGCAGTATCGCCTCAGGAAGCATTTTATGCACAGAAAGAATCTTTACCTTTGCGGGAAAGCAGCGGAAGAATCTGCAGTGAATTTGTGATGTGTTATCCCCCGGGTATTCCGATTCTGGCACCGGGAGAACAGATTACGGATCAGATTTTAGATTATATTGTATATGCAAAGGAAAAAGGATGTTCGATGACCGGACCGGAAGATCCTGATATTAATTATTTGAATGTGCTAAAAGGAGGCAGCAAATGAATTTTTGGTTTTCAGAGGCGCAGACTGCGAATGTAAAATTATCGATCCGGGTGGATCGTCAGATTTACAGCGGAAAGAGTGAATTTCAGAGAATTGATGTGTTTGAATCTCCTGAATTTGGAAGATTTCTGACACTGGATGGGTATATGATGCTGACAGAGAAAGATGAATTTATCTATCATGAGATGATCACTCATGTACCGATGGCAGTTCATCCAAATGTCAAAAACGTATTAGTCATTGGCGCAGGAGACGGAGGTGTCATCCGGGAACTGGCAAGATATCCTGAAATTGATCGGATTGATATGGTAGAGATTGATCCGCTTGTTGTGGAGGTCTGCAAAAAATATCTGCCTCAGACGGCATGCTGTCTGGATGACCCGCGCCTTTCGATTTATTATGAAGACGGATTAAAATATATCCGTTCCTGTAATGACCAGTATGATCTGATCATTGTCGATTCGACGGACCCGTTTGGACCTGGGGAAGGATTATTTACAAGAGAATTTTACGGAAACTGCTATAAAGCACTCCATGATGATGGAATTATGGTCAATCAGCATGAAAGTCCGTTCTATCACGAGGATGCAGTGGCGTGCCAAAGAGCCCATAAGCGGATTGTAGAAGCTTTTCCAATCAGCCGAGTCTATCAGGCACATATCCCGACTTACCCGTCGGGACACTGGCTGTTTGGATTTGCATCGAAAAAATACCATCCTTTAAAGGACTTAAAAGAGACAAAATGGAACGTCAGAGGGCTGCACTGTAATTATTATACGACGACGCTGCACAAGGGAGCCTTTTACCTGCCGGCATATGTGGAGGAATTGTTAAAAGATGTGGAACAAGAATATTGAAGTATTTATGGGATGTGATAAGGAATTTAAACAGGCGCAGACCATCTTGTATGGGGCTCCGTTTGATTCGACAACTTCTTACCGCCCGGGAACAAGATTTGGAAGCGGCGCGATCCGCAGAGAATCGTACGGAATAGAGACGTACAGTCCCTATCAGGATGGCGACTTGGAGGATACGCATGTGATGGATCTGGGAGATCTGGAGCTTTGCTTTGGAGATACAAACAAAGCATTAGATGAGATTACTTCGTGCGCACAGCAGATACTTAAGGAAGGCAAGCGTCCATTTCTCCTAGGAGGAGAGCATCTTGTCACATTGGGAGCAGTCCGTGCTGTGGCTAGAAACTATCCGGATATCCGAATCATTCATTTTGACGCTCATGCGGACTTAAGAGAGGAATATTTAGGAGTTTCACTTTCTCATGCCTGTGTGCTGAGACGCTGCCATGATCTGGTAGGAGACGGAAAAATTTTTCAGTTTGGAATCCGTTCAGGAGACAGAGAAGAATTCCGATGGGCAAAAGATCATGTAAAAATGCAAAAATTTTCATTTGACGGACTTGAGGAAGTATTAAAAGAAATCAAGGGAAAACCAGTTTATTTTACGGTAGATCTCGATGTGCTGGATCCGTCCGCATTTCCGGGGACAGGGACGCCGGAACCTGGCGGAGTCAGTTTTGAAGAATTGAGAAAAGCCGTCACCTTAGTGTGCAAAGAGGCAGAGATTGTCGGATGTGATGTCAATGAATTAAGCCCACACTACGATGAAAGCGGAATTTCCACAGCGGCGGCATGCAAAATTGTCAGAGAAATGCTGATTGCGCTGGAGAAAAAGTAAAACGTGCTCAGATTAAGAAAGCGGAATATTGCCGTATGAAACAAAGAGGACGGGAAAAGAAGAAAAACGGTATCAAATGATAGAAGAGATAGAAGACAGGAGAAAAAAGAATGGGTAAAGTGTTAATTATCGGGTGCGGAGGAGTGGCTTCCGTTGCAATTCATAAATGTTGTCAAAACAGTGAAGTCTTTGAAGAAATTTGTATCGCAAGCAGAACGAAGTCAAAATGCGATGCCTTAAAAGAAAAACTGGAGCCTCTTACAAAGACGAAAATCACAACGGCGCAGGTAGATGCCAACCACGTAGAAGAATTAATCGCATTGATTGAAAAAGAAAAACCGGATGTTGTGTTAAATTTGGCACTTCCTTATCAGGATCTGACGATTATGGAAGCGTGTCTTGCCACAAAAACACATTATGTGGACACTGCAAATTACGAGCCGGAAGATACGGCAAAATTTGAATACAGCTGGCAGTGGGCATATAGAGAACGATTTGAAAAAGCAGGTATTACAGCATTATTGGGATCAGGATTTGATCCGGGAGTTACCGGAGTATTTTCCGCCTATGCGCTGAAACATGAATTTGATGAAATTTCAGAGATTGATATTTTAGACTGTAATGGAGGCGACCATGGATATCCGTTTGCAACAAACTTTAATCCGGAAATTAATATCCGAGAGGTATCTGCAAAAGGCTCTTACTGGGAAAATGGTCACTGGGTAGAGACAGAACCGATGGAAATCAAGAGAACGTACAATTTTGACGGAGTAGGAGAAAAAGAAATGTATCTCCTCCACCATGAAGAGATTGAAAGCCTTGCTCTGAATATTCCAGGGATCAAGAGAATCCGTTTCTTTATGACTTTTGGACAGAGTTATCTGACCCATTTAAAATGTCTGGAGAATGTGGGGATGACTTCCATTGAGCCGATTCTCTATGAAGGAAGAGAGATTGTTCCGCTTCAGTTTTTAAAGGCAGTTCTTCCTGATCCATCGACTCTCGGACCAAGAACAAAAGGTAAGACAAATATCGGATGCATTTTCCGTGGAAAAAAAGATGGAAAAGAAAAAACGTACTATTTATACAATATCTGCGATCATCAGGAGTGCTATAAAGAGGTAGGTTCTCAGGCCGTGGCCTACACGACCGGTGTTCCGGCAATGATCGGAGCCATGATGCTTCTGACAGGAACCTGGAACAAACCTGGCGTACACAATATTGAAGAGTTTGATCCGGATCCGTTTATGGATGCGCTGAACAAATGGGGACTGCCATGGAAAGAAAACCGTCATCCGGTGATGGTGGACTGATGGAAAAACAGGAATTTCGTACACCGTATTTTCTGATTGATGAAAAGAGGTTGTGCCGTAATCTCGAGATTTTACAAAAGGTGCAGCAGCAGACGGGATGTAAAATTTTGCTGGCACAAAAGGCCTTTTCTATGTTTTTTTCTTATCCCCTTTTGAAAAAATTTCTTGCAGGGACGACGGCAAGCGGACTATATGAGGCACGTCTGGGATCAGAAGAATTTGGAGGAGAAACTCATGTGTTTTCCCCGGCATACCGGGAAGATGAGTTTGAAGAATTATTGCAGTATGCAGATGATATTGTCTTTAACACGCCCGGACAGGTAAAAAAATTTGGGCGGCGGGCAAAAGAGGCAGGAAAATCGATCGGACTGCGGATCAATCCGGAGTGTTCCACTCAGGAGGGACATGAAATTTATGATCCGTGTGCACCGGGATCCCGTCTGGGAACGACGATTCAAAATTTTGACCCGGAGATTTTAAAATTTTTAGACGGTCTTCATTTTCATACGCTGTGTGAACAAGACGCAGATGATCTGGAGAAGACAGTGGCTGCTTTTGAAGAACAATTCGGCTCTTATCTGTCGGGAATGAAATGGCTGAATTTAGGCGGCGGACACCATATCACAAGAGAAGGATACCAAAAGGAACGTCTGATCCGGTTGATTCAAAGACTGAAAAAAACGTATCATCTGGAAGTTTATCTGGAACCTGGAGAAGCAGTCGTCTACTATGCGGGAGATCTTGTCTGCTCTGTTCTGGATACGATGAAAAACGGGATAGATATTGCCATTTTAGATACTTCTGCGGCATGCCATATGCCGGACGTCTTAGAAATGCCATACCGACCTCCGCTTAAAGATAGCGCAGAACCGGGAAAAAAACCGTATACTTACCGACTGGGAGGACCGACGTGTCTTGCCGGAGACATTATCGGAGATTATTCTTTTGACTATCCCTTAAATCCGGGAGATTTGCTTGTGTTTGAAGATATGGCACTTTATACGATGGTAAAGACAAATACGTTTAATGGGATGAGACTTCCTTCTATTGTATGGCAGAGCAGGAATGGCGAAAAAATACAGATCAAAGAATTTGGATACGAAGATTTTAAGATGAGACTTTCTTAAAAGAAAGAAAAGAGTGACAGAAAATGAAATTGTATATCGTACGCCATGGCAAAACGGATTGGAATGTGGCAAGACGGCTTCAGGGAAGAGTAGACATTCCTCTGAATGAAAATGGAAGAGAAATTGCCAGAAAAACGGCAGAAGGAATCCGGAATATTCCGATTGACTTTGCAATCTCCAGTCCGCTTTCCAGAGC
Organism: uncultured Lachnospiraceae bacterium; assembly: GCA_944376425.1. Taxonomy (GTDB): domain Bacteria; phylum Bacillota; class Clostridia; order Lachnospirales; family Lachnospiraceae; genus JAGZHZ01. Next base: position 2,921 of record CALWCS010000129.1, on the reverse strand, counting down.
AAAGGAAACGGCAGAAATTTTAGTGAATAAAAGAAAGATTCCGGTTTATCTTGATGAGCGTCTCGAGGAAATCAGTTTTGGAGTGATGGAAGGACAGATAAAAAATGAACAAATTGATCATTTTTTTCATAGTCCGGAGAGTTATCAGCCTCCAAAAGGAGCGGAAAGTATACCGCATCTATTGTCCCGCACAGAAGAGTTTCTGGAAGAACTGGCTTCCAACCCTCAATTAAAAGAAAAAAATATTCTGATTGCAACACACGGAGCTGCGACAAGAGCATTGCTGGCAAACATCAAACATCTTTCTATTAAGGAATTTTGGAGCGGGAGTGTTCCGAAAAACTGCGGCATTACGCTGGCAGAATGTGAAAACGGAATTTATCGTATTATATGGGAAGACAGAATTTTCTATCAGGAAGAGAGATAACGATTTTTTTGCCTGGGCAAAAAATATTGGATTAAGGCGGCAGATTGCAGGAAGTTTGAGAATAAAAGGAAAAAAACAGGTCATACTGAAAAGGAAAGGAGTGTGGCTTGTATGAGTGGAAACGAAGAATTATTAAATTTTGTTTACCAGAATTCCCAGATGGGCGTAGACACTTTAAAGCAGCTGTTAGAAATTTCAAAAGATGAGAACTTTAATAAGTATCTCAAGGGGCAGGGCAGAGGATATCTGGAACTGCACAAAAAGGCAAAGGAATTTTTAAATGAGAACGGGACCGATGAAAAGGGACTGAGTATGCTTGAAAAGATAAAAACGTACTGGATGATCAATATGCAGACGATCAAAGACAAATCAGCTTCCCATATTGCAGAGATGCTGATTACCGGAAGTACAATGGGAATCAATGAAGCAATCAAAAAAATTAATGAATACGAAGGAAGCGCAAAAAAGGAATATGTAGATTTGATGAAACGTCTTCAGAAATTTGAAGAGGGAAATATTGAGCGATTAAAAGAATTTTTATAAAATAAGAGTGAAAAAGAGGCTGTCTCCAAACTATGAGTTTTTTAGATTCCCGCAGGAGAGCAGCCTCTATTTCTTTTCTGATATTAGAAAACGATTTTTTATATTTTGCGTCCGGATTTTCTGTATTGCGCAATAAAATGTTGTGGTGTAGAATGATAACCGTATCCAGAAAAAATGAGATAAGGAGCAAAAAAGATGAAGACATCTGATTTTTATTTTGAATTGCCGCAGGAACTAATTGCACAAGATCCTCTGGAGGATCGTTCCAGTTCTAAATTAATGGTTTTGGACAGAAAAACAGGGAAGATAGAACATCGTATTTTTCGGGACGTAGCAGAATATTTAGAACCGGGAGACTGCCTTGTGATCAATGACACAAAAGTAATCCCGGCACGACTGATTGGAAAAAAAGAAGATACCGATGCTAAAATTGAAGTACTGCTGTTAAAAAGAAAAGAAAATGATATCTGGGAAACTTTGGTAAAACCTGGGAAAAAAGCAAAGATCGGGACAGAACTTGTATTTGGAGAAGGACTTTTAAGGGCTAAAGTTGTGGATATTGTAGAAGAAGGAAATCGGCTGATTCAATTTTTTTATGAAGGAATTTTTGAGGAAATTTTGGACAAACTTGGACAGATGCCTCTGCCGCCATATATTACGCATCAGTTAAAAGATAAAAATCGTTATCAGACAGTTTATGCAAAACATGAAGGTTCTGCAGCAGCGCCGACAGCAGGACTCCACTTCACGCCTGAACTTCTCAATAAGATCAAAGAGAAAGGAGTCCGTATCGCGCATGTGACTCTTCATGTCGGACTTGGCACGTTTCGACCTGTCAAAGTAGAGGATGTGACAAAACATCATATGCATTCGGAGTTCTATGTGGTAGAAGAAGAGCAGGCAGCGCTGATCAATGAGACAAAAAGGTCAGGACATAAAGTAGTGGCAGTAGGAACAACAAGCTGCCGTACACTGGAATCTGCAACAGATGAAAAGGGAATCTTAAAGGCCGGCAGCGGATGGACGGAGATTTTTATTTATCCGGGATATCGCTTTAAAATGATCGATAAGCTGATTACAAATTTTCATCTGCCGGAATCAACATTACTGATGCTGGTGTCTGCACTTGCTGGGAAAGAAAATATTTTAAATGCCTATCAAGAAGCTGTAAAAGAAAAATATCGTTTCTTTTCGTTTGGAGATGCCATGATGATAAAATGACCATAAGGGTCATTTTTTGCTTTCACGGAAATTCCTTCGATTTTTGGTTCAAAACCTAAAATCTCTGTAAAAATGCGATAGTTTCCGGACGTACGACCGCGCAGGCAATCTGGCAGACTTCTAACGTAATAGCGATAATTTGTTTTTTCTTTGCCTGGTACGTTTTCGGGAATCGCATAGGCATCACGGGAAAGCGACAGAAACTCTTTTTGCGTGTCATAGCCGTACTCTTGCATAAATGGATCTACGGTTTCAGTGGGAAGCAGTGGGTCGTCCGCAAGATGGACACCTTCAGGAACATTTTGACTTCCATATCTAATCAGACAATAATAATAAATCAATGTTTCGACATAAGGTTTTATACCGCGACCATCGCACAGCGCGTGATGGAATGATACATAGACATAGTGATATCGTTTATTTGCCAAAATAAGAGCCTGATTTAGGACGGAACCAGATATTTTTTTCTTAAATCGGATTTCTATTACTTCGCTCTCCATTCCGTATTTTTTATATAAGTAACTTTGTCCTGAACGGACTTTTTCATTGTGAGTGCCTTTTGTAGAACCTGATTTTCCAATCAGGATTTCTTTTTCGTTTCGCTTTAGGATGTCGTAAATATCATGGAAAACATCTTTCATATCATCACCTCAATTGCTAGATTATGGTGCAATTTTTTGCCTGACTGGCAGATAGAACGGTAACAAATGTTTGTTTTAGAATCGTTTCG
>CALWCS010000128.1 GCA_944376425.1 uncultured Lachnospiraceae bacterium | reverse complement strand
AAAAGATCTATTTACCCGACAGGACTTTCCTACATCTATGTGTAAGGAAGGTGAAGCAAATGGCAAAGGAATTTGCAAAAGGCTTTTACAATTCAAAACAATGGCAAAAGTGTAGGGCAGCGTATATCGCATATAGAAAATCTATTGATGGTGGTATGTGTGAGAGCTGTCATAATGTTCCTGGCTATATTGTCCATCACAAAATAGAACTTACACCGGAAAATATTCATGATCCGGATATAGCATTAAATTTTAACAATTTAAAATATGATTGTCATATTTGCCATAATAAAGAAAATAAAAAGAATCAAATATCAGGAATGGTTCAATACGTTTTTGATAGAGAGGGACAAATTATCATATTCCCCCCTTAAATCAAGAGAAAATAGGGAAATATACAGACCGGGCTGCCCCTCCAGACAATATACAAGTCATTATGAAGGGGGTGTGGTAATTGATAGATCGTGACGATGAAAACTATGAAGTAGAAGTAAGACGAAGGGAAGCAGAATATGACAGTATTTCTTCGTATTTGGAAAAAGAAACTGAAATAAAGAAGGAGAAAACGAGATTAAAACGGCAGTTTTCTCAAATCGATAAGAAAAAGAAAAATCTAGTAGATACTACAATCGAAGATGTCGCTTTCTTAACAGTAACAATGCGTGAATTAAGAGAAAAGATTATGCGTGAAGGTACTACAGTTGAATATAAAAATGGAGAAAATCAGTATGGAACAAAACAAAGTCCGGATGCTCAATTATATCTTCAAATGTCTCAGAAACAAACGGCTGCGATGAAAATTCTCCTAGAATGCCTTCCTAAAACAGAGAAATCTGCTGCAATAGAAAAAAGTGATGGATTCGAAGAGTTTATAAATAGCAGGGATGAATGATGATTAAGTATCCAGATGACTATAATCCAATTCAAGAATATTGGGAGCAAATCAAATCAGGTAAAGAGATCGTCAGCTATAAAATAAGGAAGACCTATAAGAAGCTGATCTATGATATAGAGAATCCAGGAGAATTTTATTACAGTAACAAACGGGCAAATCATATTATTGAATTTGCAGAAAACTATTGCAGGCATAGCAAAGGGAAATTTGGAGGCAAGCCAGTGAGGCTGGAGCTATGGGAAAAAGCGCATCTGGCTGCGGTATTTGGATTTATTGATATTGAAGGAAACAGAAAGTATAGAGAATCTATTTTGATTGTAGGAAAGAAAAATGGCAAATCACTTTTAGCTTCTATTGTTGGGCTTTATATGCAGTTAGCAGATGGTGAGATGGGACCAGAAATCTATGCAGTGGCTACAAAGAGAGATCAGAGTAAGATTATTTGGCTGGAATCAAAACGCATGGTTAAGAAATCGCCGGCACTTTCCAAAAGAGTCAGATCTCTAGTAGCGGAATTAGACTCTGATTTTAATGATGGAGTTTTTAAACCTCTTGCATCCGATAGCGATACTTTGGATGGTCTTAATATTCACTGTGGATTAATGGATGAAATTCATCAATGGAAAAGCGGAAAAAAATTGTATGACATTATTGCAGATGGTGTGACAGCAAGAGAGCAGCCATTGATTTATATTACTTCGACTGCTGGAACGATTAGAGAAGATATTTACGATCAAAAATATGACGAAGCCAAAAGAGTGATAGATGGTTATTTCGATGAAAGCGGCTATAAGGACGAGCGCCTGATAGCCTTTATTTATGAATTAGATAATAGAAAAGAATGGATTGATGAAAAATGCTGGAAGAAGGCAAATCCCGGTCTGGGAACAATTAAGAATTGGCGTACGTTGAGCGATAAGGTAGAACGTGCAAAAAGAAATCCTTTGCTTGTCAGAAATTTAGTATGTAAAGAATTTAACATTCCGGAAACGTCTTCAGAAGCTTGGATGAATGCAGAACAGATTATTAATCCACAAAAATTTGACGTGACTCAGTTAAAACCAAGATATGGCATTGGAGGGGCAGATTTGTCTTCTACGACAGATCTTACAGCAGCGAAAGTAATTTTTAGAGTACCAAATGATGAACATATTTACGTTCTGCAAATGTACTGGATACCGGAAGATCTTGTTGAACGCAGAGTCAGAGAAGATCATGTTCCATATGATTTCTGGATTGAACAGGGACTTGTTAGAACTTGTAAAGGAAACAAAATATCATATCAAGATGTTACTGCCTGGTTTGTAGAAATACAAGATCAATATGATATTTATATTTATAAAGTTGGATATGACAAGTGGTCCGCTGTTTATTGGGTAGAAGAAATGGAAGAAACTTTTGGAAAAAATGTCATGGTTCCGGTAGCACAGGGAAAACAGACATTATCCCAACCTATGAAAAATATGGGGGCGGATCTGGAAAGCAAATTGATTGTTTATAACGATCATACAGTAGATAAATGGTGTTTGTGTAATACAGCCATAGATGTTGATAGAAATGACAATATTCAACCAGTAAAAACCAGTGTAGCAACAAGACGAATTGATGGAACAGCAGCTTTGCTTGATGCGTATGTAGTGTACCAAAACAACATAAATGAATATATGAGTTTGATATAGGAGATAAAAGATGCGTTTTTTTAATCGAAATAAAAATCGTGGGAGAGAACCAACAACAGATAAGCCAATAGAAACCAGTCAATTTAAAATGGTCACAACTTGGGGAGAGCATTACTATTCTTGGAATGGAAAACTTTATCAGAGTGATATTGTCAGAGCATGTATCCGTCCAAAAGTTAAGGCAATCGGAAAATTAACTCCAAAACATATCAGAAATGATCCTTCAACTGGTTTAAAAGTAAATCCAATACCAAGTATTAAATTTTTACTTGCAAATCCAAATCCATATATGACAGGTCAGATGTTTCTGGAAAAAATGGCAAACCAACTTTGTCTCAATAATAATGCTTTTGCATTAATCGTGCGAGATGAAAATGGATTTGCACAGGCGTTTTATCCTATTCCGGCTGTTATGGCAGAAGCGATCTATGGAACAGATGGAGAGCTTTATTTACGTTTTACGTATCAAAATGGAAATTGCGGAACGTTTTTGTATTCAGATATTATTCATTTACGCCAAGATTACTGTGAAAATGATATTTTTGGAAGCAATCCGGCTCCAGCTTTAACACAGCTTATGGAGTGTATAGGAATTATTGATCAAGGAATTGTCAAAGCAATTAAAAATTCTGGAATTATTCGATGGCTGTTAAAGTTTAGTCAATCTATGCGTCCGGAAGACATTCAAAAGAATGTAAAACAGTTTGTAGATAATTATTTATCTTTTGAAAGCGATACATTTGGAGCAGCAGGTGTGGATGCAAAAGTAGAAGCAAGGCAAATTGAACCAAAAGATTATGTTCCGAATGCCACACAGACAGATCGAATTACAGATCGATTATATTCATTCTTCAATACAAACAAGAAAATTGTTCAATCAAATTGGACAGAAGATGAATGGACAGCTTATTACGAAGCAGAAATTGAACCGATTGCTATTCAGCTTGGAAATGAATTGACTACTAAGATTTTTACTAGAAAAGAACGTTCATTCGGTAATTATATTACATTGGAATCAAGTAATCTGCAATGTGCCAGCCTAAATAGTAAACTTGCTTTTCAAGCAATGGTTGATCGAGGAGCAATGTTGCCGAATGAGTGGAGAGCTATTTTAAATTTGGCTCCAATCGAAGGCGGAGATCAGCCGATTCGTAGATTAGATACACAGGTAGTAGGATTACTGGAAAATATGCTGAAAAAAATAAATGCAGAGAATTATAGAGCAATAGCTGATGTAATGGAAAAAATATTAAAAGCGATAGAAGGGGGTGAAGAAAATGGCAAAGCATAGGATTGACATTAGGGGCGCTATGATTCCAAACAGTTATAAATGGTATTATGACTGGTTTGAAGAAGATAGCACATGCCCACGGGATGTAAGTAATATTTTAAGCATGGTAAATCCAGGAGATGAGGTAGAAGTATATATTAATTCTCCGGGTGGAGTTATTGATGTGGGATCTGAAATTTATACGTTGCTACGAGAAGCGGCGGAAAAAAATCAAGTAAAAATTTATATTACAGGAGAGGCGTGCAGTGCCGCTTCTGTAGCAGCATGTGCAGCATATTCCGAGATGTCGCCCACAGCTCTTATGATGGTACATTGTGTTTCTTCAGGAGTACGGGGAAATCATAGTGACATGGAACATATGGCAGAAGTGCTTCGGACTGCTGATCGGGCGATGTGCAGAGCCTACATAGAAAAGACTGGCATGTCAGAGCAAGAAGCTCTGGAAATGATGGAACACGAAACATGGCTGACAGCGCAACAGGCAAAGGAAAGAGGATTAGTGGATCGTATTATGTTTGAGGAACAGGAAAAAGAAAAGATTCCACTAGTAGCAGGATCTATTTTTAAACTTCCGACAATAGAACAGATGGAGAGAGTTAAGGCATTCATAGACGAAAAAGCAAAGACAGAACAGAAAATTTTAAATTGCAGGCTGGCATTTCTAAAACTATCACAAAGAAAAAGGGAAAACACAGACTTTTTAAAAACGTGTTGCTGACAGGAAACCATTAAAGATATGAATAGAAAGGATTTTTTATGATTTATAAGGATTATATTGAAAAAAGACAGGGACTGATGGATGTGATTCAGTCTTTTATTAATGAGGGTAAAATTGAAGAAGCAAATGAAAAAATGAAAGAAGTAACTGCTCTAGATGAGCAATGGGATGCAGTTGCAGAAGCTCAAGCAAATATGAATGCTTTAAATGACCATCAAAGAACTTATAATATTCAGAATCTTTCCGGAGTACAGACAGAAAATGGCGTAGTAACTGCAAAAATGAATTTTGGTGTTCCAAATACGGCAAAATCAGAAGATGAATTAGAAGATCTGTATAAATCAGATACTTACAAAAATGTATGGGCAAAATTCATGATGGGAAAGACTCTAACAGCAGACGAGACAGATACTATTATTAAAGTGAATGCTTATACGCATACAACAGAAAATACTGGAGTAGTTATTCCGGTAACAGTTGCGACTGGCATTTGGGATATGATTGAAGAACTGTTTCCATTATGGAATGATGTTCAGAAAACTTATATTAAAGGTGCTTATAATGCTATGATTGGTGAAGATTCTACTGATTCTAAATGGTATGACGAAACAACTGAGACAGAAGATGGGAAAGAGACAATTGGAGAGTTAGCTTTAACGGGATGTGAACTTTCCAGATCCGTCACTGTTTCTTGGAAGTTGCGTGAAATGGCAGTAGAAGATTTTATTCCATATATTCAGAGAAAACTGGCAAGAAAAATGGGAGCAGGACTTGGCTATGGAGTTTCTCACGGAAAAGGAAAACCGTCTGCGTCAGAATTTAAACCAGAACCGTTAGGAATTGTCACAGCATCAAAAAAAGAGACAGAGACACCACAAGTGACGACTTATACAAAGGGATCTTTAGGATATAAAGATCTGACTTTGGCAAGATCAAAAGTAAAAGTTGGAGCAAATGAACTTGCAATCTATGCAAATGCAACAACGATTTGGGGTGAACTTGCAAATGTGGTTGACGGAAATGGAAGACCATTATTTATTCCGGATCCGGCAAACAGCGGTATTTATAGAATTCTGGGCATGATGGTAAAAGAAGATGATTCTATGCTGGATGGAGAAATTTTAATGTCCAGTCCATTTGTGGGATATCTGGCAAATGTAAACAAAGATATGTCTGTTATGACAGAAGAACATGTAAAAGCGAGAACAGTAGATTATTGTGGATATTCTATTGTAGATGGGGGTGTAACTTCTACAAAAGCACACTCACTGTTAGAATATACCACTCCTACAGAAGACGAGGAAGAAGAAACGGGAAAATCATAAGCCGCTCGGTGGCGGCAAAAAATACCACCGAAAACAAAGAATATCTGGATAATTATACCGTAACACAATTAAAAGCGATTGCCAAAGAAAAAGGAATTGCACGATATTCTACACTGTCAAAAGCAGAGCTGCTGGAGGTGTTGAAGAATGGAAATTGATCCACAAATTATACAGGATCTTATGAGAGATGTAAGAACAAAATCAGAAATTGCAAAAGGCGAAATAACAGATTTAGTAAAGGCATGTAAAAAAGATCTGGAAATGACAGGAGTATATATTTCTGATCTGTTAGATCCATTAGCAAAACAGGCAATTAAGCTATATTGTAAGGCAAATTATGGATACGATGAAGAAAGTGAAAAATTCAGAACAGCTTATACAGCTTTACGGGACTCTATGGCTTTATCGGGAGATTATAAAAAAGTAGGTGAAACAGATGGATGAAGCAAAACTTCTATATTCGATTTTTGAAAAAGACTCGGATGGATTTGCAATAGAAAAGAAGATAGAAATTGATATCTATGTCCTAAAAGAAAAATCCATCGTAAGAACAGAATTTTATGATGCAATGAGATCCGGTGTGTCACCTAAAATTGTGTTAGAAATACGACAGGAAGATTTTGCATTATCCTTACATGAAAAGGATGGTCAAAAATATTATGCAGATCGGATTTTGTATGGTGGACAAATTTACCATATTATTCGTACTTATAAACCGGATAAGGCAAAGATAGAACTGACTTGCGGATAGGAGATGATATGGCAAAATTTAGTGGAAAAGGGATTGATAATTTAATCAATAAATTGAATCGTCTTGGAAATGAGGCAGACGAGATTGCAAAAGAAGCAATTGACGCAGCTTCTCCTACTTTAGAGCAGACGTTTAAACAATGCATTTCAGAAGTAACAAATAGAGTAGATCCAAATGGCAAACCATACTCAACCGGAGAACTTTCCGATTCCATTGAAGCAACCCCTGCTGTAACGAACGCTTACGGAAATTACGCAGCAGTCAGACCTACTGGGGTTGATTCTAAAGGGATGCGAAATGGTGAGAAAATGGCATATTTGGAATATGGTACTTCAAAACAGGCACCACGACCTTGTATAAAAAAAGCTGTTAATCGATCAAAAAAGAAATGTATGGAACAAATGCAAAGGGTAGTGGAAAAGAGGATGAACATATGACGACGAATGCAAAAATAGATGGGGCGCTGTCTTCCATTGTAAGTAATATTTGGGCACTGAGCTGTCCATTAGAACAATCACCGGATGAATATATTATTTATAATCCGGAAATAGAAAGTCCAGAATTATATGCAGACGATGAAGACTGTGAGTGGATAGATTATATGCAGATTCACTACTTTGTACGAAATGCAGGAGAGACAAAAAAAGCGGTCAATTATATCGAAAAAAAAGAACAGATAAAAAAAGCAATAAAAAAGGCTGGATTTTCGTTAGAAGACATCACAATATACTATGAAAAAGAGACAGGCTATACTCATGTTGTCTTCTTAGCAAATATTTTACAGGAAACTCATTAAAAATAATACCGGCTGTCGGTTGAGGCAGTCGCTAACCTGAGAAAAGTTACAGGTAGAAAGGAAAAAATATGGCAAAAATCGGTTTAAAGTATCCAGTTGCAGCAAAACTTGGAGAAGATGGATCTTCTTATTCAGCAGGATTCGTAATTGCAAAAGCAATTAAAGCAACCATTAGTACAACCAGTAATGATGTAAAACTTTATGCAGATGATGGTGTTGCAGAAAGTGACAAATCTTTCAGCGGAGGAACATTTTCACTAAATGTGGACGATTTGACGCAAAAAGTTTACGCAGATCTTTTAGGACATACTTACACAAGTGCTGAAGAGGAAGAACCAGCTACGCCAGAAAGTGTAAAATCAAATGCAAATGATGAGGCACCTTATTTTGGAGTGGGATTTTACGGAAAAATTAAACGCCACGGCAAAGTGGTATATCAGGCAAAATGGCTTTTTAAAGTACAATTTTCGGAACCAAACGATGAGACGGATACAAAAGGAGAATCTGTAGCTTTCCAGACTCCTACAATCGAGGGGAGCGTATTTCAGTTAGATAACGGAGATTGGAAAGATCAGGCAGAATTTACGACAGAGGCAGAGGCTAAGAAATGGCTGGAAACAAAAGCGGGCATCACAGAGTTAGGAGCTTAATGAATGAATCATTTAAAACCGACAGGAGTGGAAGTGATTCTGGATGGAAAATCCAGACACTTCCTTTTTACTTTTAATGCGATTTATGATATACAGGAGCATTTTGAGAAATCAATAGAAGAGGTATTTGACGGGCTTACAGATCCTAATTTAGCAAAACAATGTTTACAGTATATTGTTTATGCTTTGCTGACAGATGAATATGAAAGAGAAACGTCAGATAACAATAAGACATTGAAAAAGTATAGTCTTAGAGAAGTTGGGTGGCTTTTAACGCAAGACAATTATGCTGAAATTTTGATTGCAGTTTTGAAATCATATGGGGTATCCCTTCCGGAACCGGATGAATTTGAAAACCCAAACATAAAAAGCGCGACACAGAAGAAAAAGGAATAAATGTGCCGCGCATTATTTATATTGGAATGACCAAATTAAATTATACAGAAAAAGAGATTCTCGAAATGACTCCGAGAAAATTTTTTATCATTTACGATGAGTTTTTAAGTCTAAATGGCTTAAAAGAAGAAGAACTTTCAATTGAGCATTTCTTCTAAGAAAGGGCGGTAATATGGCAGGAAATAAAATAGGGGCAATTATCGCCCTAGACGGCGAAAAGGAATTTAGACAGTCCGTTTCAAATACAAGAAACAGTTTAAAAATGTTAAATTCTGAAATGAAACTTTCAGAAGAACAATTTAAAGGGCAAGCAAACTCTTTGGAAGCCCTTACTTCTAAAAATGATATTCTCAGAAGAACCTTAGAAAAACAGCATGAAAAGGTGGAAGAACTGGGAAAAGGTTTAGAAAATGCAAATAAAACATATGACCAAATAGGGGATGGACTAAAAACCTTACAACAACAATATGAAAAAGCTTCTCAAAAAATGGAAGAAATGAAGTCTTCTGGATCTGCTACCGAGGAAGAACTGAAAAAACAGCAAGATACACTAAATGATTTAAGAAAAGCAATTGATCAGGGAAACCAAAATCTTCAGACGGCTCAAAACAGGATTCAAAACTGGACAACGCAATTAAATAATGCAAAAACAGAAGAAGTAAAGCTTAATAGAGAATTAGAAGAAAATGAAAAATATTTAGATGAAGCACGCCAGAGTACAGATAAATGTGCAAAAAGTATTGACGAATATGGAAAAGAAGTAAAAGACAGTACTTCAAAAACAAAAGATATTGCTGATGAAATTGAAGACCTTGGAGATCAAGTAGAAGATACGGCAGATGTAATGGAAGATGGAGCTGACAGCGCAAGTGTGTTTGGAGAAATGCTGGCGGCTAGTCTAGCAGCTGATGCTATTGAATCTGGATTAGATACCATTAAAGACAGTATTAGTTCTGTAGCAGATAGCGTATTAGAATATGATGCAGCCGCACAGCAGCTTCAGGCATCCACAGGCGCAAGCGCAGAGGAAATGGAAAAATACCGCAGTGTACTGGAAACCATTAATGGAGATACTTTCGGGGACGGTTTCGAGGATATTGCAGATGTGCTTTCGACAACTATACAAAGTATGGGAGATCTGGACGAAGTAGAACTGACAAACATATCCGAAAATGCGATTGCACTGAGAGATGTATTTAAGTATGACTATCAAGATACTATCAATGCCGTTATGGAATTAATGGAAGACTTTGGAATCTCATCGGAAGAGGCATTTAGTTTAATCGCGCAAGGCGCACAAACCGGAATTGATAAAAATGGAAATATTCTGGATGTTATCACGGAATTCGGTCCTAAATTTGCAGATATGGGATTTAGCGCACAAGACATGTTCAACGGGCTTGCCAACGGTGTAGACGCGGGAATTTCGGATGTCAATTTGCTCGGAGATGCTATGAATGAATTTTCCATCAAAGTAAAAGATGGAAGTGCGGACAATGCTTTTGAGGATCTTGGGTTGGATGCCGACGAAATGAAACGAAAGTTCGGTGAAGGTGGAGAAGCTGCACAGGAAGCATTTCAGACGGTAGTTGGTGCCTTAAATAATGTAGAGGATCCTCTGGAACGAAACCGTTTAGGTGTAGAACTTTTCGGAACAATGTGGGAAGATACTGGAGGAAAGGCAATTCTTGCATTGCAAAATACAGAAGGTCAAATTGATGCGACTAAAGATGCAATGGGAGAATTAAAAGATGTAAAATATAGTGATCTAGGAAGCCAGATATCTGACTTGGGAGCGCAGATCCAGACACAACTTCGGGAGCGTATGGAAGACTTATTGCCTGTTGCCAAGAATGGATTGGAGTTTATCGCAGAAAATTTTGACCTGGTGGAAACTGCGGTTGTCGGACTTGGGACAACGATCCTGGCAAATGCATTTTTTAACTCCGGTATCTATTCTAAAATTTCGGGAGCAATCGGAACGATTACGACAGGGATCACAGGAGCCGGAGGATTAAAGGCAGCACTTTCAACACTGGTATCTTCCAATCCGTTTTTTGCAATCGCTCTCGCTCTGGGCGGTGTGGCAGCAGCGATTAAACTCATTGCAGATAATATTGTGCTTCCGGTTGATAAAACGCAGGAAGCAATCGAAAAGGCAGATGAGCTGACCGAAAAGTCGGATGAGCTTTTGGAAGATATTGAAGGTTCCACAGAAATCTGGGAGAACAATAGTCAGGCAATCGAAGATAATAAAGAGTATGCAAACGGACTGGTGACAGAATTAGCTAATCTGGCAGACAATACAGAGCGATCTGTGGCAGAAAATGCCCATATGAAACAGCTGGTCAATGACTTAAATACATTATATCCAGATCTGGCATTGTCGATTGATGAACAGACAGGAGCCTTAAAACTCAATGGCAAAGAATACGAAAACATTGAAGAAGCAATCCGGAACGTGATCAACGCAAGCGCGGACTATCAGCAAGTCCAGGAAAACCAGCGCAGAATCAATGAGATTATAGAACAAAGATCCGCTTTAGAGGAACAGTTGGCTGCAAATCAGAAAGAAAGAGCAGAATTAGCAAAACAAGTCGCTGAAGAAGAAGAGGACAGGGCAGAGATACTGGCAGGTATTGGAGACTCAATTGAGACAGGATATAGCCCAGTCAATGCGGCTATGCAGCAGTTTGATGAAGGAGCTTCGCAGTCTCGAGAATCCTTGGAAGATCTGGATGCTTCTACGGAAGAATTAACGGTTGCTTTTAATGAGCTTGGAGAAGAACAAAAAAGATTAGAAGAAGAAAATGAGGCATTAACACAGTCGACCAAGGAAGTAGAAGAGCAGATGGACAGCACAGGAGAAGGTGCTGAAAATATGGCAGAAACGGTGGCTCAGGCTGCCGAAGAGGTACGACTTTCCGCAGAAGTTTCGGCAAAGGCACAGCAAGAATCGCTGCAATCGCTGGAAGATAAATACGAAGAAATGCGCTCTTCGATCGAAAATGATTTAAAAAATAAGATCAATCCTTATGAGATCTTTGAGGTAGAGCCGGAAGATGATCCATTCACTACAGAGAAAATGACAGCAACATTCCAAGAAAATGCAA
>CALWCS010000127.1 GCA_944376425.1 uncultured Lachnospiraceae bacterium | reverse complement strand
CTCGTTAAAGTAATCGTCCGTATTGCTGCCAGGAAACAACCCCAAAAGGCTTTGCTCAAGCATCTGGCGCATGGTACCGCTGGAAAAACGGCTGTCTCTGGAGCGCGCGCCAAGATAGAAGTCATTTGTCTGTCCGTTGCTTCGAATCATCAGTGCCAATGTACAAGGTTTATTAGAAAGCGCATGGAATATAGTAGCTAGTTTATGAACAGAAAACTCATCTTCCTGATAAACCAGTTCAGAGATTCGGAAAAATTGGATTTGTTCAAGAGCAGAAATTGTCGCGTCGTCTGCCGGTATAACAGAACAGTTTTGAAGCGCAGGTACATAATTCTTCATCACTTCGTTATCGACAATCGAAAGACAGTTTTGCAGATTGTTCTGCAGTGTAATAAAATTAAGCTCTCTTGGGGACTCGGCATAGACAGCGGCAGGTTTTACAGATTCTGCGATTTCGGCTTTTTCGGCCTGCCGAGGTTCTGGCTGGAGCTGTGTTCTTTCCCATTTTGCCAATTCAAGATTCACCTTCCGTTCCCTTTATTTTTTCAAATGCATAGTACATTCTTTCAGATATAGTCTTCTGCCCATAACTTAGCATATATCCATAGATATAGTTGTTGGATACCAGCGAGTAAACATGATATAAGGTACCGTCAAATGGTGTTAAGACTCCCTTTTTTGGAATGTGCCGCATTTGGCAGAGATTTATCATTTGGGGGTCTCCGTTTTGCACTCGCTTATAAATGCGAACTTCTGTCACGTTGTTCGTCACCGAGTCGAATTTATATCGGTACAGCTTTTCAAATGTAGATGAGATACTGAAAATATAGGTTGAATCAGAGAGAATCTGGTGAAGTGTGTTCCCTTTTGCCAGTTTGTGTGTATTTGTATTCTCATCTACAGGAGCAGATTTGAATAAGTGGTTTTGTGGACTTTCTTGCGGCGTAATGAAGGATTG
Source organism: uncultured Lachnospiraceae bacterium (assembly GCA_944376425.1). Taxonomy (GTDB): domain Bacteria; phylum Bacillota; class Clostridia; order Lachnospirales; family Lachnospiraceae; genus JAGZHZ01. Next base: position 6,641 of record CALWCS010000127.1, on the reverse strand, counting down.
ACTCCCAGGTCTGCGGGATTGCGTTATTTCAGAAGCAGGAACAATACAACTGCCGCTATAACCGCCGCCACGGCAATCCCGATAGCTTTTTTTGAGAGTCTGCCCTCATCCCGTTCCTGTTCCCGGCGATGCTGTTCAATCCTGGCAGCCCGTTCTTTAGCGGCCTGTTCCTGAAGAGCTTCCTGAATTTTATTTTCAGCTTCAAGTCTGCGCCTTGCCTCTTCCAGCTGCCGTTCCTGTTCTGCGGCCATAGAGGTCACTTGTTTAACCGGTTCAGCCGCTTTGGGAGGCACATACCCGGCTGGCTGTACAGGAATAGAAGCCGGTTTTACTTTGGAGGCCGATGGATCTGGAACAGGAGCAGCGGCAGCCCGTTCTGCAAGGATCCGCTGCATTTTGTCAGCCAAAAAAACTTTGGCGACTTCCCTCATATGGGACATTCGACGATCCGAAAAGTTTTTGATCAGATCCATTTTCAGACTCGTCCAATATGCTTCGTCCCAATCGGCTTTGTTTGCCCGGAAGGGTGTCAGTTCAATATGGTCTTCAAGCAGTCCCGGGACAGATTTACAGTAATTATATTCTTCCTCATAGCGCGCAAACGTGGGGTCAACATCAAGAGAGTCGACAAAGATATATTTCAAGGATTTAATATCGCCAGAGTCAGCATATTTCTTAATCTCCGTATTCATTTTGTCCCTTTCTTCCTTTACATATCAAGGATTGCGTTGATTTCGTTCATGTTGGTTTCAATCCAATTCAGAATATCCTGATTCCTCTGAAGTGTCTCTCTCTTTTCAGATTCGTCAGTAGCACACTTTTCAAGTTCCGCGTATTTCGCTGCGATAATTTCATCCAATTCGGCAAAAATACGGGAAAATTGTGTCTTTATCGCTTCAACCTGTTCCTCCGCAAACCCCAGTGCACGTTCGGTTCCTTCGTCCAGATTGCGGCGCATTTTGGCAATGAGCACCTGCTGGATTGAGGCAGTAGAGACACTGAACTTCTCAATCTGTTCAGTCCGTTCTTTAAACACATCCCGCATAATCTTCTTGTATTCAAGGACGTCTTTATAAACATCTTCATCCTTGTAATCGTCAACCGTTTCATAAACATCTTCCGTTGTATAGCCGCCGCCGAAGAGTCTTGCGATAGCAGAGAAGAATCCGGGCTTCTTCACCCGTCTGGTACCAACCTTTTCCCGATGGGAACCAACCTTTACTTTTTTTGTGCCGATTTTTACCTTGTGAGAGCCGACAACAATTTCTTCTTCTTCCTGACCAACCTTCTCGTAATAAGTTCTTTCCTCATAAGTTGTTTCGCCAATATCTTCTACGGTTTCTGCTGCGAAATCATCCGATGTCCAGCTTTCAGCAGTCTCTCGCATGGTTTTCAATGCACCTTTGATTAAATCCACAGTCTGGAAGTCAAGGTGTTCGTCGGCAGAAGATTCATCAAAGTTAGAGAGTTTTTCCTGATATTCCATAAGTAAACGTTCGCCGGTGCTGACAATTTCACTGTTAATGACACTTTCCAATTCCGCAGTCAGCTCTGCCATTGCATCCGAACTAAATGTACTGAACTGGCTGACAAGCCGTTTCGCTTCGTCGCGGCTGGTCAAGGTTTCTCCATATGGTCTGAAAATTTTATTTGTTTTTACCGTAGCATTCTGTTTTAACTGTTCGGCCTTTTCGTTGATTATGGGCATAGGATCAAGTGCGGAAATTTTCTGTTTGAAAGTTTCCGCCTCTTTGCCATCCGCGATTTTTTGCCTTATAGCGGCAGCCCGCTCAGCACAAGCCCTTGCAGCTTTTTCATCCGTTGCGACACGGGTTTTTGCCTTTACCAGGACCTCGCTGCTTTCGAGGACTTCTTGGAAAGATTCGACTAAATCCTTGATTTTTTTTGTTTTAGCATACTTTTTGACATAAGCGGTAATGGCGGCTTCGATAGAGTAGATACCGGAATAAATCAGTGCCTGAGCCTTGGTGTCATCCGCTGCAATTGCCTGACTTAATTGAGAGTTAAGTTCCTGCTGAGCACTCGGAGAAAGCGTCGAGTATTTTTCCAGGTGCATAGATTCAAAATCAAGGAGTTTTTCAACCATGCTAATGGCATCTCTTGCAGATACAGATAATTGTTTTTTCTCACTGCGTGTAAGATTGTCAATATCGATATCGGCAAGTTCTGTTTTCAGCTGAAGAGCAGCAAATGCCGAGCAGGGGAATATCTGAGGATCTTCAATATCAAACGAAGCCAGGTATCTTTTAGCGGAAAGAACAGCCTTTTCGATGCTTTCTGTTTCAGGATTAAAATCATCCATTTTGTTGATGACGAACAGAAAACGGTCTCGAACCTGCTTGCCGCCTTTTTTGATTTGTTCGGCGACATAGTGGAGCAGAGCGGCGTCGTCATTTGTACTTAACTGCGTGCCATTCAGCACATACAGAATAAGGTTGTTGGAATCGTTATTGATGGCTCTGTAAGTTGTGTTTTTATGAGCCTGGTTCTGCGCGTTATTAGGACCTGGAGTGTCTACAAGCATGAGCGCTGTACTCTTGGAATCAAGAAAAGGAATATCTCCTTCAGCAGAGATGCGGTAAACATTTGCGTCGTCGTTCAGCTCATTCATAATCTCATAAGTGAGCTGAGGCACTTCCTGAAGAATAACGCCATCTTCGCCGTATACAACTGCGGAAAAAGAAGGAGCATCCATATCCAAAATTTCGGTGATCGTAGCGGTACACGCCTCGTTTTTCGAAGGCATAAGGTTTCTGCCAAGCAGTGCGTTGATAAGCGTGGACTTGCCGGAACTCATGGTCGCGATTACATTCACTGGGAAAATAGAGTTATTGATATTTTCAAAAGCTTTGGTCAATTTGGCATCACGAAAGTCGTCAATAGGTCCCTCCTGAAGATCCTGAAAAACCTTGACAATCTTTTCGTTGATGGCATCGTCGCTTTTGCCTGGGGTATATTGTATGTCAGATACTCTGACAAGACCTTTTCTTTGAGCCTGTTCAAATGCGTCTCTAAAATCATCCCAATCCAAATCCATGCCGCAGTATTCCAGGGAAAACTCCAGGGTATTCAGTTCTTCGCGAAGCATTTTGGGAAATTCGCCAATCCATTCCTGAAGCCGTTTTCCCTTCGTGACTTTGTAGAGACTACTGTCAGCAGTTACGTCGCTGCCGTTTACTTTTATAGTTGTTTCAAGCCGGTACGGATTGTATTTAACATATATCTGTGCCATCTGCCTTACCTCCTTCGTATAGATCCGCAATCATTTTTTCGAAGTGTGCGAATCCGCAGTTTATAAACAGTGCATCTTCTTCATTATTTGCTGAGAGATGCGGACAATCAAGAACTTCTTCATAATAGTCAGCCAAACGCTGCTCCTCAAATTTGTCCATAAAATTCTCTATCTCGCTGCGCTCGATTCTGCTCAGCCCTTCCAACCGGCTTTTTTTAACCAAATACGCCGCACGGCAGGAAATAGGGCAAATAAGCGGTTTTTTGAAGCCTTTAGAAATAAGGAACTTTCTTTGGCTATCAATGGAATCAAGAAAGTTGTCTTCCTCAGAAATCAGCTTATCCGCTTTGTTCATTACAAAAATAATGTTGGATCGCCCAAGACTTTGCCTGACTATTTCGAGGTGATGTTCTTCATCGGTAGTCCCAAGCTGTGTAGCGTTGAGCACATAAATCATCAGCTGATATTTTTTCGCTTTGATTATTTGTTGGCTAATCTCGGCGTGCTCTGCGTTTTCGCTCGAGTTTACTCCAGGAGAGTCAAGGAGAATGATCCGTTTTCCGCTAAGCCCTCCATTGAAATATGTACCAACAGCTATTTTGTGGGACATATTGTTCTCGTTATCACTTAATAGGTCTTCCTTTGATGCGTCCATAGAAAGATCATGGTCATATTCGCTGGATACTCCATCCTCAAAAGGCTTTGAAATGATGGTGTGTATTTTACTGGTACAGGCCATGTTCTGCATTAAACTGATATCCTTGCCAACCAGCGCATTGATAAGGGTTGATTTACCGGCACTCATGGTTGCCGTAATCAAAATATTGTAGGGTCTCGCTTTTATAAAGCTGATGTTTTCTTTGACCAGTTTCAAATAGCGTTTGAACCCCTTTGTTAAATTACTCCTGAGTACCTCCTCCCATGCCGGCAGGCTGCCAAGGGAAGCCTCAAATTCCAAAAGAAAAAACGCTGCGCGTTCTTTCGGTAAGTGAAAATCGGAAATAATCTTGTTGATGATGATCTTCGCTTTTTCTGAATTGACAACCTTTGAATGAAAAGCAAGCATTGCCGCTAAGTCATAAGGCAGCAGACAGCAAAAGCGAGGATCAAATGAGGCGGAACTGGTGTGTACAGGCACCTTTTGTCCATCACATAAAATGCCTTTATAAAATCTCATCTGGGCTCTTGTGTATTTCCGCTTATCCCATCTTACCAATCGAATCAACTTTCGGAGATACATAAAGTATTGAATCCGTGTATCAGCAGTTTCTTTTAAGATGGGATTAAATGCAATAATCTGTGTGCTTGCAAAAATATTTTGTTGGTTCACATCATATACCTTTGCCTTTCCTGTCGAATTGCAGCTGTGCCTGCCACGACAGTATCTATTGGGACTGCTTGATCTGTTTATTTACTTTCCATATAGTTTGCGTTCATTTTTGAGATTTCCATCTTCATTTCCTCTGCAAAATCCTCAGGAGCGATCACTTTAATACGGCGGCCTTGGCTTAAAAGCCACATCTTGATACCATCGCCATAAACATCTGCTTCCACTGTATAGGTTCGGCCGTTTCGCTCAATCACTTTAGCGGTAGGAAGTTTATCAAGCACTGCCTGGATGGCAGAACCCGTAAATTCAAACCGGATAGTTCTGAGTTTTCCAGGCCACATGAATAAACTGCGCTGCCGGAGAAGTCCCTCATCAAAGTCTGGCGCATCGTCAAGGGTAAATTTTCTGCGATGCTCAGTTATGTACTTGATTCTGTCAATACGGAAGTAAAGTGGCTTGTCTTGCGTGCCCTCTGTATTGAATGCGATAAGGTAGAAGAAATTGTCGGTAAACATTACTGAGGCAGGACGGATGCGGCGGGCTTTTCGTGTACGATCCGCTCGATAATATTCTATTGTGATCTCTCTTTTTTCGGTGATACAAATCGCAAGCTTCCAAAGCATTTGCTGAACACTGTCACAGTCGTGCCGAATTTCCGTATAGTGATATAACTCCTTGCGAATTAAGTCATTGAGTATTTGACGATCTGCTGCAGTCGTGAATCTTTTGAGTTTGTTTGTAAGCGTCAGCAGTTCTTCTCTGGAAAACGCTCTTGCTCCAATGATCACTTCAGTCAGAGCAAACAACTCGGCAGCTGTTAAAAATTCGTCCATATACAGGTGATAGTTTTTATCCTGATTCGAGTATTTCAGTTCCGTGTTTCCAACTAATTCTCTGTGCTCTGCCAGGAATGTTTTTAAATCGCTGATATTACGTCCAATACTTTTGGTAGATACTTCATATTCATCAGCCAGTTTCTGAACAGAAAGACCCTCGCCGCGTAAAGCACGGAAAAAGATTTCTAACAAACGCTCTTGTTTTGTGTTTTCCATTAAATTACCTCAATTCATTTTCACTTAATCATAGCCTGATTATATAGGACGAGGCGGACAAACGGATGTCTTTTTGAAAAAATCATCTATTGATTTTTGGGGCTTTTGCAGCTTGCTTTCAATGGGTCATTCACTTTTTCATTATATACTTTTTGCAAATTAGTTTCAACAAAATTACTGCATATGGGGAAAAATGATGATAGAGATGATATAAGGTATCCGTCAGAAAGGCGGATGCTTTTGTGTCAGAAAAATTGAAAAATTCCGTACTTCACCTCAATTTGACATGTATCTTGAAACGAAAGCAGGCCTGTGGTAAGATTTAATTATGATAGGGGTTTTATACACTTCTATCATATGCAGGCGAGAGGGAGTGCAGATATGGATAAGGAATGGAATGAAAAATATAATCAGCAGGATCTGCAGCGACTTCGCGGATTGCGCCTGATGGACGATGACTTTATGTCAAAGTGCTTTGAAAACAATATTGAATGCACAGAACTGGTTCTGCATATCGTGCTTGGAAGGGATGACCTTAAGGTAGAAAAGGTTGAAACCCAGCATCTTATAAAGAACCTTCAGGGCAGATCGATTATTCTTGATATTTATGCTACCGATCATGTGGGAAAGCAGTATAATATTGAGATACAGAGGGCGGATCGGGGTGCCGGTGCCAAAAGAGCGAGGTACCACAGCAGCCTGATCGATGCCAATGTGACGGAACCGGGAGATAAACTTGAAAATCTCGCCGAGACTTATGTGATCTTCATCACGGAGCGGGATGTGATATGAGACGGACTTCCGATTTACCATATCAACAGAGTGGTGGAGGAGACAGGAAAGAAATTCCAGGACGAAGCGCATATCATATATGTAAACGGAGCCTATCGAGATAAATCCCCGTTGGGGATCCTCATGCATGACTTTTCCTGTACGGATCCGGACGATATTACATATGAAGTGCTTGCAGAGCGGGTAAGATATTTCAAAGAAGATGAGGAAGGAG
>CALWCS010000126.1 GCA_944376425.1 uncultured Lachnospiraceae bacterium | reverse complement strand
TCGGGTTGATCGCTGTTACCAGAACTAATTTTCCGTCTTTTCCTTCCGTTTCTCTTAATAAGTTATAATCGATTTTTGCTTTGTATTTTCCATACTGCTCTAAATATTTCTCATCGATTCCCGCTTTCTTTGCAATTTCTGTGATCGGAAGCATCGGTGTCTCCTGTGCAATTTCAATGTCTGATTTGTAACCCATACTAAAAAATCTCCTTTCTATTTTTCACTGCTTTTTTGCAGTTTTTTACATTCTTCGTCTTTTATAACAATTTTTTTCTTTTTATTTGCATATTTTCTGGCAGTTTTTCCAAAAAAATGGTAACAAAAAACTGCGCAAAGAAAAATACGACTTTACCTCTTAGCGCAGTAGCGGAAGCGATACCATGACGCGGATATTCCTTCGTTCACAAAAATTCTTCCTCTTCTGTGACACTTTACGCACAATATCTACTCTACTTTATAACAATTATTTTATTTACCTGATAAAGAAACAGCGGACCTTCTGTCTTATTTTTTATCTCTTGGATTTAAATAAAAAAGGACAACATCTACTCTGCTAATGCTGTCCAGACGGTCGACCCTGTTTAATTCCGATCACACTGTAGTACTCTACAATTATCCGTCAGCAACCGGAACTTCTTATTGACAGCTATACTATAACTCTTCTTTTTCTTTTTGTCAAGTAAATATTTTATTTATATTTTTATTATACACAATATTTCAAAAAAATCCAGCATTTTCTTCTTTTGTATCTGCCAATATTTTCTTATATGTATCCTTTTTCTACATGAATCACCGCATGATAAGCTGAATTAATCTCTCTTACTTTTTGTTTTACCATTTCCTCAATTTCCTGTTTCGGAATCTCTAATTCATCTGGAATGAGAACGTCAAAAATCAGATTAGATTCTACGCTTCCCTTTACCATCCGAAAATCGTGAATCGTAATCTCGGGATGAATTTCTTTTACTTTCTCTTTTATCTTTTCACGAATCTCGAGAGTTTTTTTATCGTCAACGGCAATTGGATCCATATGAATGGTCGCTTCGCATCCAAACTTTTGATGCAGTTCTTTTTCAATCGTATCAATCACATCATGTGCCTGATTAATATCCATATGATCGGAAATTTCCGCATGCAGCGAAATAATTAAGCGTCCCGGTCCATAATCATGAATAATCAAATCATGTACTCCGCTTATTTCTTTATAGGACAGTACCAGTTTTTCAATTTCTTTTACCAATTCCGGATCCGGTTTTTGCCCGAGAAGAGGCTGAAGCGTATCTTTTGCAGCATCGTACCCTGCTTTTAAAATAAAGCATGCCACTGCGATTCCGGCAATTCCGTCGATATTATATCCTGTAAAAGCATTTACCAATACTCCAAGCAGAACAACTGCTGTTGCAATACAATCATTTAAACTGTCTGCCGCTGTCGCTTTCATTGCAGCAGACTGTATTTTCTCTCCCAGCTTTCTGTTAAACCATGCCATCCAAAATTTCATCAAAACAGAACCTATTAAGATTACTACCGTCACGGCGCTGCTGCTGATCTCTTCCGGATCCAATATTTTTTCGATTGAATTTTTTAACAGTTCAGCGCCTACCAATAAAATAATCACTGATATAATCAGTCCCGACAGATATTCAATTCTTCCGTGTCCAAATGGATGATCTTTATCAGCCGGTTTTCCCGCCATATAAAAACCGACTAATGTAATAATCGATGATCCTGCATCCGAAAGATTATTGAAAGCATCTGCAATAATCGAAATAGCACCTGAAGCAATTCCTGAAAGCAATTTTGCAAAAAATAGGATTAAATTGCAAAAGATCCCCACACTTCCACTCAAAATGCCGTATTTTTGACGTACTTTCGGATCATTTACATTTTGTGCGTCATGAATCAATATATGCACTAACTTTTCTATCATTTTATACCTCTCAGCAAACGGATTTCTTTTTCATATCCATCCAGTTGATTTGGTGTTTCCAAGATAAACGGCAGATTTTCAAAAGCCGGATGGCATATAATTTGCTTGATCGCTTCTAGTCCAATCCAGCCTTCTCCTATTTTTTCATGACGGTCTTTATGGCTGCCAGATGGATTTTTACTGTCATTTAAATGAATCACCTTCAGACGTTTCAAACCGATGATACGATCAAATTCTGATACTGTCTCGTCAAGATGATTCACAATATCATATCCTGCATCATGGACATGACAGGTGTCCATACAAACTCCCACTTTATCGGAAAGTTTTATCTGTGATAAAATTTCCGCTATTTCTTCGAAAGTTCTTCCTATTTCTGTTCCTTTTCCAGCCATTGTTTCAAGAAGTACGGTTGTTTTTTGATCTTCCTGTAAAATCTCATTGAGCAACTCTGCAATCTGCCTTACTCCTTTTTCCACTCCTTGTTTTACATGACTTCCCGGATGAAAATTATAGTAATTTCCGGGGAGATATTCCATCCGTTTTAAGTCATCTTGCATCGTCTCTCTTGCAAACTCTCTGACCCGTTCGTCTGCGGAGCAGGCATTTAACGTATATGGCGCATGAGCTACAATACGCGCAAATCCATTTTTCGCCATCAGTCTTTTTAAATTTTCTAAATCTTCCAGATTTAATGCCTTTGCTTTACTTCCTCTGGGATTTCTTGTAAAAAACTGAAAAGTGTCTGCGCCGATTTTCAGCGCATCCTGTCCCATTGCTTCCCATCCTTTTGAGCTGGAAAGATGACACCCTATTCTTAACATTAATTCTCCTCCACCGTTTTTAGAAATACCTTTTTTATCTCTTCTTGCGTTCCTTTCACTGTTCCTTGAACCATCTGTGCAGAGCCTCCCCCTTTTCCGTCAAGTTCCCTTGCAAACGCTTTGCAAAATTCTCTGCTGTCCATCTTCTTTCCTGCCGCTGCATAGCTAAAAACAGAATCCTTTCCCGGTACGATCACCATCACATACTCTCCTTTTTCTGTCAGAGCATTCATCATATGGCGTAAGTCTCCTGCCTCTAAATTTTCTTCATATAGAAAAATAGTCTTCTGTCCTTCTTGGATTCCCTCCAATTTTGCCTCCAAAAACAATTGTTTTAATTTTCCCGCTTTTTGTTTCAGATTTTGATTTTCTTCTTTCAGCCGTTTGACTGCTATCTCTACTTCTTCTGGCTTTGCAGAAAGAAGTCTCGAAATTTCCATCACACTTTTGTGCTTTTTTTTATAGTCTTGAAAGGCACCCTTCCCGCAGATCATAGTCACTCTGACTCCTGCTTTATAATGCTGCATTGTCAAAAACTTGATCATTCCGATTTCCAGCGTATTTTTTACATGAGTTCCGCAGCATGCACATGTATCACACTCTGGAATTCGAATAATTCTGATCTGACCTTCAATTTCCTTTTTGCTTCTGTAGTCAAGTCTTTCTCTTTCTTCTTCAGACGGATACAAAATCTCAACCTCTATGTTCTGTGCAATCTTTTCATTCGCTTCTTTTTCAATCTCATCCAACTGCCCTTGTGAGAGAACTCCTCCTACATCGATGGTAATCATTTCTTCATTCATATGAAATCCTACATTTTCATATCCATATTTTTTATGAATTAACCCTGAGACCAAATGCTCTCCTGTATGGTTCTGCATAAAATAAAAGCGTCTCTCCCAATCAATCTGACCTTCTGCCTGACTTCCTGCCGGAAGCGGTGAATCTGTCCAATGTATAATTTGTCCGTTTTCTTCTTGTACATCCAGTACCTTTGCCTCGTTTAATGTTCCGTGATCGGCAGGCTGTCCTCCGCCTTCTGGATAAAAACAAGTCTGATCCATCACAATTTTATATCCTTTTTGATCTTTTTCGCAACTCAGTACTGTTCCATGAAATTTTTTCTGATACGGATTCCTTTCATACAATCTCATTGTTGTACCCTTCCTTTTCATCATTCCAATTTTTTATCAAAATAAAAGATTGACGCAGCCGATCACAAATCCGATCACCGCTCCAAGATTAACAACTGCGTTAAGTTCTTTTTTCATAATCGAGAGCAGCAATTCTTCTACTTCCAGTACGTCCATTTCCTGTATTTTTGTTTTGACAATCTCAGAAATATGGATGCTGTCAATGAATTCTTTTCCTTTTCTTTGGATGATTTCTTCATATCCTTTTTGCAGTGCTGTTCCAATCTGATCTATATTCGTTCCACAGTCTTCCAAAAGTTCTTCTACTTTTTTTTGTTCTATCTGATTTAACTCTTCAGCGACAACCGGCTCTATCTTTTCCTCTCCATGTTCTTCCAGATATTTCTCCGCCTCTGCTCCTATCGGTTTTATGATGCTTTGAATCAGAGTATCATTGACCATCATATTCAAAAATGTCCCGGCAATCTTGTCTTTAATTATTCTGCTTCCTTCTGTTGCAATCAATTCTCCTATCTTCATTTTTTTTAGACCATCTGCTATTTTTTCTGCAATTTTTTTTGTTGCCAGACGAT
>CALWCS010000125.1 GCA_944376425.1 uncultured Lachnospiraceae bacterium | reverse complement strand
CTGCTTTGCTCGGTTTTTCTCGCATTGACCCGACAAATGCGTTGAACGCCGCAGAGGATGAGCACTTCGTATCGATCAAGCAAGCTCGGACAGACTATTATCCTGCATCCGTATCAAGGGGTGAAGGGATCTTTATTGAGTTCGATAAAACGCAACTTGAAAGTTTTTTCGATACTGAGGTCACAAAAAATCGTGAGGCAACGTTAAATACCAAATATGCGACCTCATTTTATGGAAAGAACCATAAAATGCAGGTGACTTCCGAATTCGTATTTATTCATACCTTGGCACATTTGCTAATTAAAGAGTTAAGCTTCTATTGCGGATACCCTACTGCTTCGATTCGTGAAAGGATTTATTTCGGCTCCGCTGCCGAGGAAGACATGTGCGGCATTTTGATTTATACGACGGGAGGCGATGCAGAAGGAACTTTGGGCGGATTGGTGCGTCAAGGGTATCCGGATTGCTTGCCGAACATATTTAAGCACGCAATAGAAAGTGCAAGGTTCTGTGCAAACGATCCCGTTTGCAGTTTCAGCGAAGGACAAGGGATAGACGCTCTTAATTACGCTGCATGCCACGCATGTGCGTTATTGCCGGAAACCTGTTGCGAATATTCGAATGTTTTGCTTGACAGAACGCTTGTAATAGGAAATATGGATGGTAGTATAAAAGGGTTTTTCAGCGAATAACGAAACTATCATAAAAAATAATGACAAGATGAGTGAATTTTTATATGTCAAATACGCAGGAACAAATTTCGCGCAATATGCGAAGCAATAAGTGTAAGGACACAAAACCTGAACTGATATTGCGAAAAGAGTTATGGCGGCGCGGTTTGCGTTATCGTAAAAATTATAAATTGTTGGAAGGTAAACCGGATATAGTATTTTTACGCGCTCAAATCGCTGTGTTTGTGGATGGGAAAATGTGGCACGGCTATGATTGGGAACATCGTAAAAAGGATTTTAAGAGCCATCAAGAATTTTGGATACCAAAAATCGAGCGCAATATGGAGAGGGATTTCGCTGTTACGCAAAATTTGGTAGAACAGGGTTGGCTTGTTCTCAGATTTTGGGATTTCGAGATAAAAAAAGACTTGAAGGTTTGTGCCGACAAGATAGAAAAGGCATACAGGAATAGAATAAAATACTTTGGGAGAGAAAACATTAATGTCACCTAACTTTTTACAGATTTTAAAAGATAACTTAACGCAGGATCAATACAATGCCGTAGTTGACAATTCTAAAAATATTCTATGCCTTGCTTGTGCCGGATCTGGCAAATCCAGAACGCTAGCGTATAAAATCGCCCATCTTATAGCACAAGGCGAAGCTCCGGAAAGCATAATTGCATTTACTTTTACCGAAAAGGCCGCAGAGTCTATAAAGCGCAGGGTTGCCGATGCGCTAATTAAAATGGGCTTGCCTGAAAACTATATAGGTGCAATGTTCATCGGAACATTAGATGCGTTTTGTCAAAAACTGCTCGGCGATATTGATGCGTCTTATCGTCAATACGACATTTTAGATCAAAACGGGCTAATTTTGTTTATTATGTCTCGCGGCTCGAAGGTGGGAATTAATCACGGACAGGGTTATTTTAATAGCATTAAAAGTTTAGCTTTTTCGTGGCAAACGGCAAATAATGAAAATATTTCATTAGATGATATAGAAAAACGTGATCCAATGCTTGGTAGACAACTTAAAAATCTAGCCGAGACTTTACATAAAGACGGATATATGGATTTTTCGTATGCGATCAAACTTGCCACCGAAGAGCTAAAAAAAATTGCAAAAAAAGAAAATACTTGTATAGGAAAGTACAAGTATCTATTTGTTGATGAATATCAAGATATTAATCCAATTCAAGAAGAATTTATAAAAATTCTTTCATCTTTTCTTAATATGTTATTTGTTGTCGGTGATGACGATCAATCTATTTATGGTTGGCGTGGCGCTAACGTACAAAACATAATTACTTTTCAAGATAGATATAGCAATGTTTCTGTTCATAAGTTGCTTGTAAATTTTAGAAGTACTAGTGCAATAGTAGAAACAGCTAATAATTTTGCCAAACAGTATCTTGCCTATAAGCGTCTTCCTAAAGATATTAAGTTTCATAGTGATGGCAATATACAGGATCTTAGAAAGTTGTGGTTTAAGACACGAGAAGAGGAAGCAGATTGGATAGCCGAAAGGATACAATCTCTTATTGGAACTACGTATGTAGAGTATAATCCAGATGGAACGGAAAAGTCGAGGCGTGGATTAGCCTATAGCGATTTTGCCATTTTATTAAGAGGAATACATAGTTCAAAAGGCGAAAATAGAGATGTTCAATTCATAGAGGCGCTTCGTAAAAGGGGTATTCCGTATAAAACATCTAGCGAAGGAGGCATTTTTGATAGACCGTATGCGCAATGTATTCTCGATATAATGGAATTATTGCGTGATAATGATAACGATCGTAATGCCGCAGTGCATCTGTATGACGATAAAATAATCAAGGTGTTTTCAGATGCGGATAAACAAAAATATCTTAACGTTTTGCAGGATTGGCATAATAAAATTTATTCTCCCGATACTGGTGTCCGTCGCAAGTTATATCCTCAAGCACTCCTGTATGAATTGTGCGATGCATTGTCTGTGCGGTCATTGACTAATGAAACTGCTTTGCGCGATTTAGGTTTGTTCAGCAAAATTATTCTTGATGTCGAACAAATTTATATCAGCATAGATAGTGCCGCAAGATATCGCGATATGCTCAATTACTTCCAAAACATAGCAAAGAATGCCTATGAATTGGAGCAGATAGATTATTTGACTAAAGAAAATGCTGTAAATATTTCTACTATACATAAAGTAAAAGGGTTAGAGTTTCCCGTAGTATTTGTGGCAGACATGGTAAATCAGCGTTTTCCTGGAAGAACTTCACAATATAATGGCGATTTACCGGCCGATTTAATGGCCGACGCCTTTTCGCGCGGAGCATACGGTAACAGGATAGAAGATGAGGCAAGGTTGTTTTATACTGCGATAACACGTGCAGAAAGGTTATTATATGTAAGCGGTAGCGCTATACACCCTGACTTGAAGAGAGAAAAAAGGCAGTCCTCATTTATGCTTGCATTGAATAACTCGTTGATGAGGACGGATTTTAATTTTGATGATCTGGATATGAAAATACCATCGAAACCTAAGTTTGACGAAAGTGATTTTCCTACAGACTATTCTTCCGTCAAAAGGTATTTGCGGTGTCCTTATTCGTACAAGCTTTCAACCATATATGGTTATAATACACCTGTTCCCGAATTGTTCGGCTTTGGTAAAACAAGTCATACTACATTAGAAAAATTACATCAATTATTTAAAGATCGTGTGCCTTCCGATAATGAAATAGACTCTATTGTGGATTCCACATTCATGCTTAAACATGTTTTCCCTAGCAATGACCCGGAAAACAGACCCGGGTCGTATGAGCGAGCGAAAGATCTTTTAAAAAGAAGTTTAAAAGGATATGTTAAGCAATATTCAAATGACTTTATTCGCATTAGACAAGATGAAGCTAGGTTCGAACTTTCTGTTGATGGTGCGTTGATTACTGGTGCGATTGATCTGTTGCTCAAAGAGGATACAAAAAGCGGGATCAAATCGGCCGACGTTATTGATTTTAAAACTATGGAAGCACCTGAAAAGTGTGAAGATTATGATTGGCGTGATATGTCTATTCAAGTACAGCTATATTCTAAGGCGGCAAAGGAGATCATGGGCGAGAATGTGCAGACTGGCTATATACATACGCTAAAAGATAATAAACGAATTAAAATACCTGTTGAGGATAAAGATGTAGATAATGCTATAAAGGCAATAGAATGGGCGGTTAGCGGCATTATGGCATCAGATTTTCCGCAACGAGCATGCCCCGGCAGTTGTGCAAAATGTGATTATAAAGCATTGTGTGCGCAACGCCGTGATAATTTTAAAGCCAGGACTCGTCCGCCTAAAATTAATACGCCTAACGGTGAACAGAGTGTGGCTGCGGTGGAAGAAGATGATGATTAAAGCAATAGATTTGTTTTCCGGCGGGGGCGGTGTATCCATCGGGCTTACGCACGCAGGGTTTAAATTATCGTGTGCGTTGGAAATTGACGATGCGGCGGTAAAGGCTTATAAAGGATATCATCTGTTGAAAGACGTTAATGTTATTCAGGATGATATTTGTAATGTATCCGGGGATAAATTATTGGAAGCTGCCGGTATAAAAAGGAATGAATTATACCTTTTGGCAGGTTGCCCTCCCTGCCAAAAGTTTTCCATGCAAAATCGTATCCATAACTTGGATGAGGGAAAGATCGATGAAGTAAAAAAGCTGTTAATGCAGTTCAAAAGAATAATTCAAGAAATTTTTCCGCCTTTCGTTCTTATGGAAAATGTTCCCGGCATCAAGTCTTCGTATGGCGGTAAAATCCTAAATGAGTTTTTGACTGATTTGGATAACCGGAATGCACCGCTTAATCAACAATATGAGGTTGTTTACGGTGTGGTCAATGCTGCGAATTATGGTGTCCCGCAAACCAGAAAACGCTTTGTTTTACACGCTGTTAGAAGAGATATATTTCAAATCATGTGTAAACTTGGGTTGAATCTAACATTACCGATTGAAACACATAGTCAAGACGGCACAAATGGTAAGAAAAAGTGGGTTACGGTAAGGGAGACTTTTCAAGGGCTTCCCGCTCTAAAAGCAGGCGAACGTTATAGTGATGATAAGATAAAGAATCATGCGTGCGCGAATCTTTCAGAAAAAAATTTGCGTCGCATGAAAATTATTCGTGCAAATGGCGGCTCTCGATTGGCTTTGCCGCCGGAATTGGTATTAAATTGTCATAAAACGTATTCGGGTCACAACGACGTTTACGGCATCATGGATCCCGATAAGCCTGCCCCTACTATGACCGGCGGATGCTTAAGTTATTCAAAAGGAAGATTTGGACATCCGTTTGAAGACAGAGCAATTTCAGTTCGAGAAGCGGCAAGGATTCAAACGTTTCCAGACGATTATGTTTTCGGAGAGAATCTTACTAAAGCAGCGCTTGAAATAGGGAATGCCGTTCCGATTAAATTGGTTGAAGCAAGCGGAAAAGTGTTTTATGACATTATGACGTCTTTAATAAATGCGAGTGTCGATGTTGAAAAGAAGTAGAGAATGCTTTTGGATGATGTTGCAAATATAAAAAGGAGGAGATGTGTCCTCCTTCTTTTTTTGAGATATTATGTCCATAAAAACATTCCGCACTGTAGTATTGGTTCATGCCTTCCAAACAACAAAATGGACATAAAGCTGTTTGGAGGGTTGTTGGGTGTGCGGGCTACAAAATGCTGTCGATGTCTATCTTGTAATAGATATGTACCTCTTGCGGTTTGCCCGTGACTGTTTCTTTGCCGCCAATGACAAGTTTTTCGAATCCGTTTCCGCAAGCGTTTGTCTGAAAGCGTACTCGCAGATGATTTTTTTGAAATCCTTCTTGCCTGCATAATGACTGACAACGATATATCTTTTGCCGCCTATGAGTTCTTCACGGACGGTTATCCTTTCTTTTCTCGAACAGTTCGATTGCATTTTTAACTCCTTTCAAATTGCTTTGTCGGGAATGAAAAACGCAGTCTTGCTGTCGGAATAAGAGCGCACCGGTTCTTATTCGT
>CALWCS010000124.1 GCA_944376425.1 uncultured Lachnospiraceae bacterium | reverse complement strand
TACTTCTTACAGACACGTAACGGAAAGAGAACAGCTCAGGCAGCTTTACAGATTGCTTGTGATTTAGGAGATGAAGGAAAGATCACAAGAGAAGAAGCTGTTTGCCGTATTGAAGCAAAATCTCTTGATCAGTTACTGCATCCGACCTTTGATGCAGAAGCATTAAAAGCTGGTGAAGTAATCGGTTCTGCTCTGCCGGCATCTCCAGGAGCAGCAGCTGGTAAAGTTTATTTCTCAGCAGAAGATGCAAAAGCAGCAAAAGAACGAGGAGAGAGAGTCATCCTGGTTCGTCTGGAGACATCTCCGGAAGATATCGAAGGTATGCATGCATCAGAAGGTATTCTGACAGTACGCGGCGGTATGACATCTCACGCAGCTGTAGTTGCTCGTGGTATGGGAACATGCTGTGTATCCGGATGCGGCGATATTAAGATTGATGAAGAAGCGAAAGTATTTGAACTTGGCGGATATACATTCCACGAGGGAGACTACATTTCCTTAGACGGATCTACAGGTAAGATTTATAAAGGCGACATTAAGACTCAGGAAGCTTCTATTGGCGGAAACTTTGGAAGACTGATGAGATGGGCAGATAAGTTTAGAACTTTGAAAGTAAGAACAAATGCAGATACTCCTGCAGATACATTAAACGCTGTAAAATTAGGAGCAGAAGGTATCGGTCTTTGCCGTACAGAGCATATGTTCTTTAATGAAGACAGAATTCCGAAGATCAGAAAGATGATTCTTTCCGATACAGCAGAAGAAAGAGAAGCAGCTTTAAATGAACTGATCCCATTCCAGAAAGCAGACTTCAAAGCAATGTATGAAGTTCTGGAAGGAAAACCAATGACAGTTCGTTATCTGGATCCGCCTCTGCATGAGTTCGTTCCTACAGATCCAGAAGATATCAAAGCTTTAGCTGAAGATATGGGACTGACACCGGAAGAAGTTCAGAAACGTTGTGATGAACTTCATGAGTTCAACCCAATGATGGGTCACAGAGGATGCCGTCTTGCAGTGACATATCCAGAAATTGCAAGAATGCAGACAAGAGCCGTTATGGAAGCAGCAATCGAAGTATCCAGAGAAAAAGGATATCGTATTGTTCCGGAAATCATGATTCCGTTAGTTGGCGAAGTAAAAGAGTTAAAATATGTAAAAGACATCGTAGTTGCTACTGCTGAACAGGTAAAAGATGAAAAAGGATCTGATATGCAGTATCGTATCGGTACTATGATCGAGATCCCAAGAGCAGCTCTGACAGCAGATAAGATTGCAGAAGAAGCAGAATTCTTCTCATTCGGTACAAATGATTTAACACAGATGACATTCGGATTCTCACGTGATGACGCTGGTAAATTCCTGGATGCTTATTACAAAGCTAAGATTTACGAATCTGATCCATTTGCAAAATTAGACCAGGAAGGTGTAGGACAGTTAGTACAGATGGCAGTAAAGAAAGGTCGCGCTACCCGTCCAGGCATCAAACTGGGTATCTGTGGAGAACATGGCGGAGATCCATCTTCTGTAGAGTTCTGCCATAAGATTGGTCTGAGCTATGTATCCTGCTCACCATATCGTGTGCCGATCGCTAGACTGGCAGCAGCACAGGCAGCTCTGAACAATAAATAAGAAAAACCAAAATGACTTTTAGAAGTTCAATAAAAAAGTAAGATTTTTTATCTCCAGCCATTTTATTATGGCTGGAGATATTTTTATATTATAGGAAAGATTTTGTTACATTAAAGTAAGAAAGTTTTTCCTATGATATAAAATGCTCCGCAAGGATGTGTACTCTAATTATTAAAACAAGTCTAAAAATTTGAAAGTGAGAAGTATTATGAAATTGGCAAAAAACGTAAAATGGTTGATCTATCTATGCGGAACTTTTTTAATTTTGATCTATTTATACGCTTTATACAGTGAACAACCTTTAGAGGATTATGAGAAACGTTTTACTTTTGTCTCAACATTAAGATGGGATAATGCCGCTACAGGAATGAGGGAGGCTGATCAAAAATTTCGGACAAATACGAAATTAGTTGCACCCGAGACATTAAATATAGAAACACAGATAGAGGCGATTCATGAGGCGATTCTCTCTAAGGCAGACGGAATTATAACAGCTGCTTCGGAAGATTCTGAGGGATTAAAAGAAGTAATTCAAAAAGCAGTTTCAGAGGGGATACCGGTCATTTTAATTGACAGTGATCTGCCAGATTCAGGACGATCAAGCTATATTGGAACAGATAATGTGGAAGCTGGAAGAATAGCAGGGCGGGATATTTATAACGCAACGGACGGATATGCCAAGATTGGGATTATCGTTTCAAGCCTAGAATCTCCAAATCAGCGTGAACGAGTCAAAGGATTTATGGAAGAAATCAATCAATATGAGAATATGGAAGTATTAGAAATTGTGGAATGTCATTCAAATGGATTGGAGATTGTAGAAAATGTTCCGAAATTGTTAAAAGATTATCCGGAAATGAATGCGCTGTTTTTGACAGAAGCTTCTGCCTCTTATATGGTTGGAGATCTTTTGCAATCGTATGATATTTCATCTGAAGAGCTAAAGGTAGTTGGCTTTGATAATGTGGAAAAAACATTAGAATTTGTCAGAGACGGTATATATTATTCTACGATTGTACAGGAACAATATATGTTCGGCTATCGTGCGGTGGAAACTCTGTGCAGGATATTAAACGGTGAGACGGTAGAGGATGTAATTTATACAGACGTATACAGTCTTAGAAAAGAAAATTATGAGGATAGAAAGACTTATCCGTATGAGGAATGGGAATGGCATATTTACTAAATAAAAAAGATCAAAAACAAAAGACAATAAGAGAAGAATTGATGGATTATTTAAAACAGGTAATTGTTCTGCTGATTATTGTTATTTTTGCAAGTATTGGATTTTACAGACTGTCTGCCTCAAAAAGTTCTCTGAAAAATGAACAGCTTTTGCTCATTAATGATTTTTATACAGATCTTCAGGAAGAGAGAGACATTTTATATGATTATGTAATTAATAAAGAAGAATTAAGGTATCAAAAGCTTTGCGAAAAGACAGAAAGATTGAAAGAGACATTAAACAATATTTCAAACTTTCATATTACGATATCTTTTCGGAGGGATATCGAAGATTTAATAGGAGCCATGGAAAATTATGAAGAGAGGATAAAAACCATACATCGTTCCACGATACAAGGAGTTTCCTCTTTTGTGATCCATGAGATCTACAATGAGACAGAGACCATATATAATCTGATCAATAATGCGTTTCAGACAATCTATTCACAGGTTTTAGATAAAGGAAAAACAGATATGGTAATGATAAACCGTCAACTGTTTTATTATACCTCTATTTTAGTGATCACAATAACTTTGACTGTTGCTTATATTATCTGGCAGACACGAGGGATGGAAAAAAAGATTACTCATCCGATTCAAAATTTAACAGAAAATGTAAGAAAGATAGATTTAAATAACATTTGGCAAATGGACATGATTCATAATACACCAGAGGCAAATAACGAAATAGAATTGTTAGTTAGCGTTTACAATTCTATGCTGGATAAAATACAAAAGCAATTCCGCGAACATGAAGAATATATCAATACAAAACTAAAATTACAAGAACAAAGGGTAATCAATTTAGAAATGAATAATCAACTTAAAAAAAGTCAGTTGTTAAATTTACAAAGACAGATTAACCCGCATTTTCTTTTTAATACGTTGAATATGATTTCACATTCTGCACTTTTAGAAGGAGATATTCATACCGTTGCTTTGCTGGAGACTACATCAGATTTACTTCGCTATGCTTTGGACTATTCGGATAAAGCAGTTTCTCTTGAACAGGAGATTGAAAATATTGGAAATTACGTTTATTTGCAGGAACAGCGTTTTGGAGAGAGAATTCGATTTTTATTTGATTTGGATGAATCGTTTCATTATATGCTCGTACCTAATCTTATCTTGCAGCCTCTTGTGGAAAATGCCATTATTCACGGAGTTGGAATGTATACAGAAGGCGGAGAAATTATCATTCAGACTGCCTATGATGAGACAAAAAAAATGGGACGGATCAGTATTATTGATAATGGAGAAGGAATGGATGAGGAGAAATTAAAACAGGTAAAAGAAGAGATACATTCAGTTGCAGAAAATACAGGAAAAATTGGATTGGCAAATGTATTTTTGCGGTTGCAGATATTTTTTGATAACCACGCTGAAATGGATATATCGAGTGTTCCTCATACACGTACAGAAATTACACTTTTACTGCCCTGTAAGGAAAGGAAGGGATATCCGGAATGTATCGAATAGTAATTGCTGATGATGAAGGGTTAGAATGCAAAGCATTAGAAAAAATCCTTTTGGAATATTTTCCAAATGTGATGGTATTGCCTAGCGTACCAAATGGAATCGAATTAATTTCGTGTATTGAACGGGAAAAGCCAGATATTGCTATTATAGATATTAATATGCCTGGAATCAATGGTCTAGAGGCAATGGAAATGATTCGAATGAAACATTCTGAAATGAAAATATTGATTGTTTCTGCCTATAGTAAATTTGAATACGCCCAAAAGGCACTTTATCTTGGAGCGACAGACTATCTGTTAAAGCCTATTAAAGTGCGATATTTTATAGAAACGATTCGTAAGTTATGTGAAGAGTTGGATCAGGAGAAAAGACAGCATGAAGAAAAAAAAGGCATGGATAATTTGAAGAAAGAGTACCGGATTGCACTGGAAAATGAATTGATTTCTGATTTTATTTTAGAAACGGCAGATTCTGTACGATGTCAAAAATATTTAGATTCTTTGAATCATACTTATTACGGAGGCGTTATTTTATCGATACAGCACATGAGGAAAAATAACAGTACAGATTTATCCTATCAGGCATTTTTGGAGGATTTTAAGAGAATTTGTAATTGCTTTGGAAAAGTCTATAAAAATTCATTTGTCTTATGTCTGTTTTCAATAGCAGCTGGAATAGATAAAAATTATAAAAAATGGGTAACAGAGATGGTAGATTGTGTTTTAGAACGGTATAAAGACAAACAGGATTTTATGATAGGGGTAAGTTCGTGGAAATATACGATTGAAGAATTAGCAGTTGGAAGGAGAGAAAGTAATATTGCTCTTTACGATAGGGAGAAACCGGGAATTTATTTTTTTTCTCCTGAATTTAAGATTTCAAAGCAAGGGTCTTATTCGAAAGATTTGGTAAATTGTATAGAAGCTTTACAGGAAAAACGGCAGATA
Source organism: uncultured Lachnospiraceae bacterium (assembly GCA_944376425.1). GTDB lineage: Bacteria > Bacillota > Clostridia > Lachnospirales > Lachnospiraceae > JAGZHZ01. The sequence continues at coordinate 26,897 of CALWCS010000124.1, read as the reverse complement.
GAAGCGATTGATCTATTAGAACAGTTCTTTAAGAAAGCGGAAGATCAAAAAGAATCTATTCCAATGCTGAAAGTATTTGGAATAGAATTAATTCTGAGATTATTAAGTATCATAGAGAAAAAGACAGAGCCATTAGAATGGGACTACTGGAAAAAAATTATCGCTCAAAATACTTATAAAGAACTTTTGAACTGTTTAAAACAGATGATTCATACCCTTTTCGAACCCTATACACCCCAAAGATATAATAAATATATTAAAAAAAGCACAGAATATATTTTTCAACATTTTATGGAAGACCTGTCTTTAGATAAAGTGGCATCTCAGAGCGGAATCAGCAGCTTTTATCTTAGCCGTCTGTTTAAACAAGAATTAGGCAGCACTTTTTTAGAAATATTAACAAATATCCGAATTGCAAAAGCATTGGAATTTTTATGCACGAAGAATGATACTGTAGAAGAAATCAGTGAAAAAACAGGCTATCTTAATGTTTCCTATTTTTATAAGGTATTCAAAAAACAGACAGGAATGACAATTGGAGAGATCAAGAATTTTTTAGATCATATAGATTGGACGCCTGAAATAGGAAGATAAAAAACGGGGATTTAGTCCCCGTTTTTTAAATTTTTGATTCTTTTTTGACAAAGACATTGTTTTAAACTTATAGTATCCAGTCTCTTTTAGTGACTGTAGGTTAGTAAAATTATTTTCTTATGACTTATTTCCATAAAGTAGTAGAAACGAAATCTCTCAGAATTTGCGGCCAGGTGAACCAGTCGTGACCACCCTGAACGATTACGATATCATTGCCGTTATTGTAAGGAATACCAAGTTCGTCAAGTTTTTCGGCAAGTCCCATAGTTGTCATATCAGTATCTCCGTGATAAGCAAAGGAAAGACTTTTATTGATGATAGCGTGGTCTTCCCAGCCAGCGGCCAAATATAAATTGGTATTGTGATATGCACTGTAGTCGTCAAGCTCTGGAAATTCATATACTCTAGAACCGCTGAATAAGCCATAATATCCAAAATATTCCGGATCATCAAACAATAATTTGTTTGTAGTCATTGCACCCATAGATAATCCGCCAAAGGCACGGTCTTCTGGTTCTGTGGAAACATTATAGTTTTCCTCAACAAATGGAATCAGATAATTTTTCACATTATCGATAATCACATCAAAATCCCAGTCAAATATAGTATTATTCATAGCAACCATGATAAATGGTTCACATTCACCGGCTGCGGTCAGACGATCAACAATATTTCCGGCATTGCCCTGATAAAACCAGTCTGCTTCATCTCCGCCTGCACCATGAGACAGATATAATACTTTATAAGGTTCTTCTCTGTTTTCATCATAACCTGCTGGAAGATATAATTCAATAGGTGCTTCCTCGCCGGTGGCACTTGGATAGTTTTCCTGGATTAAGGTACCGCGGTCTTCTTCATTTTCAGCCGGGAGGAGCCAAGACCAATCGTCATTTTCAGATTGTTTTTCGGGATCATATGGAACGTAGAACTGGCTTCTCGTCTGATGGGCACCAAGTGAATTACAGTATGGAATATTTTCAGGATCAATAACGGCTTCATAAGTTTCACCGTTGTCAGTAGAAACGTTATATTGATATAAATAAGAACCGCCTGGAAGATCTAGGGAATATGTCCAGGCGCCGGTTTTACTGTCATATTCCATATCAGCAACATATCCAGTATCATTGACATGCCATAAATCCTGATCTTTGCTCCAATCTTCAGCATTGATTAAGTAATTTTCATAGCTGTCGCCTTCTTCCAGATTATATCCGATGCCATATACATGTTCGTCATTTTCTTTGTAAAACTGAAAACCGCCCATAATTTGCACATTAGTAGCATCTTCATCGTAATAGGTAAAAGAGACAGTATAGCCGGTTTGGGAATCGGCATTTTCTTCTACTACGACACCGCCTGCTGCTGTCGTGTCTGCTGGTGTACTTTCTTCTGCTAACGCTGTACCTGAGACGAGAACAGTACTTAATACCATAGCAGTTACTGGCAAAAATGGAATACTTTTTTGAATTTTTTTCATACGTTACCCTCCAAATTAAATAGTTTTTAGTCTGCTTAAAAGCAGTTCGTTTGTTTACAGTAGATATCATATCATTGAAAAATTTTAGGGACAATCAAGATTCTTGACGTTTAAAAGTGAATTCTTGAAATTAATTTTAAACTTTGATTGATCTTTTGGCAAAATCTTGTTATTTTATCAGATAGAAGAAGATTCTTGGATCTATAGGCAGCAATCAAATAATATCAGTGGAAGGAGGACAATCCTCCTCTGAGAAACATTAAGAGATGATATGCAAGACTTCGGAATTAGAAAATCAAAAAATAGAATGAAAAAGGCGGGAGAAGTGATTGAGAAAAGATGAAATTTTAGCAATCTATGGAACAGAATATAAAGAGATGACAAAGCAACTGTTAGAAAAAGCAGATTTGGCTTCTAAGATTCCGTCGAGGAAAAGCAGAATTGGAGTAAAACCAAATTTGGTTTCACCGTCTGATGCAAGTTTTGGAGCAACCACGCATCCAGAAGTAGTCGCAGGAATCATAGAATATCTTATGGAAAAAGGATTTCAAAATCTGGTTATGCTGGAAGGTTCTTGGGTGGGAGATAAAACAGAGGAGGCAGTCCGTGTATGCGGCTTTGACAGACTGACGCAAAAATATGAGGTTCCATTTTGGGATATGCAGAAGGAAAAAGGGGAATCGTGCAGCTGTGCAGGAATGGAATTAAAAATTTGCAAAGCGGTCAGGAACATAGATTTTTTGATTAATGTTCCTGTTATGAAAGGACATTGTCAGACTAAAATTACATGTGCGCTAAAAAATATGAAAGGATTGATTCCAAATGCAGAAAAAAGACGCTTTCATGCAATGGGGCTTCATAAACCGATTGCGCATCTAGGAGCTGGGATTCGTCAAGACTTTATTGTTGTGGACAATATCTGCGGAGACTGGGATTTTGAAGATGGAGTAAATCCGGTTGTGATGAACCGTATTATGGCAGCGGCAGATCCCGTATTGTGCGATGCTTATGTATGCCATCTGATGGGATATTCGGTATCGGAAGTACCTTATATTGAGATGGCACAGTCTTTAGGAATCGGGTGTGCAGATTGGAAAAAAGCAAAATTTCTGGAAATCAACCATCCTAAAAAAGATACAGTAATTCCAAGCACAAGAAAAATAGTAGCGTTAAAAGATGCTGTGGAAGAAGTAGAATCTTGCAGTGCCTGTTATGGATATCTGATACCGGCATTACAGCGGCTGAAAGAAGAAGGAATTCTGGAAAAAATTGGAACAAAAATCTGTATCGGACAAGGATATCGAGGAAAAAAGGGAAATCTTGGGATCGGACATTGTACCGGAAAGTTTGATTATCATTTAGAAGGATGTCCGCCGACAGAAAATCAAATTTATGAATTTCTGAAAAAGTATATAGAAGAAAAATAAAAGACTGATAAAAAACACAATTTTAGTAAATAGAGGCATAAAGAGAAAAAAGACAGGAAAGTCACCGAAAACAGATGACATCCTGTCTTTTATCATCATAAAATATTAGACTGTAAAGTGAAAACAAATCCGCTGTCTATTTAAGAGCATGATATTTGACTGCAAGCATATCGATAATTTGTTGTTGAGAAAATCTGGAACTATTGACGCAGACATCATACTGTGTCATATCCAGCCAGGAACGGTCAGTGAAATATTCGTAATAATAGCGGCGTTCTTTATCCATCTTACGCACCAGAGATTTTGCGCTGCGTTCTTCTCTTCCGAGACGATTGATGACTGTCTGAATACGAAATTCTGTAGGCGCATAGACAAAGACGCTAAGACAGTCAGGACCTAAAAGATAGTTGGCACAGCGTCCGACAATCACACAGTCTTCTTTTTGGGCGAGTGAACGGATAATTTCGCTTTGAACTTCAAATAATATATTATTCATCGGATAGAAATGATACTGTGGATCTATTTGAAATTCCGTTTCTACCGGATAACGCCAGATACTGGCGCGTGTTTCATCTACTTTTCGAAGCTCTTCGATTGGAATATCCTTTTTTTGGCTTGCCATGCGGATCAATTCCTGATCATAAAATCCGATCCCAAGTTTATCTGCAAGCGCTTTGCCGATGAGACGTCCGTTGCTTCCATACATACGATTGATCGTAATAACATGATGTTTCATAGAAATCCCCTCCATTTCTAAAAGATCTTTTTTCTTAAATATATCATGAAAAAAAGAAAAATTCCACTAAAAAGAGAAAAAATTTAATAGAAATCATAAAAAAATCTGATCATTTAAAAAAACATTTATATATTTTGGAGAGAAGAAACAACAGAAACAGACTGTACGGGTTGTATACCGGAAAAAATAGTGCTAAAATAAGACAGAAGCGTGGAAAATAAAAAAATAAGGAAGGAAATAAAATGGCAGCAATTTTTCTTTCGCCTGTCTATATCGCAGTGAATCTGTATGTAGTCTGGCGAATGCTTTTATGGATGAGAACGTGGAATTCTGCTTTTCAAAATCCGATTTTTCAGGGAATTTTTATCGGAATTTATCTGATTTTTGCAACATCTTTGCTGACGGGATTTTTGATTAAAAAACCGGCAGGATTGCATCGATGTTTAAAAAACATAGGAAATTATTTTCTGGGTATTTTTTTATATGTGCTTATGCCTATTTTTTCTTTGGAAATTCTGGGAATCATAGGAAGAGTATGTTTTCAATGGAGATGGATAGGAGAAGAGAATACGCTGATGATCGGCGGGGCGGTCTGTGCTTTCATTGTATCAGGGCTAAGCATTTATGGAGTATATAATGCCAGAAAAATTCGGATTACACCATACCATATCAGACTGGATAAAACAATTCCGGAAAAGGAATCTTTAAAGATAGTGCTCGTAGCAGATCTCCATCTGGGATATAACAGTGGAGAACGTCAGGTAAAAAAAATGGTAGATCAAATTAACAGACAAAATCCTGATTTGGTGTGTATAGCAGGAGATATATTTGACAATGAATTTGAAGCTGTAAAAAATCCTCAAAAAATCCAAAAGATTTTAAGAGAGATTAAAGCAGTATATGGAGTTTATGCCTGCTGGGGAAACCACGATATCAATGAACCGATTCTGGCTGGTTTTACATTTGGAAGCATGCAAGGAAGAGAACTGCAAGATGACCGGATGGAACAGTTTGTCAAAGAAGCCGGAATTACGGTTTTAAATGATGAAATCTGTTTGATTGATGAAAGCTTTTACCTTGTGGGCAGAAAAGATCCTGAACGTGCAAAGAAAATAGAAGGAGCCAGAAAGACTCCTGAAGAACTTTTAAAAGGTATTGACAGAGGAAAACCGATTTTAGTGATGGATCATCAACCAAAAGAATTACAAGAGCTTGCGGGAGCCGGAGTTGATGTAGATCTTTGCGGACATACTCATGGAGGACAGCTTTTTCCAGGAAATTTTGCGATAGAACTGGGATGGGAAAATGCATACGGATGTTTAAAGAAAGGTCAGATGTATAACATTGTGACATCAGGCACGGGAATTTGGGGACCTAATATGAGAGTCGGAACAAAAAGCGAAATTTGTGTTATACAAGTAGATTTGGATGGCTGAAACAAAAGAAGATGTTCTTGCAGTTCTGAAAAAACCGTGTTAAAATAACGACATTATAGGGAAAGGTCTTAGATAGTATGGATATAAGACAGTTAGCAGCATTTTGCGTGACAGTTTTGCTTGCAGGGATTGTAGTCTTTCAGTGCAAAAACCAGAAAAAAGACAGCGCAAAAAAAGAATTTAGTACGTTGAGATCTGTCTCAGGAAGACACCATGTCCGGATAAAAGTAAAGAACTATGGAATGATATCGGTAGAACTTTATGCGGATGAGGCACCGATTACTGTGACGAATTTTATAAGTTTAGTAAAAAGAGGATTTTACAATGGATTGACCTTTCACAGGGTGATTGACGGATTTATGATTCAGGGAGGTGATCCTAACCATAATGGGACAGGAGGATCGGAACAGAGAATTCGCGGAGAATTTCCATCAAACGGAATCAATAATCAACTGCTTCATAAAAGAGGAGCCATTTCTATGGCACGTTCCCAAAATGCAGACAGCGCAAGTTCTCAGTTTTTTCTGGTTCAGCAAGATAGCAGCCATCTGGACGGAGACTATGCTGTCTTTGGGTATGTCACAGATGGCATGGAGGTCGTTGACCGAATCTGCAAAGAGACGAAGATACAGGATAATGACGGGACGGTTGCAAGGGAAGACCAGCCGGTAATTGAGGAGATAACCATGATTGATTGAAAAAGAACTGTTGCAGTAAAATGTACATTACTGCAACAGCTCTTTTTATTGCAGAAGAAAAAAGTCATCTAAGATGGCATGATTTGAAAGAGATGAAATAATAGTCAAAAGAGGGGAGATAGAAATGAGAGTATTAATTTTATCGTGTAACACAGGAGAAGGACATAATGCAGCAGGACATGCCATGGCGGAAAAAATTCAGAAAAAAGGGGGAGAAGCTGTCTTTTTAGATGTGATGAGTCTTGCAGGCGAGCGGACTTCTAGAATGGTAGGGGGAGGATATGTAAAACTTGCAAAAGATTTTCCGAATGTATTTGGATTGCTATATCGGGCAGGACTTGCCGTTTCATCAAGGAAACGAAAATCTCCTGTCTATTATGCAAATGCTTTGATGGCAAAACGCCTCAGGGAATATCTGGAGCAGGAAAAGTTTGACGCTATTTTGACGCCTCATCTTTATCCTGCTGAGACATTGACCTATTTAAAAAGCAAAGGAGTTTCTGTCCCGCCGGTGATTGCAATCGGAACAGATTATACGTGTATTCCTTTTTGGGAAGAAACACAATGTGACTATTATGTAATTCCTCATCAGGATCTGACAGAAGAATACGTAAGGCGCGGGGTGCCGCGAGAAAAGATAAAGCCATTTGGAATACCCGTATCCGCAAGCTTTTCGATTCAAGGAAACAGGGCACAAGAGAGAAAAAAACGAAATCTTCCGCAGCAAGTACCGCTATATCTGGTCATGAGCGGAAGCATGGGATTTGGAAAAATTCAAATTTTTGTGCATCGATTAAACTGGCAGTTAAAAAATGGGGAACATATTATAGTAATATGCGGAAGAAATGAAAAATTGCGCAAGTTATTAAAAAAACAATTCCAAAATATTCCATCGGTTCATATTATCGGATTTACAAAGCATGTGGCGGAATATATGGACTTGTCCGACGTAATCTTCACAAAACCTGGAGGACTGACGTCTACAGAAGCCGCAGTCAAAAGAATTCCGATTGTCCATACAAGACCAATTCCAGGATGTGAGACAGAAAATCTTCGTTTTTTTGCTGAAAGGGGAATGTCAGTCGGAAGCAGAAATATGAAAGAACAAATTGAGATGGGAATAAAATTAGGAGAAGATCCAAAGGAGAGAGAACAAATGCGTGTATCTCAGAAAGAGCAAATCAAGGGAGACGCAGCAGACAAAATCTATTATCTTTTGGAAAATCTGACAAAGAGGTGAAAAAATGAGCTATGCAGTGATGAGTGTGCTGGGATATTTATCTGGAAGTATCATGTATGCTTATCTGATCCCTAAAATTTTTTTAAACAAGGATATCAGGGAGGAAAGCGAAGACGGAAATCCGGGAACTGCCAACGTTTTTTTAAATGCCGGAGCAAAGTGGGGGATTTTGGTTTTATTCTTTGAGATTGCAAAAGGATTTCTCCCGATTGCTGTAGGAACAAAATTTTTAAATCCTTCCAGTATTTATTTTGCTTTTGTTCTGGCAGCACCTGTGATTGGTCATGCTTTTCCGATTCTGTTTCGAGCAAGGGGAGGAAAAGCAATCGCTGTTTCTTTTGGAGTGCTGCTGGGGCTTTGGCCATACCGAGAACCTGTAATGATACTTGCCTTTTTTTATCTGTTTTTTTCTGTGATACTTGTAATTAATCCGCATTTTTATCGATCTGTCATAACCTTTTTCTGTTTTGGATTTGTATGTGTCCGACAAGTTCCTCAAAAAGGGATTGTCATAGGATGTATCGGGATCGCATTGATTGTAATCTGGAAACATTATGTAAAATATCATGGAGAAAAATTAAAAGTAATGTTTTTGATGCATAAGAGAATGGAAGAACGAAGAGATACGGACATGACAGGCTAAGGAGAAGGGGATCAGACCAAAAATTTATTCCATATCAGAAATGGTCAAATGTAATGTATAAAAATAAAATTAATTGGGAAGAAGGAGACAGATAAAATTTTGATGCAAAGAAAAGGTGCAAAAACAATATATACTTAATTTTTTAGTGATTAGAGAAGAAATTTTTAAAAATAGACAACGGGGAGCGCAAGGATAGATTTCTGGCGAATATTTGAATAAAAATACTTGACATATGAATAAACATGCAATATAATATCGATGATCAACTACTGAAAGGAGAACGGATTTATGTTATTTTCCAAGTCTAAACTTTTAATTCCTCTGATGGGAGGTCTTGTTTTATGCTCTTCCTCTGTCAGTGCTCTTGCATGTACCTCTATCTATGTCGGATCAGATCTCACTGCGGACGGCTCCACAATTTTTGCACGTTCCGAAGATATTTCCAACAGTTATAACAAGCTGTTCTACGTAAGTCCTGCCGGTACTCATACAGCCGGTGAAACGTATGAAGGATGTTACGGTTTTACTTACGAATTTACTCATGACAGTTATAGCTACACCGCTTTTAGCGATGACAATGGAGACGGAGCCGACGGTGTCTGCCCTGACTGCGGCAGCGCACATGCACATACACCATATCAAGCAGGCGGCACGAATGAGATGGGTGTGACAGTAAGTGCTACTGAGACGATCGGTTCTTCCGATGCTGTCTATGAAGTTGACCCTTATGAGGATTTAGGAATTGAAGAAGCTGAGATCGTTACTGTTTTGCTCAGTGAAGCCGGAAGTGCAAGAGAAGCGGTTGATCTCTTGTTAAACATCTATGATACGGTAGGATGCTGTGGAGGTTCTGGTCTGTTTATTGCTGACAATAATGAGACATGGTATATTGAGAATACTACCGGGCATCAGTATATTGCTCTGAAACTTAGCGATTCTATGGTCTTTACTCAGCCCAATATGTCTGTGATTGGTCTGATTGACTTAGATGATACAGAAAATGTAATCGCTTCAGAAAATTTGATTGCTGTTGCACAGGAAGCAGGCACCTATGTTGGAGATGCACAAGAAAACACGATTGATTACGTAGCATCTTACAACGGTGATCAGACAGCAAACGGTCGTATGATCGATGCTCTGAAATATTTCAACGCCGATGAGGCAAGCGAAGAACCGGCAGCAAGTGACTACACGATTTCTAACGTAGACGCGGAAGGTAACATTGTACCTATGTACACAAATATTACACTGGATCATGATTATTCGATCGAAGATGTAGTAGAATTTTATCATATCAGCAGTATTGGATATACACGCAATCTGGAAACTCATATCTTCCAGATATCTGAGGAGGACAGCATTACAGATACGGTAGAATGGGTGGCTATGGATGATGCCAGCTATAGCGTCTTCATTCCGTACTATCCTATGCTGACAACGAATACTTATGACGGATATCAAGTAAGCACGGCAGCTTCTGTATTTACTGAGGAAGAGCCAACGGATGCTGATCTTTATTATCCTACTACAACCACGGTACGCGATGGAGATGAACGAGTTACTGTGGAAGGATTCTGTGCATTGCCTGAAAATTGGGCAGATTCATTCTACTGGACATTTGATGCTCTGTCTAATCTGGTTGAGTTTGGCAGTCTGAGTGAGGAACAGATTGACAATATCAATACAACATTAAATGATCTGCAGACACAGTGCTATGATGTTTATACGAAACTGCAAGATGCGGTAGCGAGCGCAGAGACAGCCGAAGCAGCTGCTGAGACTGTTACGGAAATCAGCGCGGATGCGGCAGCCGATGTACACGCAGCTGTTGTAGAGCTGGTAAATGGTGTCAAATAAATAAGAAAAAAGTAGTGCATAAGAAAGAAGGAACTGCCTTAGAGACAAGGCAGTTCTTTTCCTATAAAAGACGGCATAAAACCTTTATTTTTTTACAAAGATTTTTTGGATCTCAGCAATATACATAGTGTGATAATCATGATCAGGATACCATTTTTCATCCATTTCTTTTGCTAGAAACTGTTGTGCCGGCATCTCATCTGCATATAATTTTTTGCATACGAAAATCATAGAAGCTTCTTCAAACGCAACGGTATTTTCTAATGCGATCGGAGTCAGAGAAGCTTCTTTTATTTTGTCGCAGTCACGTCCGGAGACAGAGCCGCAAAGAGATAAAGCTTTTCGATAAGACTCTTCAAAAAAAGAAACGGTAAATGTGTCATTGCTGTCAATAAATTCTTTTGTGTAACGACTTTGACGAATATAGCAGGTAAGAGCATTTTTTCCCCACCATACGCCAAGAGCACCCCAGCTTGCCGTCATGGTATTGCAGTGCTCTTTCGTACCGGCTGTGATCAACATCCATTCTTTTCCTATTTTAGAAAAAGGGTTAAAACAAAGTTCCTGTGCAGAAATTTCTTGAAACATATAACATCCTCCTAACTGGTACGACAGTATTTTCGAATTTTTGATGCTGCCGATTTTTTCTCTATTATAGCGCAGACGGATTTGTTTCTCAAGAAGAGAAAAATGTAGTATAATGAAAAAAAAGAGAAGGGTGAGGAAAATGAAAAAAAAGTTAGCTGTTTTTTTCCCGGGAAGACGATATGGCGTAGACTGTCCGCTTCTGTATTATGCAGAAAAAATCTGCAAAAATTATGGATATGAGACGGTATTGCTTTACTATTCAGAACACAGGGATGTAAAAGATATGATAAGTATTTCAGAAAATATTAAACAGGTTAAAGATGATCTGGAACAAAAACTAAGCCCGATTAAGTGGAAGGATTATGAAAAAATTGTATTTGTTTCAAAAAGTATAGGAACGGTTCTTGCAGGATATACGGAACAGAAAAATCATCTGCATGTTCACCAGATTTATCTGACGCCGCTTGAGGAGACGTTTCCATATATGAAAAAAGAAAATACCATGGTAATTGCAGGAACGAGAGATCCTTATCTTCCGGCGGAAAGATTAAAACAGTTTTGTGAGGAAAATAGAATTGAAGTGAGATGGATCGAAGGAGTGCGCCATAGCCTGGAGGAAGAATCGGTTCGAAAAACATTGCTTCATCTGGAGCAAATTATGGAATGGATAGAAGAATTTATAAAAGATTAGAGAAAAAGGAACGCAGAGATCCATGTAATTTTTGGAAAATTTTATGACTCCGATAATAAGACAGAAATTGCCGCTTTTAAGCTGCAAGAGTTTTTGAAAAAGAAAAATTGTCGAAAAAACAGGAAAAAGAAAGAAAATAGAAGAATTTGTGGTTGTCTTCTTTTACAGGAATGTGCTATAATCCCTTCTATATCTTGAAATAAAGTGACCGCAATTCTGCTGATTTTAGACAATGAGTGGCACACTGCTTATAGGGAGAGGAACGGAAAGATGGAACTTTTAAAAGAACGAATTCGCAAAGATGGAATCGTAAAAGAGGGAAATGTTTTGAAAGTAGATCAGTTCTTAAATCACCAGATGGATATTGAACTGCTCAACGAAATAGGAAAAGAATTCAAGCGCCGTTTTACGGATAAAAAAGTGGATAAGATTTTAACGATTGAATCTTCCGGAATCGGAGTTGCATGTATTGCTGCGCAATATTTTCATGTTCCGGTAGTATTTGCAAAAAAGAGCCAGAGTGTAAATCTAGACGGAGAATCATTTATCACAAAAATTGAGTCGTTTACCCACAAAAAGACTTATGATGTAATGGTATCAAAAAAATATCTAAAAGAGGGAGAACACATTTTGATTATTGACGACTTTTTGGCAAATGGATGTGCAGTAAACGGACTGCTCGATATTTTGGAGGGTGCCGGAGCAATCGTAGAGGGCGTTGGAATTGTAATTGAAAAAGGGTTTCAAGATGGAGGCAGATTGATTCGCAATAGAGGAATTCAGGTGGAATCTCTTGCGATTGTAGATGATATGAATGCGGCAGATGGGACAATAGTATTCCGTGAAGAAAGTGTGAGATAGAAAGAATGGAGGAAAAATTTTCATGAAAAAAGTAGTGAAGTTTGGCGGAAGCTCTTTGGCGAGTGCAGAGCAGTTTCATAAAGTAGGAGAGATCATTCATGCAGATGAATCCAGAAGATACGTAGTGCCGTCGGCACCCGGAAAGCGGTTTGATAAAGACACAAAGGTGACGGACATGCTGTACCGCTGCTATGAGGCAGCAGAAAAAGGAGAATCTTTTTCCAATCATTTTAAGGCAATTAAAGAGCGGTATGAAGAGATTATCCATGGATTGAATCTTGATCTTTCTCTGGATCATGAATTTGACAAAATAGAGGAGCAGTTTAAGGCAGGAGCGGGAAAAGACTATGCGGCATCACGCGGAGAATACTTAAATGGTTTGATTATGGCAAATTATCTGGGATACGAGTTTATCGATGCGGCAGATGTGATAGTGTTTGACGAAAATGGAGCGTATGATGACGAAAAGACAATGGAAAAACTGCAGCCAAGACTGCAAAATACAGACAATGCAGTGATTCCCGGCTTTTACGGAGCAATGGAAAATGGAAAGGTTAAGACATTTTCCAGAGGAGGTTCTGATATCACAGGTTCTATTGTGGCAAAGGCAGTATGTGCTGATCTGTATGAAAACTGGACGGATGTTTCTGGATTTTTAGTTTCTGATCCAAAGATTATCTTTAATCCCGAAGTAATTGAAACGATTACGTATCGAGAGTTAAGAGAACTCTCTTATATGGGAGCTACGGTTCTGCATGAAGAGGCAATTTTCCCGGTACGAAGTATGGGAATACCGATTAATATTAAAAATACAAATAAACCAGAAGATCCGGGAACTCTGATTGTGGAGAGTACATGCAGACAACCGAAATATACGATTACTGGTATTGCAGGGAAAAAGGGATTTGTCGCAATTAATATTGAAAAAGATATGATGAATTCTGAGATTGGATTTGGCAGAAAGGTACTTAGCGTGTTTGAAGAAAACGGAATTTCTTTTGAACATATTCCGTCTGGGATTGATACGCTTTCTGTATTTGTCCATCAAAACGAATTTGAGGAGAAAGAACAGAAAATTTTAGCGGAACTGCATCGTGCTGTCAATCCGGATTTAATTGATCTGGAGGCTGATTTGGCATTAGTTGCAGTAGTAGGAAGAGGAATGAGAGCAACAAGAGGAACTGCAGGAAGAATTTTTTCTGCTTTGGCTCATGCAAATGTGAATGTAAAAATGATTGATCAGGGTTCCAGCGAACTGAATATTATTATCGGTGTCAGCAACAGAGATTTTGAGACGGCGATTAAAGCAATTTATGATATTTTTGTGACAATCCAACTGTAACTGGTGACGGGGGAAGACACATCTATAGGAAAAAATCCGAAGGATGTGTCTTTTTGTATAAAAGATTTTATCATGCGGAAACAAGAAAAGAGATTTGCTGTAAAATCGCGCTGCTTAGAATGGGAATCTATGGCTCTGTCATTGACAAATGGAAGAAGGTTCACTAAAATAGAGATAACGCATGGAGGAAGGAAACGAATTGACGCATAAAGACACTGACTTGCCGAAGGGGGTTCCTCAAAACAGGAATGTGCAGGACAGGGTTGGATAGGAGTATATCTATGAAGAAAAAAATAATGGGCATATGTACAGCAGTACTTCTCGCAGCAGTCGCAGTGGTTTGGAAATATCAAAGTGACAGAAGCAGGGAAACACTGAGTGATGAAAAGATACAGACAGAGCAGACTGCGAGAATACAACAGATACAGACAGAAGAGTTAGAAGAATCGAAAGAGACAGAAACGAAAGAAACAAATACCAAGACAACGGACAAAGAGACAGAAAGTGAAACTCAACAGAAATCTCTGATCGAGACAAAAAATAAAAAAGAGACACAGACGGAAGAAGAGACAGAAAATCCGGAATATCAAGGATCTCTGATTCAAAGAAAAAATGCAGGAGGAGAAACTGTGACAGATCCACAGACAGAAGAGACAGAATGGGAGACGTTGAGGCTAGATTCTCTAATTCGAAGAAAAAATCCGTCAGAGACAGAACCAGAAACATTACCGGAGCAATTTCCAGTCGATGCGGAACCAGAGACGTTACCGGAGCAGCCTCCAGCCAGTACGGAACCGGAAACGTCAGACCCTGATCAGACGGAGACACAGAGACAGACGGAGACACAAAGACAAACAGAAACACAGAGAGAGACGGAGACACAGAAACAGACAGAAACGGAAACAGAAGAACAGATACAAAAGGAAGAGTTGTATCTCTTTGCAACAGCAGCTCTGGAACAGACAGCAGATGAGATCAAACAGTTGTATGAAGAAAAGAATCCGAATATTTCTGTAGTATTAAATATACAAGAAGAAAATGTTTTGTATGAAGAAATACAAAACGGTCAGCCGTATGATGTCTACTTAAGTTCATCGTTGGAATATTTGCAAACACTTGCCCGGGAAGAAAAACTAGAGGAAGATTCGATTCAAGTGATAGCAGAAGATCCGATTGTATTGATTCAGATAGAAGATGGTGATAGTCAGGTCAGCAGTTTTGAGCAGATTCCGCAAGCGCAGGATTTTACGATCGCAGAATCTTCTACTTCTCTTGGAAAAGCGACAAGAGAGGTTTTAGAAAACTTTGGAATTTATGAACAGGTTACGGAAATGGATTTAAGCGAGGTAGGAAACGCAAATGCAGTGATGGCAGCAGTCAGTACACAAAGCAGTGAACTGGGGATTGTTTATGGAACAGATGCTGCAAATGCACAGGGATTAGTAGAAGTGATAGCGAAAGCGCCAGAACGGATAACGTCTGAACCTGTCTACTATTACTGCGGCACAGCAAAAGAAACAGACGAAAGCAGATTGGAAAAGACGGACAAAACTTCTGAATTTTTACAATATCTGGAATCAGAGGAAGCGGCAGAGATTTTTCAAAAATATGGATTTTCCTGTACTGTGGAATCATAAGGGATAGGGAGAAATAAAAAGGAGAGAATCCTGCAAAGCAGGATTCTTTTTTCCGTAATCATATAGTAAGTACGGCGCTATAAAAATTGAAAAGATAGGAGACGAGAAAATGAACAGTTACCAGGAAGAACGAAAACTAAAAGAATTGACAGAACGTTTTACAGATGATCCGAATCAACTTTCTGAAGAAGAAAAACAATATCTTCATTTTCGTCTAAGACCTGCGGTGATGGTGATGATTGAACAAGAAAATGTACCAGGACTTGAGCAGTGCGCGAAGATGGCATGGATTACGGCTGAAAATATCAAAGATTTTATCGATATTGCCAACAGAGGACAAAAACCAGAGACATTAAATTATTTGTTGGACTATCAGTACCATCATTTTCCGAGAGAGGACAAAAATTTTGAATTGTGAAGCAGAAGAAAAAAAGAAAAAACTTGCCGAAAAAATTTTGACGCAGGCTAGAAATGAATTGTATCTGGAGATGCCGTTTTTAGATTGCGCGTTAGGAGAAGGGGAGTTTGAAAACAAACAGAAGATTTGCGGAATCGGGACGGATGGAAATACAATTTTCTACAATGACGATCAAATTTTTCTATGGTATCAGGAAAATGAAAGAAAGGTTAAGCAAACGTATCTCCATTTAATTTTGCATGGAATTTTTCTGCACTGGCATCATACTAAAATGAAAGATTCCTTTGTCTGGAATACAGCCTGTGATTTTGCAGTGGAGTATACGATAGACCAGCTCAACATCAAAAAAAGGTCAGATTTGAATTTAAAAGAAAGACAGTATTGGTATGAGCGTTTTTTTGAATCTCAACAAAACATGACGGCGGAAAAAGCAGAAGTATGGCTGAAGGAAAAATGCAGTCAAAAAGAAGTAGAGCAGATATCAAATTTATTTATCGGAGACGATCATACGTTTTGGTATCCTGATAAAGATACCGCTGAAGAAGACAAAGAAGAGACGACAGAACGTGCTGGAAAGGATGGCGGAAAACATACTCAGGAGGAAGGAGAGTCAGAAAAAGGCAAAAAAAAGTGGAAACAGATCAGTCAAAAAATTTTGATGAATCTGGAACTGTTTGCGAAAGAGGGAGAAAATCATACAGGGAATCTAAAACGGCAGATTTCTTATGCAAATCGAAAACAATATGATTATCGAAGCTTTTTGCAGAAATTTATGACAGTGAAAGAACAGCTAAAAGTAGATATGGACAGTTTCGACTATGGTTTTTACCAATATGGTCTGAAGATGTACGGCAATATACCGATGATAGAACCTCTGGAATACAGAGAAGAAAAAAAATTGGAAGAATTTGTGATTGCAATTGATACGTCAGCATCTTGTAATCGTGGTTTGATTGAACAGTTTTTAGCAGAAACTATGACAGTTTTGGAACAGGGAAATTTTTTTGAAAAGATGAATCTCCATTTGATCCAGTGTGACAATGAAATTCAAGAAGACATCTGCGTGACAGATAAAGAAAGTTTTCGAAATTATTTGAAGAATTTTGAAGCAAAAGGACTTGGCGGAACGGATTTTTGTCCTGTATTTTCTTACATAGAAAGTCTGAGGTTCAAAAAACAGCTGCGAAATTTAAAAGGAATGATTTATTTTACGGACGGATATGGGACATTTCCTAAAAAAAAGCCGGATTATGAAGCGGCATTTGTATTTTTGCAGGAAGAAGCAAAAGAGGTTAAGGTTCCGGCTTGGGCAGTGAAAGTTTTGCTGGAGTCAGAAAAATTGGGAAGATGATTTATGGATCAAAGAAGTCAGAAAAACAGTAAAAAAGAGAACCGTATTGTCTATCGAGGAAATACAAAGATTTAAAAGACATAAAAATAAAAAGAAAGGAGAAGTCACTCGGCAAAATATACGAAAACAGGTTATTAAAGATACAAAAGGTTCACCAAAAGATAAGCAGCATCTGTATGGATAAATGGGTAAAATATGAGTATATTTGCCAATATTTTGAGTGGCAGGAAAAAGAATTGAATATTCAGGAGGCAAAGGAAGAATTGATTCGTACCGTAAAAGTATATACGAGAAAAGATGAGACGGGACAGTATAAAATTCCGCTGATACGGCAAAGACCGGTTTTTCTGATAGGCGCACCCGGAATCGGAAAGACTGCGATTGTAGAACAGGCGGCAAAAGCATGCCATGTAGGACTTGTATCCTATACTATGACGCATCATACAAGACAAAGTGCCATTGGTCTGCCTGAGATTGAAAAGAAAACGTATCAGGGACGGACATATACCGTAACGGATTATACGATGAGTGAGATTATTGCCTCTGTCTATGAAAAAATGGAAGAGACCGGATGCAAAGAAGGAATTTTGTTTTTAGATGAAATTAACTGTGTTTCTGAGACACTTGCTCCGGCAATGCTTCAGTTTTTACAGTATAAAAGCTTTGGAAATCATAAAATTCCAGGAGGATGGGTGATTGTCGCGGCAGGAAACCCTCCGGAATATAACAAGGCAGTTCGGGAATTTGACTTAGCTACGATGGATCGGATGAGAAAGATTGAAATTGAGACGGATTTTGAAGCATGGCGCTCTTATGCGGAGAGATATGGAATTCACGGTGCTATTTTATCCTACCTGGATGCAAAAAAGGATCAGTTTTACTGTGTAGAAAATACTGCAGACGGTCTCCAGTTTGTAACGGCAAGAGGCTGGGAAGATCTTTCGGAAATGCTTTGGTCGTATGAAGAGATGGGAGAGAAGGCAGGAGAAAGTCTGATAGTACAGTATCTGCAAAGAGAAGAGACGGCACATGATTTTGCTCTATATCTGGCTCTTTATTATAAATATAAAAAAGAATATGATATTGCGGGGATCTTAAAGGGAAATGCGCCAAAAGACACATACCGGAAGTTAAGCGGAGCGCCTTTTGACGAAAGGATCAATGTGGTTCATCATTTAACGGAGAAATTAGAAACGATTTTAAAAGAAGCTGTGCAAGAAGATGAGCTGACCACTACGTTGTATGAGATTCTCAAAAAGATGAAAGCTCCGATTTTAGAAGAGTTAAAAAGACAGACATCGGAATTGATAGGAGAATGGCGCGTTGAGAGAAAAAGAATTTTAAAAATCAAAGAAAACGCTAACTTGATAGAAGAAAGAGAGGCAAGGACAGAGAGAAAAATAATTCAGATTTTGCAAGAATATGAAGAAGGATTAAAGAAAGAAGCTGTGCACGATCCTGAAGAAAGTTTTGCATGGATCAAACGACAATTTCAAGAGCAGGTAAATCGGAGAAAACAAAAAGTTCAGATAGGCAGTCAGGCATTGGAATATGGATTTTCTTTCATTGAGGAAATGTTTGGATTAAGTCAGGAGATGGTAATTTTTGTGACGGCTCTTTCTAAAAACTATGATGCTGTACGATTTATCAGCGAATTTGGATGTGATGCTTTTTTTGTATATCACAGGGAATTGCTGTTTTCAGAGACACGCCGGGAAGTGTTGAAAGAGATTGCGAAATATCAAAAGTGATAAAAAATCGAAAAAACTTATAATTATGCTTGAAAAATTTCTGGAAGATGCTAGAATGATACTATAGTTCAGAAAACAATTAAAAATAGAACACTACAGGAGGATAGGTATCATGAAAAAATTAAAAGTAATTGCACTGACAGCCGCAGTTATGGCAATGGCATGCAGTACGGTTGTAATGGCAGAGGAAAAGGAAGATCTGATTATTGCTACAGAGGCAGGATTTGCTCCGTATGAATATATGAAGGGCGATCAGATTGTCGGTGTGGATATTGATATTGCTCAGGCAATTGCAGATGATATGGGAAGAAATTTAGTGATTCAGAATATGGATTTTGATGCAGCGTTGCTGGCAGTACAGCAGGGAATGGTAGACTTTGCAATCGCAGGTATTTCTGTAAATGAAGAGAGAGAAGAGGCAATGGATTTCTCCGACAGATATGTAGATTCCACAGAGGTAGTTGTCGTAAATAAAGAAAACCCGATGGTAGAGGCTCCGACTTCAGAAGCATTGAAAGATAAAATCGTAGCAGTACAGCAGGGAAATATTGCGGATATCTGGGTATCGAATCCGGATAATGCAGAGCCGGCAGAAGTAGTACGCTATACAAAATTCGCAATGGCGGCAGAAGATCTGAAAAATGACAAGGTAGACTGCATTATTATGGACGAACTGCCGGCACAGGATCTGGTTTCACAAAATCCGGAACTGATGATTTTAGAAGGAGACCCTCTGTTCCAAGATCAGTATGCGATTGCAGTTCAAAAAGGCAATCAGGAAATGTTAGATGAGATCAATAAAGTGATCGCACAGTTGAAAGAAGAAGGAAAGATTGATGAGTTTATTGCAAACCATACCCAGACCGAAGCAACAGATGCTGAAGCTGAGGCAGAAGCAGAATAAGTGTTGGATGGTTAGAGTTTGACAAGACAGGCTGGAAAAAATGCAGCCTTAAAAGTGTTTAGATGACAAAAAAGTATTGATGTCAGAAACAGTACACAGAAAAAGAGAAAAGAGGGATGCTGCAAATCGATCTGCATCGGGAAACAACAGATCTGGTCTTGCAGCTCCTTTTATGGAAAGGACTATGACATGGAATGGTTTCAGAATGTTTGTCAGGATTTTTATAATGCGACAATAAGAGAAGACCGATATCTTGCCTATCTGGAAGGATTGAAAGTAACAATTCAGATTTCGTTCTTTGCGGTACTGGTCGGAATTGTAATTGGTATCATTATCGCTACAATCCGTGTTTCAGCAAAACAGACAAAAAGCAAGATTTTGGCAGTGCTGTCAAAAATCTGCGGCGCGTATGTGACGGTATTTCGCGGAACACCGGTTATGGTGCAATTGATGATTATCTATTTCTGGATTTTTAATACTCGCGGAGCAAATCAGATTTTGATAGGTACCGTCTGCTTCGGACTAAATTCCGGCGCATATATTGCAGAAATTATGCGAGGCGGTATTGAATCCATTGATAAAGGACAGACGGAAGCAGGACGTTCTCTTGGATTTAACGGACTTCAGACGATGCGCTATATTATTTTGCCCCAGGCAATCAAAAATGTGCTTCCGGCACTTGGAAATGAATTTATTGCGTTGATTAAGGAGACTTCTGTTATCAGTACAATTGCAGTCAATGATTTGATGAAGATGGCTAGTTTTGTCACAAGTAGAACGTACAATCCTCTGCCGCCTTATATTATTGCGGCCGTTATCTATTTTGTCATTGTTGTATTGCTGACGAAACTGCTGGGTATCTTTGAGAGGAGGCTGGCTAAGAGTGATCATTACTAAAAATTTACAGAAGCGATTTGGAGATCATGAAGTATTAAAAGGAATTGACCAGCATATTGAGAAAGGAGAAAAAGTCGTTATCATCGGACCTTCCGGTTCGGGAAAAAGCACTTTTTTGCGCTGTCTGAATCTGTTGGAAGAACCGACGGGGGGAGAAGTATGGTTTGAGGATACGAATATTACGGACCCGAAGGTAGATATCAATAAACTGCGACAGAAGATGGGAATGGTATTTCAGCAGTTTAATCTGTTTCCGCACATGACAGTTATGAAAAATATTACATTAGCTCCGATGAAGCTTTTGGGAAAATCAAAAGAAGAAGCAGAAGAAAAGGCAATAGAGTTACTTAAGCGTATCGGATTGGAAGAAAAGGCAGATTCTTATCCCAATCAGCTCTCAGGAGGACAGAAACAGAGAATTGCAATTGCGCGGGCACTTGCGATGAATCCGGATGTGATGCTTTTTGATGAGCCGACTTCAGCACTTGATCCGGAAATGGTAGGAGAAGTGCTGGAATTGATGAAAGAGCTGGCAAATGATGGAATGACGATGGTAGTTGTGACCCATGAGATGGGATTTGCCAGAGAAGTGGCAACAAGGGTATTATTTATTGATGAGGGAATTGTGAAAGAAGAAAATGAGCCGCAGGAATTTTTTAATCATCCAAAAGATCCAAGGCTTCAGGACTTTCTTTCTAAAGTATTATAAAAAAGATGCTGTGGGACGGCGCAAAACCGTTTTACAGCATTTTTTGTCATAAAAGCAATTTAAATATGTTTGACGCATAAATTTTGGAAGATCCTTCAGGACTTAGAAAGATACAGAACAAAAACAAGTTCGACGGTTTTGTTTTTGACGAAAAAAGATGATGATTTTTCAATTAAATTTGTGTATAATATCATGTATTGTCATAGAAAATAGTACGATATTGTTTGCATAAAAAAATGACCTATATTATAATGAGAAAAGAAAAACAAAAGCAAAGGTGAAAAAATTGAATTATACAGAAGCAGTGGAGTACGTACTGAGCGTGCCGAAATTTACAAAAAAAAATAAACTGGAAAATACGATAGAACTGATGGAACGGTTGGGAAGACCAGAGAGAAAGATGAAAATGATTCATGTAGCAGGAACAAACGGGAAGGGCTCTGTCTGCGCATATCTTTCTTCTATTTTGGAATATGCCGGTAAAAAGGTAGGACTATTTACTTCACCGCATCTAGTCAGAATCAACGAACGGTTTCAGATTAATCATCAGCCGATCAGTGACGAACTTTTTTTAGAAGCATACGAAAAAGTGTGGGATGCGATTAAGAGCATGATAAAAGACGGATTTTACCATCCGACGTATTTTGAAATTTTATTTGCGCTTTGTATGGTAGCATTTGAGAGAGAAAACGTAGAATATGTCGTTCTGGAGACAGGACTTGGCGGGAGACTGGACGCTACAAATGTAGTAGAACATCCGATCGCAACCGTTTTAACTTCAATTAGTCTCGATCACACAGAAATTTTAGGAGATACCATTGAGAAAATTGCCTGGGAAAAGGCGGGAATTTTAAAAAAGGGAGTTCCCGTGATTTATGACGCAAACGAAAAAAAGGCAGAGCCAGTGATTTTGAAAAAGGCAAAAGAGATGGAAGCAGCTGCGTATTCTGTTGACTTAAAGATGTGTGAAATTTTGGAACAGACGGATCAGAGCATTACGTATCGTTTTACCAGTCCGCAGTGCAGAGGATGGAAAATCTGTATTCCATATGCTGCTTCGTATCAAGTCATGAACAGTGCAGTGGCAGTGACAGCAGCGTGCGTGATAGATCGGATCTTAGATCTTAAAATTCCTGCCGAGAGTATCATTACAGGAATTGCCAGGACAAAATGGGAGGGAAGGATGGAGACCGTACTTCCGGGAGTGATCCTAGACGGAGGACATAATGCGGCAGGAATTCAGGAATTTGTGAAAACGATCCGGGAACTGGAAAAAGGAAGAAAAATAACAATGCTTTTCTCGGCAGTCGTAGAAAAAAATTATGAGAAAATGATTCAGGAGATCTGCGAAGGAGCAAATTTAGCTTCTGTAGTGGTGACGGAGATTCATAATGATCGTATCGTACCGGCGTATGAACTGAAACAGATTTTTAAACGCTATACAAAGGCAAAAGTGACAGCGATTCCCGAGATTTCAGAGGCATTTGATGAGGCGATGAGAGAAAAAGGGGATGGAATGCTGTTTTGTGCCGGTTCTCTGTACCTAGTAGGAGAGTTAAAGGAAATTTTGGAAAACAGAAAACATGAAAAAACAAAGTAAAAGAAAGGTGTGAAAAAGCCTTATGATTAATTATGAAGAAGAGCTGAAAAAATTTCATCCGAGTCTTGACGTCAATGAGGCAGAAGACGCAATTTACAGCAGAGACTTAACAGATATCACAGATATTTTAAAAGAAATGTTACAGGAAGAAAACAGGAGAAAACAATAAGGAGAAAATATGCGGTGTATTTATTGCGGAACCCCATTATCAGGGATTGATTACTGTACCGGATGCGGGGCAGATATTACAGTCCTAAAGAGAATTGTCCGGATTTCAAATCTTTTATATAATGAAGGACTTGAAAAAGCGACAGTCCGAGACTTATCGGGCGCAGTAGCATGTCTGAAACGCAGTTTAAAATTTAATAAAGAAAATATAGATGCGAGAAATCTTCTAGGATTGGTTTATTTTGAAAGCGGAGAGGTAGTAGCAGCCTTAAGTGAGTGGGTAATCAGCAAAAATTTCCAGCCGGCAGATAATCCGGCAAATGAATATATTGAAAAACTTCAGGCAAATAAAAACAGACTAGATACCATCAATCTGACAATCAGAAAATATAATCAGTCTTTAATTTACTGCAGAGAAGATAATGAAGATATGGCAATCATTCAGCTGAAAAAAGTTCTGACTCAAAATCCGAAATTGATTAAGGGATATCAGCTGCTTGCTCTGCTTTATCTAAAACGAAGAGAATATGAAAGAGCACGTAAATTGCTAAAAAAGGCAATTCGAATTGACGCTACCAATACAACGACGCTGCGATATTTAAGAGAAGTAGAGCTGGCGACCGGAATTACAACGAGCCTCGATGTGAAACATAAAAAGAGATATGAAAAAGGGTCTGAAAGCAAAATGCCGGGAACAATCACATATAAAAACGGAAATGAGGTTTTAATCCAGCCTGCGACCTTTCGGGAGAGTTCTACAGCAGCAACGTTTTTCAATATCTTTCTTGGGCTTATTTTAGGCGCGGCAATCATATGGTTTTTAGCAATTCCTGCAAACACTCAAAACGTTCATGACCAAATTAATCAGCAGGTAACGGATGCCAATACAAAACTTGCAAGTGAGACATCAAAAGTTCAGAGTCTGGAAGATGAAATTGAACAGTATCAGTCACAGGTTGATGAGGTAAATGCGGCAAGGGAAGCAGCGGATCAAAAGGCGCAGGGATATGAAGCTTTAGTGCAGGCTGCTGATTATCTGATTCAGGGAGATCAGGCAAGCGCGGCATCCGCATTAGAGAAGGTGGATCAGGAAAACCTGGAAACAGCTGCACAGTCTTTGTATACGCATGTCAATGATCAAGTAAAAAGTGTTTTATTTCAACAGTATTATGTAAATGGAGGAAATTATATCGTATCAGGAGATTATGACAGGGCAATTGAAGAATTGACAAAAGCTGTTCAGGCAGACCCAGATCAGTATGATGGATATTATATGTTGGGAATGGCGTATTACTACAAAGGAGATACGGAAAATGCCAATAAGACATTCCAAAATGCGATAGAGAGATTTCCGGACCGTGCGTCAGAGCTTCAGCAATATATCAGCGGCGATATGACAGGAGCTACAATCGATACGACAGGGGATCAAACAGGAACAGACGGAACAGGAACAGGGGACGGAACAGGAACAGACGGAACAGGGAGCAGCGATCCGGTAGTAACAGACCCTACTGGTGTACAATACGACCAGTACGGCAATATTATTGGATAAAATCAAAACAGAAGAAAAACCTCGCAAGGCAGGGGACTGATACAGAGAATTCATAATTCTTTGTGTCGGTTCCTTTTCTTATCGCAAAAAATATTGCGAGATAAAAAAGGATCTGTCTGGTATCAGTTAGCAGATAGAAAATAGGGGAGAATTCAGAAAGGGGATTAAAAAATGGAAGATTGTTTCAAAGTAACGGGGCGGAATCTGACAATTATTATGCCTTGTGAATTGGATCATCACAATGCAGAAAAATTAAAAACGGGTGCGGACCGAATCATTCAGAGCCGAAATATCCGAAGCATTGTATTTGACTTTGGAAAGACAAATTTTATGGATAGCTCAGGAATCGGAATGATTATGGGAAGATATAAGATGATTCACTTTATGGGAGGAAAAGTGATGGCAATTCGGGTAAATCAGAGAATCAGAAGGATTCTGACACTTTCTGGCGTTTATAAAGTAATGGAAATTTATGAAGGTCTGCCTCAGCAGTCCAAATTATCATAAGGGGGATTCATATGAAGGACACAAACGAAATGAAACTGGAATTTGACAGCAGATCCTGCAACGAAGGATTTGCCAGAGTAGCTGTAGCATCTTTTTTATCACAGCTTAATCCGACGTTGGAGGAAGTAGCAGATGTCAAAACCGCCCTTTCTGAAGCAGTTACAAATGCAATTATCCACGGGTACGAAGGAAGAGTAGAAAAAGTCTATATTGAATGTCAAATCAAAGACCGGGAAATGACAGTGGCAGTTATTGATCATGGATGCGGAATCCCAGATGTGGAAAAAGCGATGGAACCGCTTTATACGACAAAAGAGGAAGAAGAACGTGCAGGCATGGGATTTGCATTTATGGAAGCATTTATGGACGAAGTTTTTGTTGAATCAGAAGTCGGAAAAGGTACGAAGGTGATTATGAAAAAGAAAATCAACCGTGTACCGCATCAATTTGAAGAATGAAAGGACGACTGCATGGAACACACCCTGGCATTAATTCAACAGGCACACGAAGGAGATAAAAATGCAAGGGAACAATTGATTCAGGAAAATATGGGACTAGTCTTTATGATAGGAAGAAGATTTTTAGGACGCGGGCATGAAATGGAAGATCTTTGTCAGATCGGAAGTATAGGATTAATGAAAGCAATTGACAAATTTGATCCGTCTTTTGAGGTGAAATTTTCCACCTATGCAGTACCTATGATTGCAGGAGAATTAAAAAGATTTTTGAGAGATGATGGTATGATCAAAGTCAGCCGTTCTTTAAAAGAAACTTCCTATAAAGTTTATCAGACAAAGGAAATGCTGGAAAAAAAGTTAAAAAGAGAGCCAACGATTGAGGAAATGGCGCAGGAAATGAAGATGGATCGAGAGGAAATCGTAATGGCAATGGAAGCTTCTACAGAAATAGAATCTCTTTCAAAAACAATCTATCAAGGAGATGGAACTGCAATCTGTTTGATGGACAGACTAGAAGAAAAAGAAAATGAAAACGAAAAGGTGTTGAACCGGCTTTTGCTGGAAGAATTGCTTAAAACATTAGAGAAGGAGGAATATGAACTAATCAGATTGCGTTATTTTGAAGATCAGACGCAGATGCAGGTGGCAAAACATCTGGGCAAAACTCAGGTTCAGATTTCAAGAATGGAGAAAAAAATTTTAAAAAAATTAAGAGAAGAACTCCTGCCAAATTAATGGCAGGAGTTCTTTTAATCTCATTTCAAATTTTTTAAAAAGAAAGTCCGGAATATGGTTGATCCATCGGAATGGTAATTCCTAAATGGTCCAGGATAATGGGCTGATTATCATCCATGCAATAATAGATATCAAGATTGGAAGGGTCGCCAAGAGAAGGATCAATATAATAATTTTGCAAAGTAGCCTGGATACTGTCTAAAATGGTCACTACAAGCTGTTCCGCACTGTACATATGAAATTCGTCTTTTTGCACTTCGGGAGGACCGGTAAATAAAGCAGACTGACTGGAGAAGCAGACCGTCATACCGCCCTTTCCTGTAGATACCGAGTCGGCAAGCGAGAGATCCCATCCGGTCAGATCGGCAATGCCTTGAATGAGTTCGTCAGGAGAAGCATTGGCTTCACAGTCGAGATGATACTCCTGAAAAGAACCATTAGAGCCAATGTATAAGGTAGCTCCTTCAGAAGAATTTTCAGTCTCAGAAAATTCCGGTTCTGTAGACGGTGTATCCCAAAGTGTCAGTCCGGAATATGGTTGATCCATCGGAATGGTAATTCCTAAATGGTCCAGGACAATGGGCTGATTATCATCCATGCAATAATAGATATCAAGATTG
>CALWCS010000123.1 GCA_944376425.1 uncultured Lachnospiraceae bacterium | reverse complement strand
GTTTCATCAAAATCAGCCGCAAATGCATATCCTTCTGGGAGTCTCCAATCTTCTCCATATTTGAATAGTGCCCATTCTCCTTCCTGTCCCTGCTTGCTTATCACTACTGGTTCAATATCTAATGTCTCTCCAAAAGGTCCCACAAAGTTGATAATCAGAATTGCCTCTGCCTTATTTTCTATCTCTACCGGACGTAATCCTACATAAACATATCCGTCATATATTCCCAGATCTCCGCTTACTGTCAGTTCATACCCTTCCGGTACCTTGATGGTGCTGCTATTAATGTGAACCGCATCTTTCTCTACGGTTATCGTCTCTTCTTTGACCTGTTTTCCATTTACTTCATCATAAAAGTTTAAGGTAATCTCTTTCGTTTCTTTTTTTTGTAGTTCTACATAGATCCATCCATCATAAATGCTTATATCTTTTGAAGTATTGATTGCTTCATATCCTTCAGGAATATCTGTCAGATTATCCGTATTCACAGTTGCAGCATTTATCTTTACTGTCACTTTGCCTTCTATATATCTGTTCTCTGCTGGAATATAGTAATTTACTCCTATTTCTTTTGTTGCAGTTATTTGTTTTAATACTACGTTATCTGAAAATTTTAAATTTGCGTTCTGGTTAAAATATACAGACTCACTCTTAAGTTGTTTCATATAAGTTTCTAGTCTTATATTATCCACGTATCTGCTATCTTTTTCCTTCTTTCCTATTGAAGCCGTAGATGGAATGGCAGATGTCAGAGTCATTGCCATTGCCATCGACAGAGACAGCATAACTTTTGTTTTTCTCTTTTTCATAATTCTCTCTCCTTTACATTGATTGTGATCGTTTAATTTCCTGATACATTTCATTTTTATATAGTTTTATTTGCTATATATCTAGATTGTATATCTTTTATATATATTTTGTCAATCTTTATTTATCACTTACCTCTAAAAGAATTATGATTTGTTTTATTAAAAACTCTCTTTTCCTTAAAAAACTGCATTAACAGAAAATAAAAATAAATCCCTGCAAAGCCTTTTAAGCTCTATAGGGATTTTTCGTTGTATCTATAATAGAATGATATTATAATCCTCGCCAGCATTGTCTCAAAAGATCAGTCTGACTGCCTGTTATTTAGGTTAATATATAAACTTTTCTACCAGTAAAGCATTTTTCACAAGTTTTTGATAAGTTGATGATATCTTCAGTAGCTCTTCATGCGTTCCATACGCTTCTACTTTTCCAGAATCGACTACCACAATCCTGTTAACATGTTGCACAGATTTTAGTCTGTGTGAGATAATAATAACAGTTTTTCCAGAAATCAGACGGTTCAAACTATCCTGTATTTTCTTTTCATTTTCTACATCCAGAGCAGCTGCGATCTCGTCAAGAATAATAATAGGTGCGTCTTTTAAAAATGCACGTGCGATAGAAAGTCTCTGGCGTTCTCCCCCTGAGAGAGTGATTCCGTTTTCTCCGATTTTTGTATGATACCCTTCCGGAAGCTTAGAAATAAATTCATCACAGTTTGCAAATTTTGCCGCCTCCCGTACTTGTTCATCTGATGCATTTTTATTACCTAGACGGATATTTTCCATCACGGTAGTATTAAACAGTATCACATCTTGGAAAACAATGGAAACTTTTTTAAATAAAGAACTTGTTGAGATTGATTTTATGTCTTTTCCATCAATAGTGATGAATCCTCCGTCATAATCGTAAAGGCGTGATATCAGGCGCAGTATGCTGGTTTTTCCGCATCCGCTGACTCCTACCAGAGCTGTCACTTCATTTTGTTTTGCCTCAAAGCTTACTCCTTTTAATACTTGACTATCCTCATTATATGAAAAAGTAACGTCTCTAAGGCAGATATCACAACTGTTAATCTCGGTATCTTTTCCTTCCTGCACGGCAGCATTCCTGATATCATTGATCCGCTCGATGCGGGCATCCAAATAATAAATTTCCGACACATTTTCACTGATCGTATCTACAGCTTCCTTAATTTTTATCGCAGCTATAATATAGGCAGTCAGCACCAGCACATCGATCTCTCCGTTGATCATCATATTCACGCCTAATATCATTGTCAGTGCCATTGACAGCTGCATCACAATATTCGAGGAAAGCAGAGGAATTGCAGAGGTGATCTCACTTTTCAAGTGCAGTGCTTCACTTTCTTCCATCTGAGCATCCAATTTTGAATGAAGAGTCTTTTTTAATCCAAAACTTCGGATCTCCTGTGCATTCTCAATTGCTTCCTGAAAACTTTCCGAATTTTTTCGAAGCTGAAGATAATACTTTTTATTCATACTGATCTGAAGCCGCTTTGACAAAGCGATCAGGCTATAGCCTAACACAATAGGCACAATCACAGTTAAACCAAGTTTATAATTGTAACCAATCAACATGACAGCCAGAATCGGAAAATAAAAGAAAAAAGCAACAAATTTAGGAATCGAATGACTCATAGCATGTTCGATTGCTTCTACATCTGCCATAATAGTCTGTGTCAGATCCGACATGTCATGTCCTGAAAAGTAGGAAAGCGGCAGCTTGTTCAGACGGTCTGCGATCTCTACTCTCAGATTTGCACTTTCTCTATATGTTGTATTATACATACAGTCATATTCGGTAAACATCAATATTAAAACTACAATTAGTATCACGGTTGACAAAATAATATAAAAGGAAGCCGGACGATGATGCCCCAGAGCAAAATCATCAATCACCAGTAAAAGTAAATATGCCGTTGCATATGCAGACACTGATACAAGGAACGATGCAAAAATTGTCCTCATGGTATCTCTTGCACCCTGAGGTGTTAAAGCAAATCGTCTTTCTAACCATTTACGCATGTTCTCTCACCCTCCAATCATTAGCCTGTGCATATAAATCCTGAAAGAATTTATAACGTGAATCTCTCTTCATCAAGTTCTTATCATTGCCTCTCTCAATTATCTGTCCATTTTCAATAACTAATATCTCATCTACGTTTCTTACGCTGGTCAGACGATGAGCAATCATAATAACTGTCTTGTCTTTCATAAGCTCTGCAAATGCTTTCTGAAGTTCGTGTTCATTCTCTGGATCTACAGCGGCGCTTGCTTCATCCATAATGACAATGGGAGCATCTTTCAACCTTGCGCGCGCAATGCCATTACTTTGCTTTTCTCCTCCCTACAGTTAAAATCCCTTGGATCCAATCACAGTATTTTCTCTTTCCTT
>CALWCS010000122.1 GCA_944376425.1 uncultured Lachnospiraceae bacterium | reverse complement strand
ATTTTGACAGAGCAGATGGAAGGGTCTATCAGAGCAGACTATCAGGACGGTACTTTAGTGATTACTCTCTATTTTCCAATGTCCTGATTTTTTGATTTTTCTTTTTTCTGTCTTAGTATTCAAACGTTTATCTTATTTCTTGACAATACCAGACAGATTCTATATCATAATTAATTAGACGTTAAATAATATAAAATTTTTTAGAGTCATAAAGTAAACTTTATTTTAATGAGAATTGGAGAGAAATCTATGATCATAAGACAAGAAACACCAAAAGATTATGTTGCTGTTTATCAGCTTATCAAAGAGTCTTTTGCCTCTGCAAAACACTGTGATGGAAATGAACAAGATCTGGTTGCTGCCTTAAGAAAAAGCACTTCTTTTGTGCCTGAGCTGTCATTAGTTGCGGAAATCAATGGTGAAATTGCCGGACACATCCTCTTTACAGAAGCTAAGATTACTAGTGAAACTGTACTAGTTCTTGCTCCACTGTCTGTTCTGCCTAAATTTCAAAGACAGGGCATAGGATCTGCTTTGATAAAGGCGGGGCATACCATTGCTAAGGAGATGGGATATTCCTACTGTGTCGTTTTAGGAAGTGAAACGTATTATCCCCGTTTTGGATATTTACCTGCCATTCAGTTCCATAT
The DNA here is from genome assembly GCA_944376425.1 of uncultured Lachnospiraceae bacterium. Lineage (GTDB taxonomy): Bacteria > Bacillota > Clostridia > Lachnospirales > Lachnospiraceae > JAGZHZ01. The sequence continues at coordinate 12,717 of CALWCS010000122.1, read as the reverse complement.
TGAAGTTCCAAAAGGAATTCCTTCCTCTAATTTTATGGCAATCTGTCTTAACTCTCAAGCCAAACCTTTATCTGGCACTGTGACCTATGCAAAAGAATTTGGCATGGATGCCATATAGCATCCATGCCAAATTCTTTTTTATCTATTCCTTTTTAAAATCCAAGTCCTTCCAGCCAGTTTGCTATATCCTCTGCTGCATCTGGGACATCTCTTTCGTTGATTGTAAATCCATCCGTAATGACCTCTGCATTTGGTTCCAGTTCCTGAATCGTGCTGATCGTATTGGAAAATCTGCTGCCATTATGGCTGTTGAAAGGAATAATTGTTTTTCCTGAAAGATCATATTCATCCAAGAAGCTATAAAGAGGCTGCGGCAGATCTGCCCACCAGTTCGGATAACCTAAAAAAATTGTGTCATACTGAGAAATATCGTCAATATGCGTTGACAGTGCCGGACGGGCATCTTCCTCTTGTTCTTCTGCGGCATAATCAATCAATTCTCCGCCATCTGCCGGATAGACCTCTTCTGTCTGTATCGAAAATAAATCTCCCCCGACTTCTGCCTGTATCATCTCTGCTAAAGCCTGCATTCTTCCTTTTGCTTCTCCATCGACTTCAGAATAACTTGCAGATGCCTCTGCATCAACTCCACTGTTCTCCGCTGCTGTAAAATACGCAATCAGAATTCTATTTTCTGATTTTTCTTCCTCGTCATTATTTGCATCTGTCAAAGCTGTCTCTGTTGTCTGCGCCGTTGTTTCCTCTGACTCCTGATTTTGCGCTGAAGCTTCCGTCTGCGTAGTCTCCTCATCTGGACTTTCCTCTTTTTCCGCGCCGCAGGCGCTTACCATTACGGCAAGTGCTGCCGGTATGATAAATGCTGTATATTTCTTTTTAAAACCCATAACGCTTCCTCACTTTCATCCATGTCCGGCTATTTTTTGCTTTTCTCTCACATAACAGCCGTTATCTTGATCTTTTTACTGAAACAATCACTTTTTACATGGATAGTATAAAAGACAATTCTTTTTTGTAGAAGCTTCTATTAGTTTTTTAGTTTTAACTCATTGGTTTTTACTCAATCCCGATTTTAAATTTCATTTGCTGTTTAAAATTTTTATTGATAGGAAAAAGCAATTCTATATATCTTTTTCTACGAAATGAATCTCAGAAATATCCCAATATTTTGTGTAAATTCTTTCTTTATTACCGTCAAGATTTAGCTGATACATTCTAAATGTCACCAATATATCTTTTGGCTGCCACTGTTCTTCATAGGAATATTGATATTTCATTCCGAGATTCTTCATCACGCCTCCGCTTCGCGGATTGTTCCTGTCATGAGTTGCTGTGATATAGGGAATCCTATCTTTTTTTACCTGTGCTATGACAGCTTTTCCAGCTTCTGTAGCAATTTTTTGATGCCAATATTCTCTTCGCAGACCATAGCCGAAATCGTGGGGTTCTTCCATATCGACTTTTATGTAACCGATTGGATAGTTGTCTTTTTTTAAACAGATAGCATAATCATAAGCCTGTGGTTGTACATATTTCACTGCATACCTTTTTTCAAAAAGCTGTCGTGCTTCTTTTATATTTTTTAAAGGAAACCACGGCAGAAATTTATTTGCTTCTTTGTCACTGTAAATCTGATATAGAGCTTTCATATCGTTTTCGGTAAATTTTCTTAATATCAGCCGTTCTGTTTCAAGTGTCGGTGTATTCATGCTTTCATTCTCTCCATAATCATTTTCCTCTATGTACTGCATTTAATTGCCGCATTCATATATTATTATGTCCTATTTTTTCTCTGCTAAAGTGTATGATCTGTTTTACTCAACGTCTTTACAAAATCCTTTTACATTATCCGTTCAAAAAGCAAAAGCTGTATCCATCCATTGATTAAAAAATATCAAAACACAGAGAAATTAAAACGGGAACAAAAAAAGAACAGATCATTCCATTTAAAACAGAAAGTACCACAGTCTCCTCATTTGTATATTTCCATATCATCGGCAATGTTGTATCTTCACTTGTAGCGCCTGCTGGAGCAATGCACGTATAATCATTAAATTTAAGGGCAATGAAAGGTATGAGGAAAAAGGAAAAAATTTCTCTCATCAAATTGCTGATAAATGCGATACTTCCGATCTCTGCACCTGCCAGTTCGCTGATTGTCGCACCGGCAAGACTATACCATCCCATGCCGCTTGCGATAGCGGTGCCTTGTTCTAAAGGAATATCTGTGATACCACTGCAGATCATTCCTCCAAGAAAAGAACCGACTATAATACCGAAAGGAATAATAAATACTTTAATATGATATTCACGCAATTTTTTTAGTATACCTTCCTGCATTCCTATACTAATTCCGACACAAAGCATTAAGATATATAAAATAATATTCGTATTGTCTGTAATCAAAGAAAGTATTGTGTTTTCATATCCTGATACTCCACAGAAAATTCCCACTATCAATGCAGCTATTGTAAATCCTGTCATTTTTTCCTGCTCCTTAACATTTTATGGTTTTCTTCTTTTTTTTCCATAAATTTTTTTGTGAGATAATATACAAATAATATCGATAATACTGTCGGAATGAAAAAAAAGAGAAAACTGATAAATCCCAAAGAAGATAGTTTTCTAAAAAAATTTTCTTCCTTGCCTGTCATAACTCCCATTGAAAAAATCAGCAAGAGTGTACATAGAAGCTGTATTTTTTCATTGCCTCTTTTTATAGGTTTCTGCTTTAACAGTTTTCCGATAAAAATTCCAATGCACATGATAATGATAATATCCATAAAACCTCCTTGAACTTCCGTTCTTAAATCAAAATGTCAAAACGCGTTCTATATTCTATCACAGTTGTATGATAAAGTCATTTATTATTTTTGAATCTCTCATCACTAAAGCGATGACCTGCCTTAAACAATCCAAAAGCACTCGCAGCTGACAAACTAGTCAGCCGCAAGTGCTTTTTCTATTTTCTATCAAATATCATGTTAAATGCAGCTCACACAAAAATCAATGGCATTTACTCCATCCACAGCTTTTACAGATATTGCATCCTTCTTCAAATACAAGAGGTTCTCCGCATTCCGGACAATACATTTTATCAGCATTCGCTTCGCTGCTTACAGCTCTTGGTTTTGGAGCCTTTTTTGCCTTCCAGCTTGCCTTTCCTTCTTGTTCAGCCAATTCTTCCTGCATTTCATTATACATATCGAGCAAAGCATTTCCCACTGCCATCGGACAGCATGCTCCCTTACTTGTATCTTTTCTCGTTACTCTTCTTGCCGTATAAGATGGACATGAACCGCTTGAATTGAGCTGGTCTACAATCGTCTCAATATCAATTCCGCCTCTGGCACTGATTGAAATCATACGTGAAAGTCCTACCATAAAATTATTGCATCCTCCAGTTGAACCTTTGCTTAAATATGTTTCCAGCAGCGCACCCGTGTGAGGATCAAAAAGCGCAATACAATGCAAGCTTCCACATCCAGTAATCAATTTTCTCTTTTTGCCGATCACATCATCTGTCACAAGTAAAATTTCGCCTCGTTTCAATCCTTCTCCCGCTGAAACTTTTTTAGATTCTTTTTTAGCATTTGCGTTTAAAATCCCAATTCGCTTACAGCCATCCCGAAAAATTGTAATTCCTTTGAGTCCTTTCTCATAAGCGTACAGATACAACCCTTCCGTTTCCTCTACCGTAAATCCGTTTGGCACATTGACCGTCGAACTAATCGATGCGTCAATATGCTTCTGCCATACAGACTGCATATCAATTCTTTGACGATAATCCAGCATCATTGCTGTCACAAAATAATCCGGCAATTCGGTATCACTTTTTAACCCGAACTGTTTCATATAATTTTCTACAATTTTTGTATAGACTTTATAATAAACATCTGTTCCATGCAAAGACTCCGTTTTTCGCTCATAATAATTTGCATAGATTGGTTCAATTCCACCGGAGATTCCCAGCATAGTGGAAAGCGTTCCAGTAGGCGCAATCGTCAGAAGTTGAGAATTTCTCAATCCATATTTACGTACCAGTTCTCTTGTTCTCTCTGTTGTATTTGCTGTAAAATATGGGGTCTCCATAATTTCTTCTGTATGACAGGCAGGAAAACTGCCTTTTTCTTTTGCAAGTTTCGCCGAAGAGGCAATTGCTGAATCTGCCATTGCAAATCCTATCTTATCACACATTGTCACAGCGTCTTCTTCTCCATAAGTCAGTCCAAGCTGAATCAGGCAGTCTGCAAGTCCCATAATGCCAAGACCGATTTGTCTCCATTTTGTCACACTTTCTTGCTGTTCTTGCAGAGGATGAAGAGGCAGTCCTTCTTCTAATACTTCATTGAGAGCCCTGACCGCTGTTTCTACACAATGCTTTAGACCTTCCAGATCAAACTGTGCATTTTCAGTAAAAGGATTCAATACAAACTCTGCCAGATTAATGCTCCCAAGCAGACAGCTTCCTCCTGCCGGCAACGGTTCTTCCGCACACGGATTGACTCCTGCATAGGAAAATTCTTTTGTATTGCTTAAAAGATTCCATCCTTCAATCCGATCCCAGAACAATGCGCCAGGTTCTGCATAATCCCAATTTGTCTCGGCAATTTTTCGAAACAGTTCTCTTGCATTGATGCTGCGCTCAATGACTTGTCCGGTTGCTTCTCTTTTATAATGCAGCAAATAATCTTCATTCTTTTTCACTGCTTCCATAAAATCTTCATGAATTCTCACAGAAATGTTCGCCTTTGTCACTTTTTCCAGATCTGTTTTCAAATCGATAAATTCCTCTACATCCGGATGAGAACAGTCAATTGAAATCATCAAAGCTCCCCTGCGTCCGCTTTGTCCAATCAATGCCGTTACAAGAGAATATAATTCCATAAAAGAGACTGATCCGCTTGTCTCTTTTGCCGCATTGTTGATCTTTGCACCTCTGGGACTGAGCTTGGAAATATCGACTCCGCATCCTCCGCCGTAGCTGTAAGTGCGTGCCAGTTTTTTTGCACAGTCAAAAATACTCTCAATATTGTCTTCCGGCGGTTCTACCACATAGCAGTTAGAATACGTAACCTTTCTTCCTTCTCTGTTTAAACCCCTGTTTGCAAGAATTCTGCCTCCAAACAAGAATTTTTTCTGCCGGATATAATCTGCAATTTCTTCGTTTCTGCCGCTGATACGGCTTATCCATTCTTCAAACGTTTCGTCTTCATTACAGTACTTTTTTTTCCAGATATCGATTCCGAGCTGATTTTCCTCGCCCAGCCATTCTTCTACTGTCATTTTAGGTTCCCCTCTTCCATTATGATAACATTCCAATATTATCACTTGACCCGGAAGAATTCAAGTCCTCTCTTTTCTTATATTTTCTTTTTTGCCGATTCTTTGATACATCAGACTGCTAATTTGCGGTTATAATATGCAGTTCCATATTGCTAAATGTGCTGCTTAATGTAAACTGATCTTCTATCCCTTGTGTAAGATAGATCTCTCCATCGTTTGTAATTGCAATCATCTCAAAATCCTGGTACGTTTTCCAATAAGTTTCTGCATTTTTCAATCCCATCACAAACATTGCGGTAGAAAGTGCATCTCCGACTTTTCCTTCCTGTGCAATAATTGTGACAGAAGCAAGTTCATTATCAACAGGATATCCTGTTTTGGGATCGATAATATGTCCATACTGTTTCCCGTCTTCTCCTATAAAATATCTCTCATAGTTTCCAGAAGTCACAACTGCCTGATCTGATACCAAAAGCATTCCGATTTCACCTTCCCCGAACGGATTTCTCAGTCCCAGTCTCCATTCACTTCCATCTGGTCTGGAGCCAATTGCCTGGATGTTGCCTCCAATATCGAGTAGTGCCGAGGTGATCCCTTCTTTTTCCAAAAGTTTGGTAACGATATCTCCTGCATATCCCTTTCCGATAGCTCCAAGATCCAGTTCCATGCCTTTTGGAAGTTGAATCTGATTTCTATTCAGCTCTGCCTGTTCGTATCCGACATTTTCAAGAAGAGAATCAAGTTCTTCTTTTTCTGGTATGCGATTTTCCTCTGTCGTAAATCCCCACGCTGTCAAAATAGGATAAATGGTAGGATCTAGTGCCCCGTCTGTTTTTTCTGCCATATCAAAGGCAAATTTTAGAATCTGTGCTGTCTCGCTGCTGATCGTTACAGCTTCGCCCTCACTGTGATTGATCCGGTAAATTTCACTGCTTTCATCTGTTACCGACCACTCATGTTCCAGTCTTTCCATTTCTTCCTGAGCCTGTGCCAATACCTGCTCTGCCTCATTTCCGTAAGCAGAAAAAGTCATATAAGTATCCATTGCAAAGAAGTTTACCCTGGAAGCTTCTTGCAGTGTCTCTGAATTTTCATTGGAACATGCCGTCAGACAAAAAGAGGCGATGAAAACGGGAAGCATCACAAATTTATATTTCATCTGCTGCTCCTTATCTTTTCTTTATCTCTTACTCATGTTCCTTTCCCAGAAGCTGACTGCGTGATCGAGCCATCCTTCTGCCACTGTTCCCTCTCCTAATCCAAATCCATGACCAAGTCCAGCAAACACTTCTATTTCCGCATCGGTTCCCTGATTCTGTATCCGGCTGACATAATCTTCCATAGTTCCATAGTAAGCAATTCCATCTCTTGTCCCGACACATGCATAAGTAGGCGGTTCGTTTCCCGTTATCTCTGAGAGTCCTGTATACTGCATAATAACAGCACCTGGAGCCGGATACTCTTCCTCTCCAAATGCTGCTGTTCCATAGGATCCAAGCCATGCTGCCATGCGCGCGCCCGCTGATCCGCCCCACAGGGAATAATCTGAAACATCAACTTGCAGTTCTTCTGCATGTTCGTGGATAAAAGCAATCGCTCTTGCCAGATCCTCACACGCCGTCTGAGCGCCTGGGCGGTAAATCAGCGCAAATGCATTATATCCTTTTTTAGACAACTCTAAAGCCTGCGGAAAACTGTCATGCATCGCGGCAACATAGGCGAATCCTCCTCCTGCATTGACAACTGCAAATTTTTCTTTTGGAGTTCCTCGAAAGAAAAACAAACCGGTATTTTCTTTTTCTGGATCTTCTGCTTTTTCTTCCTCAGTATAAATATCGTAAAAAATCTGTTCTCCCGCTGCGGCATGTTCCTTCATATAATTTACAATTTCAACTGTTCGTTCCGGATTGACATTGTGATACCATATCAGAATATCTTCCAGATCTTTTAACTCTAAATCACTGCTAATAGTTCTGTCCACTGGAAAGATCAGTCTTCCATATCCTTCAAAAACCGGATCGTTGATCACATCCACCACTTTTGTCTCCAATGTAAAATCACCTTCACTATTCTCTTGTGCATTGCTTGTGTATCCTGTAATGATAAACATAAGCAGCATACAAGCAAGAGTCTTCCATTTTCCTTTTCTTTTTTTTGATCTTTTCATGATTTTTACTTTCTCCTCCATTCTTCCTAATGATATCTTTTTTACTTTACAGAAAATCCGGCAGTCATGCTCTTGTTCCTGCCGGATTACTTAGAAAGTCTCACAGATCTGAATCGATCCTATCTAAACTTGATGTCACATTACATATCGTATCTATGCTGGTTCCAAAAAATTTGAGACAGTACCTGACTGCGTTTTTCTATCATTTTTTTTTTTCTCTGTTTTTCTAAATACATCAAATCCATGGAATGTTCCTTCTACTTCCTCTAAATGCACTTTCACTCCTGCTTTTTTCAATGCTTGCCCGTATTCTTTTCCTTCATCGTGAAGACAATCGAACTCCTCAACTTCTATGTAGGTAAAGGGAAGTCCTTTAAAATTTTTTGTTTCCATTGGAGACGCATAAGTCTGCACTCCGCAATTTTCTGATCTTAAATAGAGTTTCCACATTCTTTTATTAAGTTGTGCATTCCATAGTGGACTGTCTGTATATTTTTTTATGGATTCTGTCTTCATACGGGCATCCATTACAGGATAAATCAGCATCTGAAAACAAAACTCGTTTCGTCTTTTATCTCTGCACCACTGTGCACAGGCTGCCGTCAGCGCTCCTCCGGCACTGTCGCCTCCTACTGCAATCCGTTACTTATCAATATGTAACGTTTCATAATTTCTAAAAATATATTCTATTCCCGCACAGCAGTCTTGGAAAGGTACTGGAAAGGGATAACGATCTGAAGTTCGATAATGAAGAAATGCCACCATACATTTTGCGCGTTTTGCATATTCAGCAACATTCGCATGAATATAAGGTGCATCCTCAAGACAAAATCCGCCTCCATGAAAATAGATAAAACAAGGTATAGAATCTGCCAGTTTTTCCGGCTTATATAAAGTAAATTTCAGCCATTGTTTGTCTCTGGTTTCGATCCACTTTATCTCCTTGCATATTCCAGATGGAGGGTCCGGTAACTTCATATTATTTAGGAAATGGTTTGCCAGTTTTATCACCGGACGGGAAAGAAAAAAGCCGGGAATCACAAATTTATTCATGATTGCATAGCCCTTTTTCAATGGATAGCGTCTGCTGCGGCTCTTGCACCATGCTGCAGACGCTACGGCAATTCCGGCGGCATAATAAGAAAATTTCATAATCGTTTCATTCCCTCTCTGATTTTTTCTGTTAAACTGCCTTTCCATTCTTCCAGTTCTCTTTACATTCTGTTTTTTTTACAGATGATTTTGAAATCTTAGATCCGCCAAATACTTCTGACATTGGCACAGTTTCTAACATCTGATCTAATGTCTTTACTTCTGAATCCGTCAATCCTATCTCTGCCGCCTGTGCGTTTTCAATCAGACGTCCGTATTTTCTGGTTCCCGGAATCGGTACAATCCATGGTTTCTTTGCAAGCATCCAGGCAAGGGAAATCTGTGCAGGCGTTGCATTTTTCTGATCTGCCATCTCAGTCAGATATCGGATCAATTTCTGATTTTGTTCCATTCCCTGCGGTGAGAACTGAGGCATCATACTCCTATAATCTGTTTTTTTATCAAACCGTGCATCTTTTCCGTATTTTGCAGATAAAAATCCGTTTGCCAGCGGTGAAAATGCAACAAATCCTATCTGTAATTCTTCTAATGCCGGAAACAGTTCTTCGTAATCCCGATACATCATAGAATATCTGTTTTGTACTGCTGTCACCGGACAAACCTTATGAGCACGCCTTAAAGTCTTCTCATCTGCTTCTGAAATTCCCCAATGAGTAATTTTTCCTTCTTCTATCAATTCTTTCATGGCTCCTGCAGTCTCTTCAATGGGCACATTCCGATCGATCCGATGAATATAATAAAGATCCAGGTGATCTGTCTGCAGACGCTTTAAGGAACCTTCAATCGACCGTTTTATCGTTTCCGGTCTGCCGTCTGGTATCAGAGGTTTATTGACTGCCGAAGAACTCTCATCAAAACGGATTCCGCACTTTGAAGCAAGTACAATTTGATTCCGATATGGTTTTAATGCTTCTCCCAGTAATTCTTCATTGTCATGAGGATTTTCCGGTGTACCGTATACTTCAGCAGTATCAAAAAAAGTATATCCGTAATTTATTGACTGTGCAAGCAGCTGCGTCATTTCTTGTTTATCTGCTGCCGGTCCATACGCATGACTCATTCCCATACATCCTAGACCCACAGCAGATACTTTCAGGTCTTTTCCTAATATACGTGTTTTCATTCTATCTTCCGCCTTTCTTTTTTCTACTTAATCGCTCTTCCAGCTTCATATGCTTCTCCGTAAGCGGGAGTGTCTTTTACTTCCCCTTTCTGGTATACACCTTCTCCGTAAATTTTTCTTTTTACCTTTGCTCCTGGCAGGCAGTCCGCAAAGCCTTGCAGTGCATCCATGGTACGCTCTATCAGAGCTTTTCCTGCAGCAGCCGTTGCGATAAAGTAGAAGTCTTTATTGCGAATTTCCGTATATCTTGGCAGTGTCCGATCAATCATGGTTTTCATCTGACCATCCATACAGTAAAAGTAAACGGGAGTTGCCAGTACAAGGACATCTGCTGCAATCATTTTATTCAGAAGTTTTTCCATATCATCTTTCTGCACACAGATCTTCGATCCCCTGCATCCGTAGCATGCCATACAGTTTCCAATTTTCAATTTCCGGATCGATATTTTCTCAACGGTATTTCCCGATTCCTCTGCGCCCTTTTTAAACTGTTCGCACAAAATATCGGAATTTCCTCCATCTCGAGGACTTCCTGAAAGAATCAATACCTTTTTACTCATTGTTATCTGCCTCCTGCTTTTCTTTCTATTTTACTTTTTGTTCTTTTTTACAGTCCCAGTTCTTCCGCCCAGGAACGAATCTCATCTTCTGCATTTGCCACTTCATTTCTGGAAATACTTAATCCGTTGTCACTGACTTGTGCATTCGGCTGAAGTTCCTGTATTGTGGCAACCGTATTTGAAAATCCGCTGCCGCCATGTGCAGTAAATGGAATAATTGTCTTTCCAGAAAAATCATATTCTTCTAAGAAAGTATAAAGCGGCATTGGCATATCTCCCCACCAGTTTGGATAGCCTAGTAAGATTGTATCGTACTGATCTATATTTTCTACAGTCTCTAAAAGTTGCGGACGTGCATTTTCATCTTGCTCTTGCGCTGCTTGATCTACCAGCGGATCGTGATCAAGCGGATATTCTTGAACTGTCTCAATCCGAAACAGATCTCCGCCGATTGTCTGCTGGATCACCTGGGACATATACTCCAGATTTCCCATAACTTCTCCTTCTTTCACCACAATGCTTGCACCGGCATCTGCGTCAATTCCCTCGGTATCAATATCTTCCGGAACAGAAAAATAGGCAATTAAAATATTAGAACTTTCTGTATTTTCTTCCCTTGCGCTTTCTGCCTTTTCCGCACTGCTTTCCTGTACTGTTTCTTGAACAGTCTCTGTTGTATTTGCCGTATCTGCCGTATCTTCCGAAGAGTCAGCGCCGCATGCAGTCATTCCAAACGTAAGTGCTGAGACAGTTAACAGAATCATCGTTTTCTTTTTCATAACAATACTCCTTTCACGATTGAGGTTTCTTTACTGTACCAAAATTTCATTCATCTGCCGCTTCTAACATGCCGATCTCTTCCAGCCACGGCTGTATCTCGTCTGTATTGTTTACTGTCAATCCTTGCGTAAATGTAAGATCTGGGAAATTTTCTTCTAACATAGGAATACTTTCCTCAATCTGTGTTCCACCACTAGTGCAAAAAGGAATAATCGTCTTTTCTAAAAGATCGTAAGATTCCAAAAATGTATAGACGGCCATTGGAGCATTTCCCCACCAGATAGGATATCCAAGGAAAATCGTATCGTACTGATCTATATTTTCTACAGTCTCTGAAAGTTGTGGGCGTGCATTTTCATTTAATTCTTCCTGTGCAATTTCTGTTGTTTCGGTATAATCATCCGGATATGGATCTACCGTCTCAATTTCAAACATATCACCCTCTGTCAGCTCCTGAATTTCTTTCGCCACTTCCTGAGTATTGCCTGTCCTTGAAAAATACGCTATTAAAATATGAGCATCCGATTCTTCGGTATTTTGTTGTTCTTGAACATCATTTTTCTGTACAGAATCATCTGTCACTTCCTCTGCGCTGCTTCCAAAAGCTGAAAGTCCCAATGCCAGCGAAAATACTAAAATTTTTGCAACTAATTGTTTCTTCATCATGATTAACTCCTTTCTGCATAGCCTTCACAATAACTGTGATCTTTACGTGATCCTTATTTAGGATCTTGTTTTTTGCTTTTTATCTAAAAACATTCCTCAAATATTTCAAGAATGTCTTTATCCGTAGTTTTTCTGTGGATTTCCAAAGAACGATTACATGCATCTGCAATCTCTTTTACCTTGTTTTTGTCTTGTATTTTCAATTCCCGAAGTGTGGTTGGCAAACCGATTGTCTGAATAAAACGGGTAAGTGCATCAATTCCATCTTTTGCCAGTTGTTCCTCACTTTTTCCGTCACGCGAGATCTTCCATACATTTTCAGAAAAGCGGACAAACTTTTTTAAATTTGATTTGTAAATATGACGATAATAGACAGGATATAGCACGGCAGCTCCACATCCATGGCTGCAATCTGTATAATTTTCCAGCTGATGTTCTATCTGATGGCACTCAAAATCATCTTTTTTTCCTAATTTGATGATTCGGTTTTGAGTCATTGCAGAAGCCCAAAGTAAATTACTCCTTGCAGTATAATCTTTCGAATTTTGTATTGCTGCACGTAGATTTCGAATTACACTGCACATCAGTGCTTCTGCAATGTCGTCTGAGACATTATCCTCGTCCGGTTTACTAAAATAAATTTCCATGATATTTGAAAGGATGCTGAATCCTCCTGATATCATCTGTTTTTGTGGAACACTATAGGTATAAACCGGATCTATCAGAGCAAACTTAGGATCACATTTAGGATAGTCACGCCCTGTCTTTATTTTCTGTTCTTCGTTGGCAATGACTGCTTCGCCATTACATTCACTTCCAGTCCCCGCTGTCGTTACAATCACTCCTAAAGGTAGCGGTTCAAAATCTATGATGCCGTTTCTATCCCAAAAATTTTCCCAGACATCTCCTTTATATACGGCTGCAAGAGAGATTGCTTTACAGCAATCTATCACAGAACCGCCTCCTACTGCTAAAATCAGGTCTACGTCGTTTTCTTTTGCAGT
>CALWCS010000121.1 GCA_944376425.1 uncultured Lachnospiraceae bacterium | reverse complement strand
TTCTTTTAGAAGGGCATAATGTTCTCTAATAGTTTTTTCTCGGTTTGCAAAATGCGTTTGTTCCATCCTGTTTAATGTCCTGCTCAAATTGACAGCTGTCGGTCTGGAAGAATTTAAATATTCTTTTTCTTCTCTTAATTCTTTTTCAAAGAGCTCCATCGTTTTTTCTTCTTTTGCTTTTGCAAGACAATAATAGCAATATGCCGCACAGATTCCGATTGCCGGTGCCCCTCTTACTTTTAATTCAAAAATAGCATCGTACATCTGCTGCAACGTTTGCAGCTCCAGATATTCTACGATATTGGGAAGCTTTGTCTGATCTATAATCAGTACGCTTCGTTCTCCTTCTCCAAGAAGTACATTTTCTGCTCCAAATTTATTTTTCATCTTTACCTCCTGATTATGCCCTTTATTCTGAAATTGCAAAGCCTGATTTAAACGCTTTTGATAAAAATGCTTTTTCAAAACTCTCCAGACTGTATAGTTCAATTTCCGGCAATGTAATTCTCCTCTTTCGAAGTAAATTTAAGGCTGGCTCAAACGGACCGCATCTGCTTCCCTTGATCGTAATTTCATGAACAACAAAATCACTCATATTGATGGAGACCTCTCCTGCATACGTACTTTTCAATACGATCATTCCCTGACGTCTGACAATATTTTTGACAAGTAAAATTCCCTATTTTGACCCAGACGCTTCGATCACAACTTCATACGATTCCTGCGGCTCCAATGTTACACTCGCATAAGGTCGAAACTGCTCCAGTTTTTCTTCATGATGTCCAATCACAGTTAAATCGATTCCCGTCATCGCCACCACTTGCGCAATCAAAAATGCAAGTCTTCCATCCCCGATAATCGCACAGTTTGTCTCTGGTTTTAAATGAACTTGAGATGCAATCTCGAGTGCTGCTGCAAGCGGTTCTGTAAAAATAGCCAGCTCTGTCGGCAGATCCCATGGAACTACATGAAGCAGATGCGTTTCCATTGTCATATATTCTGCAAAACAGCCATCTTTCTTTTCAAGTCCGATTACTTTTCTGTCAGGACAATGTTTTTCTCTGCCTGTCTGACAGTAAATGCAATGACCGCATCCGGCATTCAGTTCGCCGACCACACGCTTTCCAACCAAAGACTCGTCGTCTGATTCTTCTACGATTCCCACAAATTCATGTCCCATGATTCCGGTAAATCCCGGTTTGTATCCTTTTAAAATTTCTTTGTCTGTATTGCAGACAGCACTCATCAAAATGCGAATCAGACTTTCATTTAGTCCCGGCACCGGTTTTTTGAGATCGTCACGAAATACTGCCTTTGCGCCGTCAAAATAAATTCCCTTCATTAAGATCTCCTTTCTTTTGTTTTCTTATTTCTTTTCTAACAGTTTGTTGATTTCTACAATTGTCTTTGTCACAAGCTGTTTAAAAAGAGGAGCTACACGATCTGCTGTTTCCTGAACCTCGATATGAGTTAACGGCTGATCCGTCATACCGCATCCCAAATTCGAGATACAAGAAATTCCGCAGATTTTCATTCCCATGTGATTTGCTGCAACTGCTTCACACGCTGTACTCATTCCAACTGCATCTCCTCCTAAAATCCGGCACATACGAACTTCAGCCGGCGTTTCAAAATTAGGTCCGGAAAGCTGTACATAGGTTCCTTCTTTCAGCGCAATCTTCAGTTCTTTTGCAGCATTTCGAATGACTTCCTGTAAATCTTTGTCGTAAATTTCACTCATATCCGGAAACCGCTCACCTAATTTTTTCTCATTTGGTCCAATCAGAGGAGAAGGTACAAAATTGCTGATCTGGTCAGTAATCATCATAAAATCGCCAGCATGAAAGTCAAAATTTACTCCTCCAGCTGCATTTGTCAAAAATAATACTTCCGCGCCCATCAGTCTCATCAGACGTGTCGGAAGAACGACATCACTGATCGGATATCCCTCATAATAATGCACTCTGCCCTGCATAATAACAACCGGCACATCCTCCACATATCCAAATAGGAATCGTCCTCTGTGCCCTTCTACAGTAGAAACTGGAAATCCCTCTATCTCATGATAGTCTAAAGTCTGTTCTATCCGAATACTGTCGCCATAATCTCCCAGTCCCGATCCAAGTACTAAAGCTACCTTTGGAACAAAAGAGATTTTCTTTTGTACACTCTCATAACATTTCATCAATTTTTCATATACCGGATTGATCATTTTATTTTTATCCTCCTTTTTCAGTTCTGCAATGTAAAATGCTGTTACTGATATTTTTTACAGTATATCAGAAAACAGAACGTTTGCACAGTCCTATTCTTTTCAAGCTGCTATCCCTGTCATATAAATTCAAATATTTTTCCTACTTCACAGAATTGAAAACATTCTCCAAGCATCTCTGCCATCTTTCCTATTGCTTTTTGTCCTGTACAGTGTGCTCCTATCAGAAATTCTAACTTCTCTTCTTTTAATTTTTGTATTGTCCAGTCGATTTTTTCCTCTGTTGCATTTCGCATATGCATTCCTGCAAAAATGCCGCGGATCTTTTTCCCTGGAAATTTTGTTTTTACATGCTGGATGCAATTTAAAATTCCCATGTGAGCACATCCAATGATCAAAACGAGCCCTTTTTCTGTCTGAATCACTAAAAATTGCTCATCTTCCATCGTATCTTTCTGTATTTCCTCTCGTACTCTATACCAAAATCCTTCCGGTTCTTCTTCCAGTCCGGGATATTTTGGAATTTTCCCGAGCAAAAACCAATTTTTTCTGATTTTTTGCATCTCTTCCGTAAAAATAAATTCTCTGGAAAACATTTCTTTTTTCCATGGAATCCCAATATCTCGAAATGTGTTCTTTTCTCTGTCTCCTGACATTTTCTGATATAATGCCTCTTTTCTTATATAAACTTTCGGCATTTTTTTATCAAAATATTCTAATCCTCCACAGTGATCATAATGTCCATGGCTTAAAATAATTCCCTGTAACGTCTCCAGACTTTGTTTCAATGTTTTGGCGTTTTTAAGATATACATCACTTTGTCCTGTGTCAAACAGCCATTTTTCTTCCTCTTGTTCCAGCAAAAGAGACAGTCCATGTTCTGCAAACAGTCCTCTTTTGTTGACATGATTTTCATTTAATACGGTTATTTTCATTCTTCTCTCTCCAATCCGTTTTAAATCAGATACCGAAACGGCTGCAAAACCCAAGATGCCACCTGATAAAAAATGTCTTTTCCTTTATTAATCTCTTTTGCGCTTACTCCCTCTCTTGGCTCATAGCTTCCATCTGGTTTTCGAACCAGCGATTCCTCCTCTATCTTGTCCATCTCTGCGCGCAGCATCTCATTAAAGGATTTTCCATAGATAACCGGCATCGTCTCTGTATCAATATACGTACTTCTCATATCAAAGTTATAGGAACCGATTACTGACAGATCGTCATCAATTACAATCGATTTTCCGTGGCACGAATGCATTCCCTGATACTCGTAGACCGGCATTTTCGTCTCCACAATATTTTTCCAGTTTTTCGTATAATCGGCAGATGCAACCATATTGTCTCCTACTGCTCTGGAATTTACTAAAAGTTTAGTATCCGGTACGTTTTGAGCAATCTCTTCTATTCCTTCATACATTTCTTTTGAAAAAACTGCGTAAGGTGTTTGAATCATTACCGACTCCTTTGCCTGATTCATCAGTTGATACAGTGTGTACCATACATCCGGACTTTTTTTCATAATATGATTTGGATTTGTCACAAGGACTGCATTTTCAATCTCTACCGTTCGTTCTCTCCAGTTCTCAGATACAGGAAATTTTTCTTGTTTTTTCATATTTTGGTAATGTTCCCTCAGACGTTTCAGTTCCTCTTCCATCTTTTCTGTGCTCTGCTTTTCAAAAACAGGTTTGCTAAATTTTTGATTCCATATCTCTGTAAAATACTCTCTTACCTGTGCAATGGCTCCTCTGCCTTTTGAATCTTCTTCCTCTTGCCAGATCAGCACCTCTCTGTCGTATCCGATATCGTCCGGCGTATCATCTCCCAGAAAATAGTCAAACATATTTCTTCCTCCCATTAAAAGGAGCTGATCATCTACAATAACATATTTATCGTGCATTCTTCCATTGATCGTCCACGGTTTTAACAGATTTGGCTCATTGTAAAAACGAATTTCCAAATTTTCATGAGATCCTGCCGCTTCAAAAATCTCTCTTCCTCTCATATGAATCATTCCATAAAGACCATCTACATAGATTTTTACGGCTACTCCTCTGTCTGCTGCGGCTATCAGTGCCGAAAAAATATCCGTTGTACTGTTTCCTACACGAATATCAAACGTAGATAAAATAATTTCCTCTTTTGCCTGTTCAATCATAGACAATCTCGTCAACAGTGCATCTTCGTTCTCTTCTATCAGGTCAGCCCGTTCTTTCACATCCGACACTTCATAGAATCTTGAAATGTCATCTGTCATATTTCCCGTCTCATTTTTTGCAATTCCAAAAGGAAGAACTGCTCCTAAAATTACATATATTAAAAAACATAAAAAACAAATTCCTGCTGCTTTCAAAACTTTTCCCATTTTCTTTCCTTTCCTGTAGTTTTTCTCTGTTTTTTTATTGTACCATATTCCCTTTCTAAAAAATATTTTCTCTCTCTAAAAATTTTTTAAAATCTTTTGAAACTTTACTTTCCAACTTTTAAAAATCTCAGTTTTGATCATTTTCTATGTTTTCAAAAATATTTTTCTATACAGGACGCAACGTATCCTTGAACAGCTTTTTTAAAGATCAGATAAAGGAATCGCCTTCGAAATAAAAAAACCAGATATCTATTTGCAGATATCTGGCTAAAAGCACGAGACGGGATTCGAACCCGCGACCCTCGCCTTGGCAAGGCGATACTCCACCACTGAGCCACTCGTGCAAACTATTGTATTTATATTATATTGAGCTAATCTCTCTTTCTACAATAGCTACTATACTATATTTTCTTTTTTTTGTCAATCGTTATTTTTCAAATTGTTGAAAATATTGATTCATTTTATTGTTTTATCAGGATACTACCCGTCTTTCAGTTTTAACACCATAATACTTTAAGAGTGATTTTTTTCCTGAATTCTTACAGTCAGCATATTTGCTGGCTTTTTTTGTTTTTTAAAAACTTGACAAAATATTTTTTTATCTCTTTA
>CALWCS010000120.1 GCA_944376425.1 uncultured Lachnospiraceae bacterium | reverse complement strand
CCATAAACCGTCGAAAAAAACAATACTGAAATTATGTTAAATTGGACTCTTTCTTACACTGAGCATCCACATATCCGCACCATATCATTTTGTTTTGCAGAAAACAGCGAGCTGTAAAATCAGATTTTCTGGAAGCTCCATAACAATAATCCTTTGTGCCTATACATGTCAACCAGGACACTGTACAGGAAACCAGAATCCATTGCAGCGCAAGAGTTTCTGGTATAAAATGCCCCCTGCAGTTCGAAGCAGCCGTCGCTTTCTTGCAAAATCGGGGAGACCTCTAAAATTTGTAATTTTCTTCAGAAAACACTACGGCCTTTGCCATCGCCAGCGGTAATGTCACAGCACAAGTTTTCCTACCGTCTGGGAGGTATCGCTGCATGGGGGAGGAGTAATTCTCTGCTGGGCTTGGCTTATGACCCCATCCTCATCTCCAAGTAGTCTAGTCACTTTTTCCATCGTTAATGGTTTACAGGGCTCCATGTTAAAGGTGAGCAGTCTTACCGGAATGGCACTCGCCGGGGGACCTGTGCGGCGGATAATTTTCCGTCATAGCACTGGGCCCATTGACAATACTACGAAGGCCCCGCTTCTATACGTTTCTGTTACTCCAAGCGCCAGGGACGCAATGCGCAATTTCAGATTTTATGATCTGAAGAAGTCCAATAAAATGCTCATATTGCTCGCAAATCAAAGCTTCAAACAGGCTTTCTTTGCGGGTGTAATGGACAAAGAACGCACCTGTCATAAATTCTTCTGTTTTACAATATTGCATAAAGAAGCAGATGTAAAATTCTTGAGCGCGGTGTTTGTCTCAGTCGGGGTTCAAATTTGGCTGCATACATTTTTAGCATGTTGATTTTCTCGTGTTTGTATCTAGTGTGGTGGCATGGCGCACTCTGGGCAAAAATCCTGAACTCCTCGCAATTCAATGGTTTCAAACAGGAAGCGATCCTACCCGCCCTAAACAATGACAACTATTTGTTCGGATCAAGCAGGGGCATTCGCCCGTAAGAAAAGCGGCGGAATTCTTTATTGTAATCCAAACAAATTTATCTTATAATTAATTTATTATAGTAGCACCATAAGAGAAAAGCGACGGAATGATTGCATATTGTAGATGCTTGGAGGAGCCATGAAAAAAATATTGATTGTGCTGGAAGAGAAAAGTCAGGACTACCCGGCCGGAACATTTATTCGGGAGAATATTTATGAAGTATTAAGCGACGCGGTTTCTGTTGACATTTGTTATTTGCAGGATATGAGGCTGAAAGATTTTACTGACGCTGATTTAATATTGGTTATGGTTCCAAGACTGCTTCACGAGATTTTCAATCGATTTCACAACGACTGGGGCGCTGAAAAGATATTGCTCGTTTCAAGAACGTTAGATCAGAAAGCGCTAGACAAGATTATGAAAATTCCGGCTGGAGAACAGGTTCTGGTAGTAAATCGTACACAGGATACCACAGACGACTTGATCAAACTACTTTACGAGTTAGAGGTCATTCATCTCAACTTGGTGCCATACTATTCGGTGAAAAATTTGCAGGAATTTTCTTATGCAATTACGGCGGGGGTTTTGGATTTGCATCCTTCCTATGCTGGAGAGATAATAAATATAGGCTTTCGACAACTTGGAACCCAAGCATTTTTGGACATTTTCTCTCGCTTAAATATTCGAGATACACTGTTGCTGCATCGCCTTTATCGTTATATTCAAGGTCTGCCAGCTAAGTACAGTGACGTGGAAAAACGGTTTTTCCAGACACAAATGATGGATAAAACATTGGAAAAAGTAATAGAACAATCGGAATTTGGCGTGTTGGTCACTGATACAGAGGGAAGAGTGCTGTACCGAAATCAGAAAGCTATTGCGATATTTAAGGCCGAACTGAAACAGAATGATTTTCTGACCCTGCATGAATTGCCTGCAATAGAAAAGCGGTTGTTTGAAAAGGGGTTCCGTCACGAGCTGCTGAAAATTCAGGGAGAGTATGTAATGGTAGAGCGGCACGAATTAAATAACGGTAACGAATCGATGGGTTTTTATTTCGAATGCCAAACAGCGAAAAGCATCAGGTCAATGGGTAATAAACTGAGTGAAAGATTGCAAAAATCCGGCTTTTATGCCAGATACACTTTTGAGAATATCGTTCATTCATCACCGGAGATGCAGAGATGCATAGATATTGCCCGGAAATTGGCCAAATCTGATTATTCGATTTTAATTACAGGAGAGAGCGGTTCCGGCAAGGAAATGTTTGCACAGTCTATTCATAATGCTTCTGAACGGCGAAAGGGCCCCTTCATTGCGGTAAACTGCGCTGCTTTTCCGGAAAATCTTCTGGAAAGTGAATTATTTGGCTAAAGCGCTAGCGAGAGAAGTAACAGAAATTGAAGACTACGTGTTTGGGAAAGATGAGGAAAGATGCCACGCCAAGCGTTAGCATCAAGGACTTTTATGTATTGATTCCATTGCGGTGTATAATCTAATCGTTTATTATTGTCATGAAGCACTTTGAGCCAATAACAGCGGATATCCGTTCCAGCTTGTATGATCTAAACTACTTATGTCTTTGTCTTTCACGATGAAGACTTCCCTGTTATCGTAGTTGTGTGGTCGGCAAACCTTTTCTGCCTTATCAGGGAGTTCTTTCTTTTTCTACTTTTCTCCTCGCTATAAGCTATTTTTTACCCCCGGCTTAGCCGGGGGTTGCCTTTGCTGGCACCAAAATGCTGAAAGCCTGAACTCCTTATTGTAAGGAGTTCAGGCTTTTGTATCAGCTGACAGGGAGGTCCCTGATGGCCTGACATCCGCTGAAGGACAAAGGAGCAATTTGAGCCTGTGTCCGCGTGAGC
>CALWCS010000119.1 GCA_944376425.1 uncultured Lachnospiraceae bacterium | reverse complement strand
TTTCCGCTCTCCCCAATCCGTGCCGACTTTTTTTGTCCTATTCTGATTTTAGCAACATTTTTGTTTCCCTATCCCGCCGAATTTCCAAACTGGGTTGCTATGAAAAAGCAGTTTTCTTCCCTTATGGAAGAGATCGGAAAAGCCTTTTCCTGTACGTTTCTTCCTCTTCAATCTCTTTTAGTAGACGCCTCTCCTGCGTCACGCTTTTTGCTTTTCACCACAGACGGGATTCATCTGACTTCCTCTGGCAATCAACTTCTTGCCTCTTTGATTTGGGATCAGTTAAAGATGATTTCCTTTTTTTAATATCTCGTTAAAAAATTTGCTCTTTTTCTCTTATACAGACAGAGCTGCCGTCTTGCCAACAGCAGCTCTGTCTTCTCTTTTATATTTCCAGTTTTTTATTCTTCTCCTGCATTTACATTGTTTGCTCTTGCTGCCACTTCTTTTTCCTGAATATCAGACGGTGCCTGTTCATATCTTGCAAATTCATAGGAAAAGTCTCCGCTTCCTCCTGTGATGGAACGCAGTGTTGTACAGTATCCATATAATTCCATCATCGGCACGTCTGCTTCAATAATCTGTTTTCCTTTATGATCCGGATTCATGCCCAGTACGCGTCCTCTTCTCTTATTGAGGTCGCCCATAACGTCTCCTGTAAATTTGTCCGGAACTGTCACCTTTAAAGATGCAATCGGCTCAAGCAAAACAGGAGATGCCTCCATAAATCCTTTTTTGAACGCCTGAATTGCTGCGGTCTTAAAAGCCATTTCCGAAGAGTCTACCGGATGATAGGATCCATCATACAGGGTTGCTTTTACTCCTACTACCGGATAAGCGGCAAGAGGTCCTTTTTGGACAGATTCCTGAATTCCTTTTTCTACTGCTGGGAAGTAATTCTTTGGAACTGCGCCTCCAACTACTACCTGATCAAATTCATACGCTTTTTCCAGATCTCCAAGAGGAGCAAAGCGCATTTTTACGTGTCCATACTGACCATGTCCGCCCGACTGTTTTTTATATTTTGCTTCTACGTCAGAGTTTTTGCGGATTGTTTCGCGGAACGCTACTTTTGGTTTGCTCAGTTCAACCTCAACTTTGTATTTTGTCACAAGCTTGCTTGCAATGATATCCAAATGCTGATCTCCCATACCATACAAAAGTGTCTGACGGTTTTCGGCATCGTTTACCGACTTCATTGTCAAATCTTCCTGCATCATCTTAGACAGTGCCTGGGAAACTTTGTCATCTTCTCCTTTTACTTTTGCTTTATATCTCTTGTATGTATAGGGAACTGGCAGATCCATCTTTCCATACTGAATCGGATTTGCTTTTGTAGAGAGAGTATTTCCGGTAAATGCATTCAGTTTTCCAATTGCTCCGATATCTCCTGCCATCAATTCCTTGACCTCTATCGGTTTATTTCCTTCAAATACGTACAGCTTGCTGATTTTTTCTTCATTGTCTGTATCGGCATTATATAACGTATCATCGCTCTTAATGGAACCGGAGCAAACTTTGATCATCGAATATTTTCCGATAAACGGATCTACAATCGTCTTGAAAATATAAGCTGATTTTGTCTTTGAGAAGTCATAATCTGCCTGAAATACTTCCTTTGTCTTAAGATTCAGTCCTGCAAACTTTCTTTTAGACGGATCTGGAAGATATCCGATAATATCATTTAACAAGTTTGCCACACCTTTTAATTCCGTGCTTGATCCTAAAGACACCGGTACAATGCTGCCATCTATGATTTCAGAGTGAAGTGCTGCACTGATCTCTGCCACAGAAAACTCTTCTCCTCCAAAATAGCGATCCATAAATTCTTCGCTTGTCTCTGCAACGGCCTCTAATAAATTTTCACGATACTTTTCCAGATATTCTACAGAATAATCCGGAACCGGACACTCTTCTTTCTGGTCTTTTCCTGTCCATCTTCTTCCCGCCTGTTTTACGATATTGACATATCCTACAAGTTGTCCGTTTTCACGAATCGGAAGATGAATCGGAGCAATTTTCTTTCCGTACATTTCCGTCAGCTTTTCTACGATTTCACGGAAGCTGGCACTGTCGATATCCATATTGCTTACGAAAAACATTCTCGGTAATTTATATTTTTCGCACAGCTCCCATGCCTTTTGTGTTCCGACCTCCACGCCGCTTTTTCCGGAAATTACAATAATTGCTGCGTCCGCTGCTGCTGCTGCTTCCTCTGCCTCTCCTACAAAGTCAAAATAGCCCGGTGTATCTAATACATTGATTTTTACGTTGTTCCAGATGATCGGAACCATCGTTGTACTGATTGAAAATTTTCTTTTTATTTCCTCTTTATCATAATCGCTGACTGTATTTCCCTCAGCCACATTTCCCATTCTGCTTGTAATACCAGATAAATAAGCCATTGCTTCTACAAGGCTTGTTTTTCCGCAGCCGCCATGTCCCAAAATTACCACGTTACGAATCTTGCTGGTTGTGTAAACATTCATAATTATATCCTCCAATACTAGTTAGTTTTGAGTGTCTCCCACTCTGTATTTCTGCTATGGATATATTTTACTAAAATTGTCATAATATTTCAAGCTATTTATCTAATTTTAACAATTATTTTTTTGTTTTTTTTTCACATCGCCGTTTTTCTGTCGAAAAATCAAGACAACATGTCACCTTTTGTCCTATCATGTGATATTTTTTTGTCTATCTCTCACAGAATCCTTCTTTAAAAAAAAGAGTGCATTTATTTTTACACTTTAAAGTGTCATAGCATTGACATTCCATTTCAATGATAGTAGAATAAAGAAGTTAAAAAAAATATAAAAATGACAGAGGTATTAAAATTATGATTATTATAATGAAAAGAAATGCTTCTAAAGAAGCGGTTGATCATGTTTCCAACATCATTCGTTCCAAAGGACTGGAAGTTCATTTATCTCAAGGACAAGAAGTTACTATTATCGGCGTGGTAGGCGATAAAAGCCGTCTTGCGGATCAAAATTTAGAGATCGCTCCTGGCGTTGACCGGATTGTTCCTGTCACAGAGAGCTATAAACTTGCCAACAAAAAATTTCATCCCCAGCCTTCTGCTATTCCTGTTGGAAACACAGAGATCGGACCAAATACATTAACCATCATGGCTGGTCCATGTGCAGTGGAATCGGAAGAACAGCTTCTTTTAATCGCTCACGAGGTCAAAAAGGCAGGCGCTACTTTTGTCCGCGGCGGAGCATACAAGCCAAGGACTTCTCCTTACTCTTTCCAGGGACTTGAAGAAGAAGGACTGCGTTACATGGCAAAAGCCAAAGCAGAAACCGGTTTAAACACCATCTGTGAGGTAGTCAGTGAAGCTGCGATTGAGGCTGCCGTTAAATATGTAGACATGATTCAGATCGGTGCAAGAAATATGCAGAATTTCCAGCTTTTAAAAGAAGCAGGACGTTCTGGACTTCCCGTTCTTTTAAAACGCGGTCTTGCCGCTACGATTGATGAGTGGCTCAATGCTGCAGAGTATATTATGTCAGAAGGAAACAGTAAAGTCGTTCTGTGTGAGAGAGGAATCCGCACATTTGAAACTGCAACACGAAACACCTTAGATATCAGTGCTGTTCCTGTCATCAAAGCAAAGTCTCACCTTCCGATTATCGTCGATCCCAGTCATGCCACCGGAGTCAGAGATTATGTCTCTCCTCTGGCAAAATGTGCAGTCGCAGCAGGGGCAGACGGCTTAATGATTGAAGTACACAATAATCCGGCTTGCGCTTTATCGGACGGTCCTCAGTCTTTGACATTCCCTCAGTTTGAAGTCTTGTCTGATGAGCTGATTCCATACGCCAAACTGGCAGAAAGGAAATTTCGATGAGTGATTTGACCGTTGGCTTTATCGGGCTTGGCCTGATAGGCGGCTCCATTGCCAAAGCAATTAAATACGTGCATCCTTATGCACATCTTCTTGCCCATACAAGAAGTCAGGAAACGATGCAGTATGCTCTTGACCACCAGATTATTGATGAGTGCTGCGAGCAAGTCGATGAGCGTTTTCGCACATGTGATTTTCTCTTTTTGTGCGCTCCGGTAGAGTCGAATGCGTCTTATCTTTCTATACTAAAACCACTTTTAAAAGACAGCTGCATTTTAACAGACGTCGGAAGCACAAAAACTGACATTCATCAAAAGGTAGCAGAACTTTCTTTAGAGGAATTTTTTATCGGCGGTCACCCTATGGCCGGTTCAGAAAAAACCGGCATTGCAAACAGTAAACGGATTCTGCTTGAAAATGCCTACTACATCCTGACTCCGACTCCGAAGGTTTCCAAAGAGAAGATAAAGCGTTTCTACGATCTTGTCACTTCCTTTAAAGCGCTGCCCCTAATTTTAACGTGTCAAAAACATGATTTCGCTACAGCGGCAATCAGCCATCTGCCACATATCATTGCCTCTTCTCTTGTCAATCTTGTAAAAGATTCTGACTTTCCAGACGGCGTTATGAAACAGATTGCGGCAGGAGGATTTAAAGATATCACACGAATTGCTTCCTCCTCTCCGGAGATGTGGCAGCAGATCTGTTCCACAAACCGCTCCAATATCATTCATATTCTGGATGATTATATTGAAAGCCTTAAAAATACAAGAGAGGCTCTGTCTGACCATAATGAGAAAGAAATTTATCAGCTTTTTTCAGAGGCAAGAGAATATCGCGATTCTATCTCTGATACTTCTCGCGGACCGATTCCAAAAAGTTATTCTCTCTACTGCGATATGGTAGACGAAGCCGGGGGCATTGCAGCGCTTGCCACTATTTTAGCAACGAATGGCATCAGTATCAAGAATATCGGTATCGTACATAACCGTGAATTTGAAGAGGCTGTTTTGCACGTAGAATTTTATGAAGAGGCTGCTTTAAAAAAGGCGGTAAATCTGCTGCGTCGTTACCGTTATACTATCTATGAACGATAAGGAAGGAAAAGATTGCTATGGATTTTGAAAGAGCAACTGCATTAAAAGGAGAAATAATCGTACCGGGAGATAAATCTATTTCTCACCGCGCTGTTATGTTTGGCGCTCTCTCAAGAGGTACTACAGAAATTACAAATTTTTTAAACGGCGCAGACTGTCTTTCCACAATTGACTGTTTTCGCCGTCTTGGAATTGACATTGAAACAAAAAAAGACTGTATTAAAATTTATGGAAAAGGACTGCACGGACTAAAAAAACCCGAACAGATTCTTGAGACAGGAAACAGTGGCACTACTACAAGACTCCTCTCCGGAATTTTGTCGGCACAGCCTTTTGAATCTGTTTTAAATGGAGATGCTTCTATTCAGACACGCCCTATGAAACGGATTATTCTTCCGCTGTCTGATATGGGCGCTAATATTATAAGTCTTAGAAACAACGATTGTGCTCCGCTTCGTATTACAGGCACTCATTTAAAAGGGATTCACTACCACTCTCCTGTCGCATCGGCACAAGTGAAATCTGCCATTTTACTTGCGGGACTTTATGCTGATGGAGAGACAAGCGTAACGGAACCTATCTTGTCGCGTAATCACTCTGAAATTATGCTTCGCTATTTTGGAGCTGACGTAATCTCTGAGGATACTACTGTAACCATTCATCCAAATCCAAATCTAACAGGGCAAAAAGTCAATGTTCCAGGAGATATTTCATCGGCTGCTTACTTTATTGTCGCAGCTCTTATCGTCTCCGGTTCGGAAATCTTGATTCAAAATGTAGGCATTAATTCTACGCGTGACGGTATTTTACGAGTCTGCAAAGCTATGGGAGCCGATATCACCTTAGAAAATATCTCTTCTAAAAACGGTGAGTCTACGGCTGATCTTCTCATTCGAAGCACGGCTGCCCTGCACGGTACAACGATCGCAGGAGATCTGATTCCTACGCTTATCGATGAACTGCCCATTCTTGCAGTGCTTGCCTGTTTTGCTGAGGGTACTACCGTCATTAAAGATGCACAGGAATTAAAAGTAAAAGAATCAAACCGCATCGATCTTGTAGTGAAAAATCTTTCTGCAATGGGTGCAAAGATTACTGCCACCGATGACGGTATGGTGATTGAAGGCGGGCATCCGCTCCACGGCGCTGTGATAGAAACGCGTCAGGATCACAGAATCGCTATGTCTTTTGCCATTGCGGCGCTTGCAGCTGATGGTATTACCACGATCAAAAATTTCGAATGTGTTAATGTCAGCTATCCTTCCTTTTATGAAGATCTTGCCAAACTCATGCAGCGTTAAATCAAAAGCGAAATGGCGCCGGTGCCTTTTAGACATCCAGTGCCATTTCGCTTTGATATGCGCTTGCGCATTTTTTTTGTTCCTTTTTTAGCATCTCATCCAGCTTAGGATAATCCTTTTTTAAAGAAAGGGGCTGTCCCTTTTGATTTAGGAAACAATGTCTGGAATTTCCAGTGCATCGCAGTTCCCCTGTCTTTTTATCATTCACCTCATACAAAAGTTCCAAGACAATTCCATTATATTTTTGAATCGTTACCTTAATCTGGACAATATCCTCAAAATACGTCATTGCCTTATAGACCGCATGAACTTCCAAGACGGGACTGACTACTCCGATTTCCTCCATTCTTTTATATCCAATTCCAATCTTGCTTAAAAGATCTACTCTTGCTTCTTCAAACCACCGGATATAATTGGAATGATGAACAATCCCCATTTGGTCTGTCTCATAGTACTGTACTTTATGTTCATAGATCTGCTGCTCCATATACCGCCTCTTTCTTCTTTTTTCTGCTGCGGCACAAACCGCAGCAGTATACAAGCTTATCTATTGTTATGTTTACGTGCCATTTTAGTCCAAAAAATTAATACCAGCGTACCATCGGCAATTCATTGTTGATTCCTTTTGTGACCAAAATCTGATGCAAATCAATAATTCCATTGTGAAACGTCGCTGCGCATGCCGACAAATACAAATCCCACATCCGCACAAATCTCTCGTCAAACATTTTTCGGACTTCTTCAATATGTTCTTTATAATTCTTTTCCCAGCATAAAAGCGTCTTATTATAATGAAGACGAAGATTTTCGATATCCAGAACATGGAAATTATCATTTGCCATCGCAGTTACCATTTCACGCAGGCTTGGAACTACTCCGCCTGGAAAGATATATTTTTTGATCCATGCGTCTCCCGGATGTTCTTTTAAAGCGCTGATAAAATGAAGCAAAAACAGTCCTCCGTCTTTTAAGACTTGTTCCACGCAGTCGTTAAACAGCTGATAGTTTTCTCTTCCTACGTGTTCTACCATTCCTACGCTGACAACTCTGTCAAATTTCTTTCCGTATTTTGGAAGATCACGGTAATCCATCAGTTCCACATTCAGATAATCCTCAAGTCCTTGTTCTGCAATTCTCTTTTTAAATTCTGCATATTGTTCCTGGCTTAAGGTAATTCCTGTCCCTTTGACTTTATATTTCTTTGCTGCTTCAATCAAAAGAAATCCCCAGCCGCATCCGATATCAAGCAGCCTCATTCCTTCTTGCAGATACAATTTCTGTAAAATATAATCCACTTTATTTACTTGAGCCTGGTACAAGGTATCATCAGGATGTTTAAAGTATCCGCAGGAATAGCTTAACGTATCGTCCAGCCATAATTTGTAAAAGTCATTTCCGATGTCGTAATGACTGGTCACTTCTTTCTTTTGATTTTTTTTCGAGACAGAAGTATAAATCAATTTCTTTAATGCGTTTTCATCGGTTGAAAATTTTCCCATCTGTCCTAAAAAGTTATCCAATGCTTCGTACAAATTCCCTTCAATCTCCAGATCTCCGTCCATGTAAGCTTCTCCCAGGGCAATCGACGTGCTGCGCAGAAGGTCCGATACAGGAATTGCTTTTTTAAAATCTACTGTAAAAGTCGGTTCCCCTTCTCCAATCGGATATTCTCTGTCTTTAAACTTCATCAGAAATGGGTGATCCGTAAATTTGCTCATAAATTGTACCATTGCCTTTTCTTCTACTTTGTCTAACATTTTGTCTCTCCTTTTCTGATCTTATTTATTATGGAAATATTTCCATTTGTTATCTTACACTTTTGAAAATTCAATGTCAATGTTAAGCATTTTACAGATTCAGACCTTTTTCGTTATTGGTATACCTATAAACAGCAAGACGTTTTCATTTAATATTCTTTTTTCTCTATCAGATGAATACTGTACAGAATAGAAATTACGAACAGACAAACGATCCCTGCGCCGACCGCAGCTCCTATCCATTTCTGTCTCAGAATCCACTGCATTTGATCCATCATCTGTTCTCTTTTTTCTCCCTGTAAAAAGCTCATGATACCGGCTCCCGCAAAACTGACCGCTAAAACTGCCGCAATCAGAACAATTCTGCCTTTTTCTGCGCCAAATTTAATCTGAATCGGAATCGCAATGCCCAGCATCACAATGAAAACGCCAAAAGCCACAATCCCTTGTAATCCAAGATTTCCCCATTTTAAATCTGTCTGTTTTATCATTGAAACAGCAAAGGCTGCTGCAATGGTCAGTCCCCAGCCGATGATGCCAAGTATCATTCCAAATAAATATTTTTCCGTCACATACGTTTTTCTGGAAAATGGCAGCGTAAACAAAAATGCATTGCCATTTTTCTGTTCATCCAGCGCAAAAGTATTAATGACCATCATCGATGATAAAATCGTCATATAATTCAGCACAAATATCATATTATTGAGTTCCGTAAATAAAATAAAGAGAACTAGCAGCATCATCAAAATCAGTGTCTTTTTTAATTCTTTCATCAAATACCAATCTTTTTTCCATAACCCCTTCATACCGTTCCCCCCTGAATCATCATCTCAATTACTTCATCTATGCTTCCTTTTTCTGTCACAATTCCCGGATAATTTTCCATATAAAACTGTCTTTCGTTTGTCAGACAGCAGTATCCGAACGATTCTTTTTTTACTCTGATCAGGTATTTCTTTTCTAATCTCTGATACTGTTTTTCTTCCACTTTTAAAACTCCATATTCACTTAAAATCCTGTCAGTCTCTTCATGCAGAACAATTTTCCCCTGATGAATCATATAGAGATCATCGCACAGTCCTTCCAGGTCACTGGAAATATGAGAGCTGATCAAAATCGCCCGTTCTTCTTCTTGTTCCATATATTCTCTTAACAGATTCAGCACTTCTCCTCTTGCCACGACATCCAGTCCGGCTGTAGGTTCATCTAAAATCAGAAAGTCTGCCTGATGACTAAGTGCGATCAGAATCTTTAGTTTTGCCTGCATTCCAGTTGAAAATTCTTTGATCTGCTTATTGAGTGCCACTCCCATTTTTTCACATCTTTCATAAAAATTCTGGATATCAAATTTCTGATACAAGCTGTTTAAAACCTGCGCACATTCTCTTGGCGTCATTCTTTCTGAAAAGTTTCCCTCTGAAAGTACCACCCCGATCTTTTCTCTGTCCTGTGTCGTCAGTTTTCTGTGATCTTTTCCAAATAATAAAATTTCTCCCCCGTCTAAATGGATTAGATTTAAAATTGCCTTAAATGTAGTACTTTTTCCTGCTCCGTTTTGGCCAATCAGACCTGTAATACGACCTTCCATCACTTCCATGGAACAATGCAGATTGAATTTTTTGTACTGTTTTTTGATATCCTTTATTTCTAACAGCATTTTTATTCCTCCAAAATCAATTCAAATAAACTTCTTAGTTCCTCTGATGTCATTCCACATCGTTTGCCTTTTTGAATGGCCAGTTCTAAATCGGCTTCCACTTCTTTTCGATGTTCCTCCATCATCAATTCCTGATTCGTGCTTGCCACAAAACTTCCTTTTCCATGGACGGTTACAATAAATCCTTCGCTTTCCAGCCCGTCATACGCTTTTTTTGCGGTCAGAGCACTGATTTTTAAATCCTTTGACAAAGAACGAACAGAGGGCAGAATATCATGTTCTTTTAATTCACCGCCTACAATCATCGCTTTGATCTGATCCATAATCTGCTCATAGATCGGCTGCATCGAAGAATTGTTAATTAAAATCTTCATCTTTTTTCCTCCTGTTCTATAAACAGTATAGAACAGTATATAACACTTGTCAAGTCCCTCTCTTTTTCCCTGATTCAAATACTTTCAAAAAATGTGGCAGTCTCTTTCCTCTCACAAAAAAATGCACCTTGCCAGCGCAAAATGAGGCTGCAAGATACATTTCCTTTTTTAGTCTCTCTTCTTTATGGCTTGTCATATCATTTTTTAAGCATCGGAGGCTTTCCTTACCGCCTCTTTCATACTTTTTACATATTCCTCCACATAGGGCACACATTCCCTGCCATACTGTCCGCACAGTTTTACAATTGCACTTCCTACAATAACACCATCTGATTTTCCAGCCATTTCCCTGGCCTGCTCCGGTGTCGAAATCCCAAATCCGACTGCACATGGAATTTCTTTTTCTTCTTTTACCAGCTGCACCATAGCTCCGATATCCGTTGTGATTTTAGAGCGAATCCCTGTCACTCCAAGCGATGAGACACAATAGACAAAGCCGTGCGCTTCTTTTGCTATCATCCGGATTCGTTCATGCGAGGTCGGCGCAATCAATGAAATCAGATTCAGCCCGTATTTTCTGCATACTTTGTCAAACTCCTCTTTCTCCTCAAACGGAACATCCGGCAAAATCAATCCATCCATTCCGATCACTAATGCCGTCTTAACAAACCGTTCGGTTCCATAGGAGAATACTACATTG
>CALWCS010000118.1 GCA_944376425.1 uncultured Lachnospiraceae bacterium | reverse complement strand
TTTCGGTATATTACTCCTTACTACAGTGAACCTGACTTTATGACCGCCGAATTTGAAGGTTCTCTTGGCGGTCCTGAACGCGGCTATTCCGGGCATCCTATGTTTAATGCTCCGGACATTATCATTGAAAATATGAAAGAGAGCGGTATTGATCTTCAGTTTCTTGCCACAAATCATATCTATGATTCTTTTGAAGACGGATTTAACAGAACTCTTTCCGTCTATGAAGAAAAGCAGATTGCTCATACAGGAGCACGCTCTTCTCTGTCGGAAAAACCTTACTATATCGCCAATATCCGCGGCGTTTCGGTCGGTTTTTTAAATTATGTCTATGAGACGCCGGGAGATGGTATCCATCATTATCTAAACGGCATGCTGTTAGATGAAAATTCTGCTTCTCTCCTCAATACCTTTCAGTATGACAACTTAGAACCGTTTTATCAAGAAGTGGAACAAAGTATTGCACAGATGGAAAAAGAAGGCGTTTCCTTTTTCCTGATGAATATCCACTGGGGAGATGAATATCAATTAGTGGAAGCGGAGTATCAAGATGAAATTGCTCAGAAATTATGTGATCTTGGAATTGATGCCATTATCGGAGGGCATCCGCACGTCATTCAGCCGATCGATGTCTTGACCAGCACAGATAACAGTCATAAAACCTTTTGCATCTATTCCACTGGAAATGCTCTGAGCAATCAGCGCACTTATCTGATGGATGAAATGCCTACAGGACATACAGAAGACGGTGTAATGGTTACCTTGTCTTTACACCAGTCAATTGACGGAACCGTATCCATCACAAATGTGGAAGTTCTTCCTACTTGGGTCTATCGTTTTCAGAATAACGGCTCGAAATATTATATTTTTCCTCTTGATGATGTGGAACATTTAGAAGAAAATACCGGGATTTACGGTATCTATGAAGAAGCACAGGCTTCCTATGAGAGAACTATGGAGATTCTCTCAGACGGACTTTCCAAGTGTCAAAAACAATTTTCTGCTTTTTCTTCTTCTGCGGAATCGAAAGTTCCTACGATTGATCCTTCTTAAACAGATTGTCTTCGGACAGAAAAAACCAGCCTGAACATATCAAATGTTCGGACTGGTTTTTCTAATTTCTATGATTCTGATATCACATATCCTGCCAAATTATATGCGTGGTCGGAAATTCTTTCCAGGTTGCTGATAATATCCAAAAAGACAACGCCATTTGTCGGAGAACAAAGCTGTTTGGAAAGCCGTTCTATATGCATTTCCCGCAGCTCTTCTTCCATGCTGTCAACCTGATCTTCATATTTTGCCACTTTGTTTGCTGCATCAATGCTATGCTTCTCTCGTGCCTCCACAGAACAGGAAAATGCCTCAAAGACAAGTCCCATAATCTCTTTTAATTCTTTTCTGGCCTGTTCTGAGAAAGTAATCGGCTCTTTTCCTTTTACATCCACAAGTTCTACCATATTTTCCGTATGATCTCCCACACGTTCAATATCACTGACAGAGTAAAACAGATCGTTAATAATATTGTGCTGTTCTTCATTCAAAGACAGATTACTGATTTTTACCAGATACTCCGTAATCATCTTTTCCATATTATTGATCGTCTTTTCTGTCTTATAGACACTTTG
Organism: uncultured Lachnospiraceae bacterium; assembly: GCA_944376425.1. Lineage (GTDB taxonomy): Bacteria > Bacillota > Clostridia > Lachnospirales > Lachnospiraceae > JAGZHZ01. The sequence goes on along the minus strand of CALWCS010000118.1, from coordinate 1,710 downwards.
AATCTTCTCCTGATCATAATTTAAAATTGCTTCATATGCACACTGTAAATTCTGCTTTGTAATTTTTCCCATATGCACCACTTCTAAAATTGCATTCTCCACTGCAAAAGAAGGGCTTTCCAAAATACGGTCATCAAGATGACGCAGTGTTAAATTCTCATCTGTCTCTTCTGTCTCTTCTTCGTCTTTTCCTCTGACAATCAATCCTGATAACTTAACTAGATAATTAGACATCGGCAAAAGCAAAATTGTACAAATAATATTAAATATTGTATGAAAAATAGAAATTCCTACACTTCCGATTCCCGAGGAAGCAAATTCTGGATTGAGCTGAAAGAAAATAAATCCTCCCACTCCAAATAAAATCGTTCCAATCACATTAAATGACAAATGCATCACTGCCGCACGCTTTGCATTTCTTGGTGCTCCCATACTCGAAAGCAGTGCCGTAAAACAAGATCCAATGTTGGATCCAAGACTGATATAAACTGCCGAGCTCGTCGTCACAACGCCTCCTGTCGCAGCAAGTGTCTGCAAAATTCCCACAGATGCAGAAGAACTTTGCATAATTCCTGTTACAACCATTCCAATCAAAATTCCCAAAAAAGGATTGTTTCCAAACAGTGCAAACGCCTGTGTAAAAATTGGCAGTTCAATGTAACTGGTCGCTGCTTCTTGCATAAAGTCAAGCCCAATAAAAAGCAATCCAAGACCAATCAAAATATCTCCTATGTTTCTCTTTTTTTGCTTTTTCGAAAACATAATTAAAAGTGCACCGATTCCGACCAAAAGCGGGGCATACAAAGAAGGAGAAATCGCCTTAAAGCTATCTCCTAATTGTCCCAGAGATACGATCCACGCTGTAATACAAGTACCAATATTAGCACCCATAATTACGCCAACTGCCTGTCCTAGAGTCATCAGTCCCGCATTTACAAATCCTACGATCATAACTGTTGTAGCGCCGCTGCTCTGAATAATTGCCGTAACCAACGCTCCAACCAATACCGCCATCACTCGATTATTTGTCAGAATCCCCAGCAGTTCCTGCATTTTACTTCCGGCACTCTTTTGTACACCATCGGACATGCTGTGCATTCCGAACAAAAACATACCCAGACCGCCCACAAAAAGAAATAAATTCTCAATGTCATTGATTGACATACGTCTGTATCCTCCATATAGTATATTCTGGACCTTTTGCGGCTCTCATAACCGCCTTTTTCTGCAAAACAGATCTAGCAAAAACAGTTAAAGCAATCTCCAATCTAAATCTCCTCTGTCTAATCCCAAAATCAGAGATTCTGCTGTTGCGATGTTCGTCGCAATCGGAATATTATATTGGTCACAGCATCTGGAAATTTCATAGATGTCCGGTTCTTTTTGATTAATCATTGCAGGATTATAAAAAAACAACACCATATCAAGTCCGTTTCTTTCAATCATCTCCATAAACTGTTTGTCTCCTCCAATACTTCCCGGAAGAAATTTATGTACTTTTAGGTTTGTCGCCTCTTCGATTCTTCTTCCCGTCGTCCCTGTCGCATACAATTCATGTTTGGCAAGAATTCTTTTATATGCGATGCAAAAATCTTCCAGCAAAGCTCTTTTGCTGTTATGCGCAATTAATCCTATATTCATTTTCACCAATCTCCTACTTTATAGTTGCTCCAATTATATCATATTCTCTCGTATATTTGAAAGATATTT
>CALWCS010000117.1 GCA_944376425.1 uncultured Lachnospiraceae bacterium | reverse complement strand
GTTGATTACAGGTTTAAAAATAATACAGATCAAAATGTTCAGATTCTTGTGTGGTGCGAAGAGGAAAAATTATATGCCGAATTGAGGAGTGAGAAGGAATATCCATGGCGGTATGAATTGATTGAAGAAAATCATCATTTTGCAAAAGAAGGAGATAAATATTACAGAATTTCTGAAATTTATAGAAATGTAATTGATAAATCCACGGACACGATTTTGAAAAAGGAACTTATTTTGAATAATCATTCAGAAGTTATGTATGATTATTCTTTAATTCCCAAAGAACAAATAAGAAACAAAACACCATGAATCATATTGTTTGTAGTGTTCTGCTTCTTATTTGTATGTTGGAAAGCTTCAAATTCTACTACACAGGTCATTGACAAGACATGAAGGAAATGATTAAAAACAATTCATATATTGACATACCTTGTCGATTTGCTCACTGAAAGTTCCGGAAAATTTATTTTCGAAAAATGCACTGCCAATTGTAAAGGTCCATGGAGCAGCCTCCTTGATTTCATCGAGTCTTTTGTAACTGTTAATACTGCCGGCAATGCAGACAGGAGCATCGACGCTGGAAACGAATTTTTTATTAAGAGCTATAGAATCTCCCGTATATCGGTAGCCTAACAGATCAAATCCGTAGACCCCTTTTTCAAGATATCTATGGGCTTCCTCTATCATTTCTTCGATATTACCCTCTAAAATAGAGGGGCGATTCGTAATTTTTCCAACAAAAGGCATGTATTTCAGATGATTTTCCTTACAGAATTGATTGACAGAGTCAAAAAACATAGTACCGATAAGAATGTCACATCCACATTCTACAGCCATTTTGGCACCTTTGAGACATTCTTTTTCGGTGTATGCCACTACTTCCAGAAAAGTAGTTTTGCCATATTCTTTCATATAAGTGTATAATGATTTCATTTGGGGTAGAGGGAGAGGCTCTTCCTTAAATCCCCAAAACTTTGCCTTGGAATGTTTACACATATCAAAAACTTCGTAAGCATTTTTTACAGTGAGATCATTGTGCGTTAACATTACAATTAATTGCGGATGATAATTCATAATACTTAATCCTTTCACGTAAGATGAGTTTGTTTTTATTATACATGAAAAATAGAACATGGTAAACAAGTTTTTGGCAAACAGGAAAGAGTGTTTAATCCAGATGAATTTCTGACAGTTCAATAGGAGGAAGCTGACGGCTGGAAGAAGCAACAAATTTTTTCAGTGCGTTAGAAGAGTCCTTCCATGCCACATTAGTTCCAGCTCCTGCCATACATCCTCCGGGACATCCCATCCCCTCAATCATACAGTTTTTAAGTTTGCCGGCTTTTGCAAGTACAAGGGCTTTTCTGCATTCGGTAAGTCCCTCAGCATGTTCAATATGAACAGGAACATCAGGGTAATATGCCTTTAAACACTGTTCAATGGCATGGGCAACCCCTCCGGCGACTGCGTATCCCCGTCCGGCAGCGGTGGCATTGTGAAGCGAAGAATCGCCTTCTAGAAGTTCCGGATGGATTCCCTTTGCATCAAACATTCCAAGCAGTTCTTCAAACGTGATAACAAAGTCAACATCGCTGCGGACATCTGTTCTGGATGCTTCTAATTTTTTCGAAGCACATGGACCGATAAAAACAACATGGGCATTTGGATGCTCTTTTTTAATGCTGCGGGCAGTGGCGACCATTGGGGTTAGTTCCTGAGAGATATTTCCGATCATGTCGGGAAAAAATTTTTTCGCCATCATAGACCAGGAAGGACAGCAGGAAGTCAGCAAAAAGGGAAGCTCGCCGGTTGCTACTTTTTCCGCATAATGATGTGCTTCTGAGACGGCTCCGATATCAGCACCCATTGCCACTTCATAGACATGGGAAAATCCAAGCTGCAAAAGAGCTGCCTTCAATTTGCGTGAGTCGACATTGGGACCAAATTGTCCGACAAAGGAAGGTGCAAGCTCTGCGATAATTTCCTGTCCCTCTTTTAAGGCATGTGCAAGCTGAAAAATCTGTGATTTGTCAGAAATAGCGCCGAAGGGACAGCTTACCATGCACATTCCGCAGGAAACACATTTTTCATTGTTGATGACGGCCCGTCCCTGAGAATCACTTTCGATGGCATTGACACCGCAAGCTTTTGCACAGGGGCGTTCTTTTTTTGCAATGGCATCATAAGGACAGACAGATTTACACTTGCCGCACTGGATGCATTTTTCCTGATCGATAATAGAGCGCCCTTTTACGATACGGATGGCACCTTTTGGACAAACTTCTGCACACGGATGTGCGACACAGCCGCGGCACATATTGGTGACTTCATATTGATTGGGTTCACAGGCATCGCACGCAGACGGTATCACCTGCATCAGAGGCGGTTCATAATATTTTTCATTGATATTACTTGCCTCTATTCCGGAAGTGATGTGAACAGCTTTATTTTCGGGACGCAAAGACATCCCCATGGCAAGCCGGACACGTTCACTTGCCACAGCACGCTCTCGATAAATACTTTCCCGATAAGTAGCGCGTTCCTGAACAATCTCATAAGGAATTGCCTCAATATCAGCGATCAGGCTTTCTGCTGTGGAATTAAAACCGACTTTGGCGATTGCGGTAAATACCTTTCGGCGAATTTTTGTGATAGGTGTATTGAGTCCACGCATTTTGTTACCTCTTTCTGTAAATAGTGTAGATGATTGAAACAGAAAGAAAGAAGTGTTAAGATAAGAAAATCAAGACTTTCTGCCAATCTTTACCTGATAAAATAATATAACAAGAATCAAAAAAGTGCAAGGGAAGGAAGAAAAACGGTCAAAAATATATAAGATGGTCTTATGACAAAAAAAGAAAGATCAAGTTCTAAGAAACCTCTCTGTCTGCATAAGGTTATAGCAGTAAAGACAGGGAGGTTTTTCATGGAGGAATATAATCTGTATCAGGATATTCAAAGCCGCACAAAAGGAGAGATTTATCTTGGAGTAGTAGGACCGGTAAGAACGGGAAAGTCGACTTTTATCCGCCGTTTTATAGAATTAATGGTTCTTCCGGGGTTAAATGGACAGGAAAAGAAAATGGCGGTTGATGAAATGCCGACCAGTGGAGTGGGAAAGACGATCACAACAGTAGAACCTAAATTTATTCCCAAAAATGCAGCTGTGATTTCACTTAGAGAAGATACAAAAATGAAGGTGCGTCTTGTAGATTGTGTCGGATATCCGGTAGAAGGTGCAGCAGGCATTTTTGATGAGGGAAAAATGAGAATGGTTAAGACGCCGTGGATGGAAAAAGAAATACCCTTTGCAGAGGCGGCGGAACTTGGGACAAAGAAAGTGATCCAGGATCATGCGACGATAGGAATTGTTGTGACAAGCGATGGTTCTTTTGGAGAAATTCCAAAAGAAAGTTTTTATGACGGGACGAAGAAGGCAATAGAAGAATTAAAACAGATTGGAAAGCCATTTTTGGTTCTTGTCAATTCTCAAAATCCATCAGCAGCAGAGGCGGAAAAAACTGCGGAAAAAATTCGCTCTGAATTTCTGGTTCCGGCGATGCCGGTCAACTGTGAACAATTAGGAAAAGAAGCGATCCATCGAATGATGGAAATGATTTTGAAAGAGTTTCCTCTGGTACAGCTTCAGTTTTTTCTGCCGAAATGGGTGGAAATGCTTCCTATGGCGCATCCGATCCGAGAAGCGTTGATGAAACATATGAAAAACTTGATGAAATCGATTCACCAGATTCGGGAAGTTACAGAAAAAGTAATGCAGATAACAGAAGATTTTGTGAGAAAAGTAAAGGTAGAATCCGTAGATCTGGCAACTGGTACGGCAAAAATTGGAATCGAGATGGAAG
>CALWCS010000116.1 GCA_944376425.1 uncultured Lachnospiraceae bacterium | reverse complement strand
CTTTCATGTCTGTCTGATCATTATAAATTCGATAGCTTCCAAGCGCAGTAATATCTGTAGCTTTTACATTACCATTAAAAGTTCCGCCTACTGCTGCCATACTTCCATCCGTCAAAATTTTGAATTTACTGTTTGCTGTAATCAATCCTTCTAGACTGATATTTTTCGCTTTAATCTTTGCACTGCTGCCGCTTATGATATTAACAAGATTTGCAGCAGATAAATCTATAGTATCTGTCACTAACTTTACGGCACGATCTGTCAAAGTAAAATTTGTTGCGCTGGTTCCGGATTTTACCAGCCAACTAAATTTTTCTGCTGTCTGACTTGCCTGTGTTTGTACTTTTTTCAGTTCTTCTTGTTTGGCATAAGTATTGGATACAGTAGACAAAATTCCTGTTTTTGATAATTCAATCGCTGCTGTCATCTGAGAGGTAGTGCTATAATCTCCTAATGCCGTTCCTACATATTCTTCTATATCTGTCTGCTCTACTTTCAGTAAAATCTGATCTTGTAAAGCAGAAATCTTTGTCTCAGCAGCCGATAACTTAGAAGTCATGCTGCTGAGTTTTCCGTCTACCAACGTTTTATTTGCTTCATAATCCTGTTTTGTTACGCGTAAAAGAATTGCTGTTTCGTTTGCCGAAATTTTAGCATCATGAGAAGACAATTTTTCTGTATGCTGGGTTACAGTTTGTTCAATATTTGAAATTTTATCTACCCATTTTGACCCATCCCATACTTTTATTACTGGCGGTGTTTTACTGGTATCCGTCCAAGACTGTCCTTTATATGGATTTTTCGGGGCTGTATCGGATACCGTAATCTCCTGTACGTTGGAAAAAGTTGCCTGACAAACCGTGATTACGCCCATCCTTACCCCCTCCTCTCATTATTTCGATACATCACATTGCAGCGTTGCAAGACTATCAATATCTTCCGCACTTAGATAAATTACTTTTCCGGTCTTATCAAAGCTTTCTTCATTTCCGTTTTTGTCCTGTTTATACCAAGTATAAGTAAGACTTTGTTTTTCAGTTGCTGCCGCCCAAGCAGTGCCATTATATTTCATCAAAGTAACACTTTTTGCTGTATGATCAATTTTGTACCAAAATGTTCCAGAAGTCGGATTGGCTGGAGCTGTCTCTGAAATCACCCCAAGTAGAGCATCTACTTCTTTTTGGTTTGTTCTTACAATTACATAAGGAACCACGCCGCCTAGATTGTTTTTAACAGTAAATCCTCCAATTGAAAGCATTTCCGATACATAAGGATCCGACTTATCTTCTACAGTAATTACATCGACATACTGTTTTCCACCATAAGTCATAGTACAGCGGTAAGATTGAATGTTCACAATATCTGCGCCGGATACTTGCAAGGATTTTGAGGTTGCATTAGAAATATTCGTCCAGGTACCTCCAACATATTTTGCCCACTGATAGGTTGCACCGCTGGTGATTGCGGTAGATCCGTTATAGGCTGCTGTATCTAATGTTAAAGTTCCGCTTTGATTCTGAACTACTGTCCCGTTTGGGGCATAAACAGAAAATGCAACTGCATTCTGTCCAGTTGCTCCAGTATTTCCTTTACAGGATTTTGACCATCCAAATTTCTTCACTACGGTTTTTCCAGAAATAGTAAAGGTCAAATCAATCGTTCCATTCATTGTCTGTGCACTTCCCAATGTAGCATTTGCCGCAAAGGTAAGGACTATCTTTCCGGATGCTGTAGCAGTTGCAGCCGTATTTTCTTTTGTGGTAACACCACTTGGCAATGTTCCGACTTTACAAGTACATGGCGTTTTTGTAATTCCTACATATCCATCAAATGGAATCGTAACATCTACAGCAGTCTGCACTAATCCTCCATTTGTACAGGCGATTGTTTGTGCCGGATTATTTAAAATGACAGACAATCCTCCGGATCCAGTCGCTCCGGTTTGTCCTTTCTCTCCCGTAATACATACCGGATCCGTTTCTTCACTGCTTCCGTTTGTGTAAGATGTGACAGTTTTCGTCCAAATATATTTTCCGTTTATCCAAGTCGGTGCTGTAGTACTCCAGCTTCCGCCTGCCAGTTCTGTAGAGGAAGTAGACTGATAATATTGTACATCTACACTTTTAATCCCATTTCCGGTTCCTCCGGTCTGTCCTTTTTCTCCTGTAACACATACCGGATTTGTAGTCGAAGTACTATTATCAGTATAGGTAATCACAGATCGGGTCCAAATATACTTACCATTTACCCAAGTCGGAACGGTATCGCTCCAAGTCCCGCCTGTCTGCTGTGTAGAGGAAGTAGACTGATAATATTGTTCCTTAATACTTTTGATTCCTTTTCCGGCAGATCCGGTCTCTCCTTTTTGTCCGTCATACATTTTTGTAATCGTAACAATATCATATACGTCATCGTCCGAAGTCAAAAGCTTAATTGTTGCCACGTTATTGACAAAAATTGAATGAGAAGGTTTCACAATCAATGTGCCGCCTGTAATGCTGGCATTATCTGTAGTCGTCGGATAATCTACCCAAGATCCGGAACTATTTTTATATTGCCATTTTGTGATCGTTACTCCTTGCACTTGTGCGGTAAGAGTTGCTTGACTTGCACCTACTGAGGAACCTCCTGTATTATATTTGAATACATAAGTGTCTGCCGTTACATCTGCCAAGCGTGCATTTTCTGCATTTTTTATCAGCGTATAGGTCATATCCACACTGATATTCACTGTATTTTTTGTCTCTGTATCATAATACTGAATATAACAGATATACGTAATCATACCGGATGTAGCAGCAGATAGTTTATTTTGTGAAACGGTCAATACTCCATTAGCTGCTGCCGACTCTCCGGCTGTCAGTGCTGTTTCTGATCCTGTTCCGTCTTTTCTTTTCCAAGTAATGGTTAATCCACTGGATCCAAGCGGAACGGAAGTTTGATCTAAAAATACAACCGGTGTTAATTTTAAGTTTGTCCCACTCCAAGAAGGCACATATGTATGAGGAAGAACGTTTGGATCTTCTACCTGAGTTTTCGGTAAATTACTTGTCAAATAGGCAGATAGTTTTCGCTGATCTGTAATGTCAACAAATGTTTGCTGCGAACTTGTTAAAATTGCCATTTTTTACACTCCTTTTTCTATTTTTACTTCACAAAAAAAAGACGCATTATTGAGTACGTCTTCTGTCGTAATATTGACTTGTTTCATTCCCGTATGATAAGAGTCCCATTCTTTATCTGCTTCTCCATTTTCTGATACTCTATGCCAGAAAAAGAGCGAAGCATCCAAAGTATCTGTGATTTCATCATCCCAGCTATATACTTTGCAAAGAATGGTAGCTGCCTGTCCCTTATCTGTAAAAATCTGTTTACCAGAAATCACAGTTTCAACTCGATACATCTTTTTTGCTTCTATTTCATTGATTTTTTCTGTGGTCTCTTGGATTTCTTGCGTTTTTTCACTTAACACAATATCTAAAGACTTATCTCCTACCTGAATCATCGTCTGAGATATTTTGGTTTCTCCTTCATTGATTTCTGTCACTACAGACTGAATATCCAATTTTTTTCCTGATATATTAGCATTCTCGGCTACCTTATTGTTATCAATTGCTCCGTCTGTAATTCCGGCATTGTGTACCCCCTCGCCGTCAATCATAATCGTTTGTCCATCTTCCGAACGTACCAAGAGACCATATTCCATTTCTCCACTGCTGTTTTGATATTTTCCCAAAATGACACGATTCATCGGTTGTAAAGGATCCGTCATATCGTTGACTAAAATTTGATTTCCTGTAATCTGCATGGAACTGTCAGGACTAGATAGAGCGATCTTTGCAGTATCTATTGTACCGGCATTTAATTTATTGACATCTAAATTCTGTATCTGTGCATTTCCAATACTGCCTTCCAACATCCATCCTTTTGCCGCAGTCAACTCTTCTGCCATAACTTGTTTGTAACTTGCTAAATCGCCACTGATACTCTCAATTCGTGCAGAAGTCGCTGTCAGTTGTTCTACTGTCACTGCTTTAAAATCGCCATATTCTGCCGTTAAATTTTCAATGGTCGCATTTGTAGCTTTTAGCTGTTGAATTGTGGCAAACTTTAAATCTGCTTCTGTCGCTTTTAAATAATTCGCTTCGATTTCTCCAATTGATGCCTTTACCGCTCCCAGCTCTCCGGCAATATAGATATAATCTGCTTCGATTTCTTCGAACTTTCCGCTTGTAATCTTTGCAACTTCCGCTTCAAAATCTGCAATCTGACCGATTACAATTTTATCTACGGTACTTCCTTTAATCGTTCCGTTCGAAGTTGTAATATTCTCTACAATACTTGCCGCATCCTGAAGCTGTTTTTGTAGTTCCTCAAAAGTCAAAGTTGTATTAGAAAGTTCACATGTATTTTTCGAAGGTGTCTGAGGGTATTCTGTAATTTTAACAATTCGCTGTTTTTCCCGGATACCTGCCGTTAAATCAGAAAGTGTAATCGTATCGCCAAGCGCATAACCCAAAAAAAGAAATCCTTTTTGTTTCGCCAAATCGAAAAAAGAAGCCTGATATGTCTTCTTAGGCTTCGAGAGATCTTCTAACTTTTTCTCAGCATCTTCCTTTAAGGATTCCATATCCGTGTAAGAATCTTCTATCCAAAGATAAGTGCGGATTTTATTGCTATACTGATAATTTTCCAGATACTCTTTTCCGTCATTAATTTCTGTAATTTTCATCCCATCTGCGCCAATCGGGATAATCCGAGTATAGTACTCATACGTATCACTGGTACATTTTACACTCTTTAGATTCAATCCCTGAAAAAAATAAGTTCCTCGATCTTCTCCAATTTTTTCGTGAAACTTTACGATTCGATTGATGGTATCAAATTCAATCTCACAAAAGAACGCTGCCTTTAATTTTTTCAGAACAGTTAAAATGGTTGTATGAACCATTTTGGCATTTCTCTTTTTTTCTTTCAGTGCTTCGTCTACTTCTGTCCTCCAGCCGCTGCCTACTAATGCCATATCCGCTGCTTCTTTTAGAGTCGCTTCCGTAGCCTCATATTTTTCTAATGGCTCTTCCAGCTCTTCTAAATCTAATACCGCTACATAATCAGTAAAAGCATTGGAGGCTGGATTCCGCTCTTTTATAACATATCGATCCGTTTTTGTTTCAATATAATATTCTTCCAGAATTTCTTTTTCTTCCAGCAATGTAAAAGAGAGCGTCTTATCCCCTTGTGATAGTTCGCTCTCTATCTTTAATTCTTTATACTTTGTAATATACCCCAATGCCTTCTTATCTTTATCATATAACCTTAGCATCAGAGCCTCCTTTTTTTATATCATAAGCTGCAAAATCCGAACATCATCCGGAGAAACTGCATCGTACTTTCCCTCTCCGCATCTTTCTAAATCACTTTCTTCCAGTTTCTGTATTTCTACTTCTGTTTCGATTTCCATTAATTCCCCATATTCTGCATTTAAACTCTGCAAATCTGAAATGACATAAGATCCATTTTCTACTTTTACTATACCGTTTTCATCCCGTTCTGCATATTTTTCACAGATCTTTTTTCTTTGCTCCTCTATAATTTCTATGACATCAGAAATCGCTTTTTGATTTTTTGCAATTGCAAAAGATACTTTTGTTGGAAAGTTCTTTTTTCCAAGTAACTCCATTTGTACTGCCAATAGACGAATTTCTTTATTTTTTAATCTCATTTTTTTACCTCACCAAAAATGCATATATGTCTTTTATATGTATCTTGCTTGATATCGCACCGTAATATCTGCTGCATAATCTAAAGTGATCATATTTTCTCCCGGAAATAAGTGCGGCAGTTCCCAAATTTCTATATCTGCCGCCTTATTTTCACCATCCTCGCTCATCTCTCCCGTCATTCCATTAATCACAATCCTCTTTCCTTGGTTTGTTTTCTTTATTTTAATCGGTTCTATGGTGCATCCTGTAATATTTAGCACTCCAGTACCTTCTATTGGGGTAATTTCTAAAATGATAGGTATTGGCAAATTCCCTTCGATCTCTATTGTAATTTCTTTTGTATCCTTTACTGAGGTTGTCTTTATTTCGGAAGTTTCGACTCCTTCTAATTCAATTTCCACTGTGTGAAATCTATTTTTTGAATTTTCTGTCTCAGAATGTTTTATCATAGTGCCATAAAAATTATGGGAAAACCATTCCATTTTCAATGTAACGGGAATAATAAATTTTGAAAGTAACGTACTACGATTTTGTAAAATCTCGTCCCGTGTACTTCCTTTTACTAAAATAGTAATCTTCAATCTCTTAAAAGTTACTTCATTTGAAAATAGGATTGGAGATAAAGCCCCAGAAATCCATGTATTTTCATTTGATATTTCACAATGTTTAAAAGTTGCATTCCACAAACGTGCATTACATTCTGAAATATCCCAATCGTTTATTTTCATTAATCCCATCTGCATGTTATCTTCTCCTCCGAGTGGATGCTGCTAGATTTGAACTAATATTTCCTATTGTTGCACCTACCAATTCTCCTGAATCAAGTATAATTTGTTTTTGTTCTGCGATTTCCGGCAAATATGTTTCAAGAAGCCTTCCTATTTCTGAAATTAAAGCAGAAAATTCCTTTTTCGAAACAACTGAAGTTTCAGAAACTCCTTGTGCTGTAATGTTATTTACACTTGCTACCGCCGATGCTGTATCAAAACTAGAATGCACCGCAAAAATTTCTTTAGAAAGATTATCATTTTGCTGATCATCGTAAATTTTCAAACCATCTCTTAATATCTCACTATCTTGTGCCGCCTTTTTAATTGATTCTGACAGCTGATCAATCATCTTTTTTGCCTGTATTTCTATTTTTTCTTCATCTGTTAATCCATTTAATAATTCTTCTAAAGCATCTTCCCCGATCAATTTAGTTTGTTCCGGAATATTCTCTAATGCTTCTGTTACAGATCCTACTGATTTTTTTAATTCTACACTCGTTTCATTCTTAGTCGCTCCAGACTTAATTCCCGCAATCAGCTGCGCAGTGACATCTTCTCCAATCTTTTTTGTATTTATTGCAATATTTTTTAATGGTTGCTCAATTTTTTCCTGTACTTCGGCTATCGCTTTTAGATATTCTTCCCGTAACTTTGTAATTTCCTGCTTTGCCTCTTCCACCATTTTCTCAATTTTTTCTTCTGTTTCCTTGCGTAATCCTTCATTTTCTTTTTTGGATTGTGCCATAGCAAGATCATGCTTTTTTTGCCATAAGTCTTGATATTCCTGTAATTGTTCTTCTGTCAGACTATTTAAAGCATGTAACGATGCAGAAGCTTGAGGTCCCATTTCCTGTAATTCTTCTAGTAATCCTTCTGTAACGCCTTTTTTCTTTAACTCTTCTAGCTGTAATTCCCAATCTGCATATCCTGCAACCTGATTTTTTAAATTGTTCAGTAAGACTGCTCCAGAATCTGATTCGCTATAAAAATCATCAAATAATCCAAAAGAATCATAAATAGATTGTGCCCGATCATTTACCGCATTTTCATATGTTTCTTTCAGTTCTTGTGTCTGCTCTTTTAACTTTTCTTTAATTTCATCAGAATTTTTAACATATTCTTCATTCAATTCGATTAGCTTTTCATTATATGCCTGTTTTGCTTCAAAGTATTTCTGATCTGCTTCAATTCTCTCTTCTGTACCTTCTTGAAACTGTTGTCTTATAATATGCCAATATTGTACTTCAGCATACTCAGATACTTTATAATATGTCTTATATTGATCTAGTGCAGTTTGCGATGCTGACAATAATTCTTTTTGTTTCTCTTTTTGCAAATCTGTGATCTTTTTTTGTGCGTCATACCAAGCATCAGATCCCTTTGCTACTTTTTTTTGAATTTGTGTCCAATAGTATTCTTCATATTGCAGACTCACATCATGAGTAATTTTATAATTTTCCAGCCAATTTTTTGCCGCACTGATTAAATCATCATAATAATCTTCTGCCGGCTTTATTGTCCCGTCTTCTTTTGTTCTTTCTACTCCAAAATTGTTAGACAGCGGATTCGCAATGTCTTTGCGAAAACGTGCAGAGGAAAGATTTGCCTGTACCTGGTAATATGCTTGGGTGCCTTTTTTTACTTCATTTGTCATTAAAGTCCAAAATTTTGTTTCCTCTGTTAAAGTTAAACCATTTTGTTTTTTATAGTCTGACAACCATTTTGCAGCAGCTGTGTAAATCTCTTTATAATATTGTTCTACATCTTTTTTTGCCCCATCTGCATTCAATTGTGAAACACCAAAGTTACTGTTCATCTGAGCGATTGCATTTCTTGTAAAACTTCCCTGTAAAATTGCCGTCTGTGCTTTCTTTAAAGCCACATTAACTTTTCCGTTTGCCTCCTCAATTCCTTCTGTAATTGCTTCTATAGTATTTTGCCCTAGACTTTTGGCACTGTTTTCTCCAGATGCTAATATTGTTTTTGCTGTATTTAAAGCTCTCCTTGCAACCTCTTCTGCGGCATTAATCGCTAAGTACATTCCTGATCGAATACCAGCGGCTAAACCATCTGTAAGCAATTTTCCTGCACTGTAATAAGAATTATACTGTCCTCTTGCACCGTCTGCCCCTGCTTGCGCTGCACTGCCGCCAGCTACTCTTACACTTGCTCCTGCATTTGAGATACCACTGGCAAGCATCTGTCCCAATGTACTGCCTTCCGACTGCCAAGCTCCTCTTGTTGACGCTGCACCTGTCACTCCGGAATCTGCTACACTTTTTCCAGCTTTTGCAACCGTTCCCTCTTTTTCACCAATACCTTCTGCCTGTGCGTCTCCGCTTTCTTGTCCAACTTTTTTTGATGTCTCAGTAGCTTTGTTTTGTTCTTCTTCGATCAAAGAATTTAAGCCCTCAATTGCTTCTACTGCTGCGTCTCCTCCGGCATTGATTCCGGCTTGCAGTTCTGCCGGTATCTCAATACCGAGTTCTTTCATCTTAGCGGTTAATTCGTCCGCTTTTGAACGAATCGATTCGTCAATCAACGCCATAGCTTCTTCTGTGTATCCGGTTCCTTCTTCCACTCCGGCTCTTAACCCCTCCGGGAATTTGACTCCTAGCGCTTCTGCCTCTTCAATTAACGAATCCAGCCCTGCCGTGACACTTTCCTGAATTATGCCGGTTGCATCTGCAAGAGAAGTGGCGCCACTTGAAATTCCCGAGATTAAGCTCTCATCAATTCGGATACCATATTTTTCCGCAACATCGATCAATACTGAGAACGCCTCTTGCGCTTCTTTTGAAAACTCTCCAGATGAATCACCGACTGCTTTTGCAGCGTTGGTCATTGCCTTTCTGAGCTTGCTATAGACACTTCCCTCGGATATCATATCCACCAGAGTATTGATTGCGTTTGCCATTTCCGGACCGCCTGCTTCAATCGCCGCTGCCAGTTCTTCCGGTATTTCGATTCCTTGTTCTGCTGCCATTTCGGAAAGGAAATCAAAAGTTCCTCTCATCGCTCCTTGCAGTGTCGCTGCAGCATCTTCGATTGAAATTTCTCCGGAAGCTAATCCTTCCGCAAGACCTTCCGGAATGGCAATGCCGCTTTCTCTTGCTGCGCTTAACATCTCTTGAAACGCCGTCTTAACTGTTTCAGATGCCGGTGTCCCTGCTTCTGACAGTGCAGTCATAGCTTCCTCAAAAGATTCTTGCAAAGCATCGAATTCTTCGGGAGAGGAACCAATCGTATCAAAAAAATCGCTCCATACCGATTTCTCAGAGGCAATCATATCACTGGTTTCTTCCAGTGTACTCTGATATTCCATATAAGCATCCGAAAGCGCACGTACGCCTTCCGGATCATTGTGGATATCTAACGTCTGTGCGATATGCCTTGCTGTAGCTGCACCTTCAATTCCCATATCCAGAATGGACTGATAATATTCCGGAGAAATTAAGCCTTCATCCAAAGCTTGCCGTACTCGTTCCATATTTGCCTGATATTCTTCCAGTGTCCGTATGTTTTCTTGCAGGCTTGCTGTCATTTTCTCAGTAGTTAAGGGATCTTCTTCTGATTCTACTTCAAAGATCTCATAAGGATTG
>CALWCS010000115.1 GCA_944376425.1 uncultured Lachnospiraceae bacterium | reverse complement strand
AATGATAGCAGGAGTAGGATTATTTTTGGCTGGGGGTATGATTGGAGTGGCGATCACTGCCTGTGTGGCTGCGAAAGGAGAGAGAATGATGAATAGTGAAGGATATCGTGATGAAACGGCGGAAAAGGCTATACATAACGCCAGCAAGAAACCGCAAACACCGGAACACATTATGCAGGTGATCCGTATGATGAAAGCGGTAGCAGGCGTAGCACATTTAGAAGTAGTCGGAAGGATATGCCTAAGAGATAGAGAAAGTGGGAAAGAATACCGATAAAGAAAGATCTCTCCTGCCTAGGAGGAAATAGGAAACAGGAGAGATCTTTATGAACGCATGTTTGTATTATAACGTATTTTGCAGGAGGATGCAATGGATAAAAAAATACTAATTCAGTATGCAGACATGCAGCAAGAAGTCAAGGATATTAGAAGGAGGATCGCTGAGATTGAGAGAAGGCTAGGAAGCATGAAGGGGGAAATAGTAAGTGATACTGTGAAGGGAACAAGAAAAGACGGTACAATTGGACCTATCCGGATTACAGGATTTCCGGAAAGAGATTATCAGGAAAAGAAACAGAAGTTAAAACGATTAAAAGCAAAGCTGGAACGAACAGAAGAAGAATTATTAGAAATGATGACAGAAGCAGAAGAGTTTATTGAGTCAATAGAAGACAGTGAATTAAGGATTATGTTTCGGCTTTATTATATAGATGATCTGACATGGGTACAAACGGCTCATACAATGAATAGCATGTTTAAGAAACGAAGATATACAGAAGATAGTTGTAGGATGAAAAATGCAAGATTTTTTGCAAGAATTTGAAAAATAAAATGCTTGATAAATATACACTAAATGAGTATGATTTTAGTAAAGAGATAAATATGCCAAATCTGTATTTTTCAGGTATTAATAACAGTTTATATAGAATGCTAGTAAGTAAAATTTGACGATAAAGAGGATCTTGAAGATTATGAAAATACAGATCGATTAACAGGAGGTGTTCCAATCATGATGGATGATGCTAAAATAAAAAATGCAGATGAGCTGGAATTTGCAGTATTCTGTATTGAAAATATTGCGATCAGGCTGGAAAAAAATGCCGAAGAAATTTATTGTGCTTTGACAGAAAAAAGCGATATATTAAACGGCTATATTATACCGGAATATGAGATATTGCATACACAAAGTAAAGACTACATTGTGGATGATATTATTAGTTTAATGGCAGAAAGAGGTATTGAAGTATGATTTTATATCATGGATCTTATCTAGAAATCAAAATGCCGGATTTAATACATTCCAGAGGAAATGTTGATTTCGGACGTGGTTTTTACACAACTCCTATTTATGATCAAGCAGTAAAATGGTGTGAGAAATTTAAACGTCGTGGTAAAGATGGCATTGTTTCTCGCTATGACTTTGACGAGAAAGCTTATCAAGAACTTAAGGTTTTGAAGTTTGACAGTTACTCAGAAGAATGGCTTGATTTTATTTTGAATTGTAGAAAAGGCAACGATCTGACGAATTATGATATTGTTGTTGGCGGTGTGGCAAACGATAAAGTTTTTAACACCATTGAACTTTATTTTGACAATTTGATTGATAAAAAAGAAGCTATCCGTCGGTTACGCTATGAAAAACCAAACTTACAGATCTGTTTTCGTACACAAAAAGCTCTTGAAACTTATCTACACTATGAAGGGAGTGAACAAATTTGATAGCTAATCCTATTTTGCTACAAAAAAAATATGCTCGAATTATTGAACAATTTTCAAAAAGAGAAAAACTTTCTTTAGACGCAGCGCTTAATTTCTTCTATCATTCCCAAATTTACCGATTAATCAATGAAGGTGTATCTGATTTACACTGTATGAGTGATGAATATTTAACAGAAGAACTTATTTCAGAGTATAAAGAGATACCTTTAGAGAATCGGTAAAATAAGTGCAAAAAAGATTTTGAAAAAGAGGATGGAAATAGTTCCTAAAAACGAGAAAAGAAGGAAAAAATATGAAACAAGCATATCCTACATTTATTGCAAAGTATGCTAAGGATTATTTAGTATACGTTCCGGATATGGATATCTATACGGAAGGAACGAGCATGGCAGATGCTATTGAAATGGCAAGAGATGCGATCGGCTTAAAAGGAATTGACTTAGAAGATGACGGAAAGGAACTTCCGACTCCTTCTACACAGAAAGAGGCAATACAGAAAGCAAAAGAGGATACGGAAATTTTTGATTATTCCACAGGAATTTTAACGTGGGTGGATATTGACTTCACAGTGTATCGAAGAAAAGTAGAAAATAAAATGGTTCGCAGAAACGTAACACTTCCGAATTGGTTGAATATAGAAGCAGAAAAAGCACATATCAATGTATCAAGAGTGCTGCAAGAAGCATTAATGAATACACTTGGCGTAAATCAAATATCAGAACGATAAATAAATTCAAAAAAATAAGATAATGTTCGGTCATGTTCGCTTTAAAAGCATTATAATGCTATCATGCCGAAAGCAGATAAGGTTGTTGGTCTTTCATACCTCCCTCAAATGATTCACGAAGCGAGAGCGTCAGAGATGGCGCTCTTTTTGTATGCGGATCTTTCGCTCAAATGGTGAGTTAGAATGGAGTTCGAATCTCAAAAGATCTATTTACCCGACAGGACTTTCCTACATCTATGTGTAAGGAAGGTGGTAATATGAATAGTTTTATTAGTTGGATTGGTGGCAAGAAACTGCTACGAGAAA
>CALWCS010000114.1 GCA_944376425.1 uncultured Lachnospiraceae bacterium | reverse complement strand
GCATTGCTTTTGTGTGCTGTCAAGGGTGGCGTAAGCTGCCATCAAACATCATATCTGCAATTTTCAAGGTTCAATCTGAGCCTATTTCTTTGGCTCTGTTTTTTCATAACTTATTTGACACTACCTCTTCTCTCCTAGCATATACTTTTTTTTCGTTTTTGGCTACCCCTTTTTCCTGTCCTTTCTTGAATCTCCGTTTTCTTTGTGATGTAAATCCTGTTTCAAATTGCATTCCAATGTTCTAAGTTGCTTTTTTTTCTTCATATATTAGAATTAAATAGATATCGGGAAAGTTTTATTTTATGAAAAAAAATACTCTCATCGGAAAATTTCTGCTTCTGTGCTGTCTCTTTATCCTTGCTTACATGAGTGGTACCGGAATCAAATATCTTGTTTTAGTAAACAGTACCGCCCAGACAAGTGCTTCCGCAGAAGGAAACTGGGGGCTTAGTTTTCAGCAGGAAGGATGTGCTCCAATCGGAAACGCCTCTGCCGAAGAACTCTCTGCCTATCACGCAGCATATGTAGATCAGACAGACGAAAAAGTCATCTATTTGACTTTTGATGTAGGATATGAAAATGGTTGTACCGCGCCTATTTTAGATGCTCTGAAACAACACAATGCTCCTGCTACGTTTTTTGTTGTGGGTCATTTTTTAGAGACCAGCCCTGATCTTGTAAAACGTATGGTGGCAGAAGGTCACACAGTCGGAAATCATACATACAATCATCCTGACATGTCAAAAATTTCTTCTGCGGAATCGTTTCAAAAAGAATTAGGAGACGTTGAGGCATTATTTGAAGAAATTACAGGAACTTCTATGTCCCGCTTTTACCGTCCTCCTCAGGGAAAATACAGTATCTCAAATTTACAGATGGCAAACGATATGGGATACTATACCTTTTTTTGGAGTCTTGCCTATGTTGACTGGCTTCAAGACGATCAGCCCACCAAGGAAGAGGCATTTGACAAACTCTTAAGCCGAATTCATCCTGGAGCTGTTGTTCTTTTGCACAGCACTTCTTCTACAAATGCTGAGATTTTAGATGAACTTTTGACAAAATGGGAAGAAATGGGGTATTCGTTTGCTCCTCTGTCAGATCTTGCGCAGAAGCTGGATTCTGCTTCTTCTGTGTCAAAATGATCGATATGTGAATTATAGATATAGATGATTATAGATGTAGATATGAAGGAAGAATCAGGAATACTAGACAATTAAGAAATGATGGATCAAACATTGTCTCATGCCTTAAAGTATTTGCAGACAGACAAAAGTTTCTATTTCCATCGCAGACTCGTTGATTTTCTTATTTTGCTGCGCCATCTATAAACGGCTACTTTGCCAAATTCGCCTGCAAGCAGGCTCAGGGGCAAAGCAGCCGTAATTAGGCTTGCAAAATTGCAAAAATCTGCCGAATGTCTGCGCTTGGAATATAGAAACCTTTGTTCTGTCCCTTCAACGTTTTGCGCAAATTGTTACATACTTTTTTAAACGCTATTTTTTTTAATAAGACAATCTCATAATTATTCTTTATTTCTTAATAAATTTCAGATTTCCTATAATCATATAAGTATTACAAAATTATTTTTATTATATGTCACAGCAGCTCCATATTGTACTAATAAATGCTTTTCTTTGATCAGAATTAGCTGATGCATTCCATTGATTGAAACATGCATTAACCTCTTCTGTTGTCATCGGAACGTCAAAATGAAATGGACTGTTTACATCTGTTTCATACCAACCGTAGTTTGTAATTCCTCTTTCCATTGTCCAGTGAATTGTAACTCCTACCGAATAACTTCCTCCCGAGGCATATTGTGTCGGTCCATCGGTAGAATATGCTGCTATCGGCTCATATTCCATTTCTATCGTAGTATAACTATAACCTTCCATGTTTTACTCCTCCTCTTTCTTTTTTAACGGAATTTCCTTATTTTTTGTTATCCCAGAAATGTTCACTTTAAAACTTCCTCTGACTTTTCCGTCATCCAAAATATTGTTCTGTGCCAGAGTTTCCAAAAATTTTTTGATATCTTCTCTTACGGTCTCTTCTGTTACTCCGGTAAAATGTCTCATTGCAATCTTTACCAGATCTTCTGCCTCAAATTCGTGATCTTTCATATAATCCCACAAATAGGAGGCGGTTGCAGACAGATAGACGATAGAAGAAATTTCCCTCACTCTTTTTCCGACCGGCACAATGACATACTGCCCTGCTACTTTTCGCAGAATCAATCCGTCTTTTAGTTTCATTTTGTTTTCTCCTCGTTTACTCGTTTTAATACTTCATTGATAAACTCTTCATTTTCTCCTTTGAGTGCCTTTTTAGCAAGTTTTTCTTCTATGCCGAATGCTTCCCATCCTGCTACCGGAACATAAATTTCTTTCTCCATTTCAGTTTCCTCCTGTCACCTGCCTTAATGACTGTATATACACCATTTCATCCTTTTTTATAAAAAAGTTTCTGTTATTCATAAAATCTTATTTTTGGGGATATAATATATTTAATACCTCTTAAAAGATTTCGCAGAATATACAATTCTACGACATCCAAAAAAGCTTATTCATCTGTGCTTTTTTGTACTCTAACGAAGAATGAAAATAATATTCCATTGTAATTTTTATCTGAGCATGTCCAAGAATCTCACTTAGTGTTTTCATATCCCATCCGATTGTCACACACCGAGTGGCAAATGTATGGCGCAAACAATGAAAATTCAAATAGGAAACGTTACATTGTTTTAGGATTTTTCGATAGGCGTATTGTAAGGTACGCGGATCAAGAGGCTGATCTTGCCGGTTTGAAAATATATAATAGTTTTTTTTTGAAAAGTCATATTGTTTTTTCATATATTCTATAACAAATTTTGCAAGCGGAATAATCCTGCAAGAAGCACTCGTTTTGGGTGCTGAGACAATTAATGCCGTCTTGCCGGAACCGGAATCAGAAAAATTTTTTAATCTTTGCACTGATTTAGTCACTTGAAGAAATCCATTTTCAAAATCAATATCTTCCCATTTTAAAGCGCATAGCTCTCCAATTCTTATTCCTGAATACAGTGCCAGCAAAATGGCGAGAGAATAGACATTAGGGTGACTGAGAATATACCGTTCTATCTTAATCTGTTCTTCTTTTGTAAATACATGTACAACTGGTTTTTTCTTTCCAAGACAGGGCTTTATATAAAACTTCTGATCAAGATAACGTTTCATGTAACCATATTCCAGGGTATGATTCATAATCATAAAAATAATTCTCATATTATTTAAGGAAAGATGTTTCTGCCCGGAATCTGTATAAATTTTATGATAAAAATTATTTAAAGTCTTTTCCTCTATTTCGTCGCAAGTGATAGAAAGAAAGTAAGGTTTTATATAGTGTTCCATCAGTTGCGTATATTTTATCGCAGTAGACGGCGCTACCTGTTTTCTTCTCTCATCTATCCATTGACAAGCAATTTCCCAAACTGTTGTTTTTTTCTGCTCCATCATAATCTCCTTTTTTTGCAATATATCATCATAAAAACCGTATATTTTAATTTTATTGATTAATGTTCTAATAAAAATCTGTATTTCAGTTCGTTTTATGTCATCATTTAAAATAAAGTATAGAAAAATACCTTGATTTCATCATAAAAAGATGATAGAATTGTTCGTAGAATTGTATATTCTACGAAATATATCAGTAAATTTTATATTTATTTTATTTATATCATTTAATTATGATATAATTAATATTTTTTCAAATTTTTATTTATCTTGAATTTTTATAAAAAGCAATTCTGATATACACTTGAGTAAAGGGAACGATATCTCAATCGTGATTGCATTCGATATGAGAAAACTCTCTTTTATAAATAGATGAGTTTTTAATGTTCTCTGCAAAGAAAAAAAGGGACAGGAAGAAATTTCGATTCCAAATCGCAGACATTCGGTAGATTTTCGCAATTTTGCAAGCCTAATGACAACTGCTTTGCCCCTGAGCCTGCGTGCAGGCGAATTTAGCAAAGCAGTTGTTAATAGATGGCGCAGCAAAATAAGAAAATCGACGAGTCTGCGATTGGAACGAAACTTCTGACTGTCCCAGAAACAGAAACATAATTATAAACTCAAATAATCTGTCGTCTCAAAAATCACCTTATGAACTAATAATATGTAAAATTAAAAGACATCGGTAAGATATCCTATAAAAATACAAATACCTCCACAGGATTTCCATCATGTTTCATCAAATCATAACCATGAAAGTATCTCATTTCTGTGAAGGTATTTGTTCTATTTCTATCTTTATCTTTGTTACTGTCAGAGCATTCTTTGGTCTGTTTGTTATTTTCCGATTTTGATTACACTATTAGAAGCTATTAGAAATTGATATCTTCTCCATAGTAGCATGCTTTCAGCAATTTTTCCATTTCTTCCTGGGTTGGAATTCTTGGATTTGATCCAGTGCATGCATCTCCAATAGCAAGCTCTGCAACCTTTGGCAGTTTTTCCATGAATTCCTTCTCATCAATAATTCCGCCTTCATATTCTTTGATGCATTTTGGAATATCCAAAGAATCATTCATTTTCTTAATTTCTGCAACTAACGCCGCTACTTTTTCTTCTGTCGTAGTGCCGCCCAGTCCGATAAAATCTGCAATCTCTGCATAACGTTTTGCAGCTTCTTCCACCTTTGCATTGTACTGGATGACTCTTGGCAGGTACATTGCATTTGCACATCCATGAACAATATGTCCGCCTGTGTAAGCAGCGCCGGTTTTATGTGCCATAGAATGGACAATTCCTAAAAGCGCGTTAGAAAAGGCCATACCGGCAAGACACTGTGCATCATGCATATTGTCCCGTGCTTCCATATCGCCATCGTATGATTTTTTGAGATCTCTGTGTATCATCTTAATCGCATGAAGCGCCAGAGGATCTGTATAATTGCAGTGAAGCGTGGAAACGTATGCTTCAATTGCATGAGTCATAGCATCCATTCCTGTATGTGCTGTCAGTTTTTTCGGCATTGTCTCAGCAAGTTCCGGATCTACAATTGCAATATCAGGAGTAATATTAAAGTCTGCAAGAGGATATTTAATTCCCTTCTCATAATCTGTAATTACACTAAAAGCCGTTACTTCCGTTGCAGTTCCTGAAGTGGAAGGAATTGCACAGAATTTTGCCTTTGTGCGAAGTGTCGGGAAACTAAAAGGAGTAATGAGCTGTTCAAACGTTGTCTCCGGATATTCATAGAATGCCCACATTGCTTTTGCGGCATCAATCGGAGAACCTCCGCCCATTGCCACAATCCAGTCCGGCTCAAATTCCTGCATCATCTTTGCACCTTTCATCACTGTCTCCACACTTGGATCTGGCTCTACATTTTCAAATAACTGTACTTCCATTCCTGCTTCTTTTAAATAGTTCACGGCACGATCTAAAAATCCAAACCGTTTCATAGAACCGCCGCCTACTACGACAACTGCCTTTTTTCCTGTTAAATTTTTCAGTTCTTCCAAAGAGCCTTTTCCCTGATATAAATCTCTTGGCAATGTAAAACTTCCCATCTTCTTTTCCTCCTTAATTTTAAGTTTGATATTTTTTTAACAATTTCATTATACTCCTTTTTTTCGAAATTACAACTCTTTTTTTCATTTTTATCTTTTTTTTATATTAAAAAAATAAGAGTCAAAAGATTCTGTATTTTTTACTGAAAAAACATGACCTTTCGACCCATAAAACCATTTAACATCCGGATTTTAAATTTGCACAACTTGCTGATTTTTCTTTCAAGTGAAACCTCATATGGCTAAAAAGCCACACGCTTCCTATTGCCGCCTTACGGCGGTTCCTCTTTAAGAGGATCGGACAGCCTCTCTGTCCATACACCCTGCATTCAGCATCCCAATTTCAACAGTATCAGGCTGCGAGCGCCGCTTGCAAGGTAATCAGGTCAGACCAGGTGCAGGTGCTTCTCCTGGAACACTGAGGAACTTCTGCCTCAATGTCCAACCTTTCCTTCACAGACAAGGATTTTAAAATCTCACGAATAAAATATCGTGCCCCTATGTTATAACTTGCATTTAAATCACAATGATAGATTTTCCCATTTGGAAATACACAGACAGAATCGTGATATTTTTTGATTCCGTCTGCAAAATATCGCATACATCTTGCTTTTCCCGATCCATCATAGGCAAGCCGGGAAGCATTCCATCCGCATACACGCCGGATATGCATACCGTTCCGATGTGCTTTTCCGATCACGATTTCCTGTGCTTTCTTTTTTTTCCACAGGCAAAGTTTTTCATACTCAGAATCTTTTTTTGTATTTTTTTGTTTTAAGTGTTCCAGGACAATGACGTCAGCATGGTACTGCACAGCCGTTTCTATAATAAACCGTGCTGTCTTTACTGCCATGTCACGACAGATTCCATTGACTTTTCCCCATAGGCGCGGCATTTTCCTTGCTCCATGCTGCTGCGCCTTTTTGATACGATTCATACTGTGCATCAGAGAGTCTTGTTCTTTAAGCAGTTTCAAAAATTTTCTGCCTAAGATAGTGCCGTCTGACTGCATCACAGCACATGTGCACGTATTATTTCTTCCAAAACCTACCGCAACAATTGTCTGTTCCAAAGTGTCAATCTCCGAAAGAGACGCCGTTTTTTCATATGCAAAATCTAAATACCACTTTTTTCCGCGTTTTTGAAGTGTCGGAGCGCACTCTTTGTACGATGCGCAATATCTTCTGATATAATCTGCATCAGACTTTCGCAGCTCTACCGTCAGCCAGTCCCATGTATTGCGGATAAAAACTTTAATTTTAGCAGTATAGAGACTCCGTTTATAATACATATTATCCCGGTACATGCAAGGATAGATATATCCAGCCCTTGGCAGTCCCGGCGCTTTTCTCTTTGGGTTGTTCTTCCACTTTTCAAGACTTCTTTGGTATGACGATACCTTGCCGATAGCTTCTGATATTGCCCCTCTGCGCAGATAGCTTGGAAATTTGTAAAATTTTTTATCTGCATGATCAAAATCATATTTCACACAAGGTCTTTTTGACGTTCCATGTGTTAATTTTTCTACAAACGCCTGACGTTCAAATGATGGATCAATCATCGATAGCGCTTCCCATTCCTCCAAGCATACGTTTATAAAAAAATCCACAGCATTCCGGTATGCTTCTACAGTCGCCTTCAATATGTGATTATAATGTTTAATCTTTTTACTGTATGTAACATACATCCTCATGCTGTTGTTTCCCCCTTGTATTTTTGGCTTTTGATTCATCCGCTCATTGTATCTGAGATTTAACCTGCAAAATAATCATACGGAATCGGACGATCCCATAACACTTTTTTATTTTCCAATATTCTTCTTGGATTTTCAGACAATAAAAGTCTGGCGCATCCCTCGCCATACTCCTGCGAGAGTATTCGCTGTAATTCTTCCATATCCGGCGTGCGGATTACCGGACTATGCGCATCGGAAGCTGCCACGGCAGCCAGTCTATGTCTAAGCAGAGATTCTGCGGTTCTTTGCACCTTTCTTCCAAATCGCCCCAGAACACTTCCTTTATTGATCTGGATTACCGTTCCCATTTGATACCATTCATAGACATGCGCCGGTACTTTCTGTACGCAAAGATACCGTTCCGGATGCGCCAAAACGGGATAAAATCCTTCTTTTTTTACTTCTGCCAAAACCCGGTAAATCTCCGACGCCGCTTCGTGAAGAGCAAATTCCATCAACGCATATCGCGTATGATTTAAAGTCAGCAATTTTTCTCTCTTTAGTCTCTCTAAGAAATTTCCTTCTGCAAAAATTTCCATTCCGCAGACTACCGTCAGAGGAATCTTTTCCTGATCCAGCAGTCTTCGGAATCGTTCCAGTTGTCCGAAATATCGCTCGGCTTCCTCCGTATGAATCGAAGCCGGCAAGTTGCTGTGACTCGTAGCTGCAATCACACGCACTCCCGAGTCTACGGCAATCTGTGCCATCTCTACTGCATCATCCCACGACTGCGCTCCGTCGTCTATTCCCGGCAAAATATGAATATGGAGATCAATCATGCTGGTTTCCTCCTGTCACAATTACCTGCATAGACGCTTCCGCCTTCTGCGTCCCGTCCAGGGAAAGAAGTGTGTAAGTTACAAAATAAGTGCCTGGCTGGTTTACATTCACCGTATTGATGATCTGAATTCTGGATAGAATTTCTCCGTAATCAGGGTCTTGTGCTGTCACTACATAATCGAGCGGGTAGAAACTGCTTCCTGCCGGAATCGAGATACTGGTGTAGGCAAGTTCCAGCGTAAGATCGGAAACGTCTCCGCTGATCGATGCTTCTGTCTGTGTACTGACCGTATCCATATAATCATTTCGCAGCGTAAAGGTAATTTCGTATGTTCCTTCTCCTATGCGCTGTCTCACCCACGTAACCTGTCCGGAAGCATCTCTCCCAAATCCGTCGTCTGCGCTTAACGCTTTTTCTTCTGTCAAATAGGAAACTAAATCATCAAGATCTTCTGCCGTCAGATCTAGCGAAGAACTGACTGTCAATTTCGGTCCTGTATAGCCTGTCATCTGAAGCGTTCTTGTCCTTGTCACTTCCTCCCCATCTTCTGAGAATACAGAATATCGGATCTTTTTCTGATTTTGCGTTCCGTCTCCGGTTAATATTGCCTGAACCTGATCGGTAAGATCTGTTCCATCTTTTGTTTTTGCTTCCACGCCTTCCAGTAAATCCAACATTCCGCTGCCGTCGTACTCTAAGACTTCCGGTTGAAAATTCAACTCCACTGTCGTCTCTTGTGTGTCTTTTTCCTTAACCTGATTCTTGGGCATTTCCTGTCTTTTTGCTATCAAAAAAAGCAGCAGTAGCAAAAGAAATGCGCCGATTCCCAAAATTCTGAAAACAAAGCTTTTTTCTCTCACCTTGTTCCACCTCTGTTCTCTCCTGTCAGGCTACTGTAAATTTAATATGCGTTTCCATCTAAAGCGTTTTTATCTTTTTTCTCTCCATAGCCGTATTTTCCGTATCCGTAGTAGCCGTAACCGTATTTTCCATATCCATAGTAACCATAACCGCCTTTGTGAACCGGTACTTCATTAAACGCATATCCCAGCATCGATGCACTGCTTTCTTCCAGGCTGGACACTCCGTCTATCACCTTTCTCTTCTGTACAAAATCATTGCGGATGACATACAAAATGCAGTCTGCATATTCAGACAGAATTCCCGCGTCTTCAAACAGCTCGCATGGTGGGGCGTCCAGAATAATCAGGTCCATTGTATTTCTGCATGTATGTATCAGTTCCTCCATCTTCGGATGATTTAAAATCTTTGGAATTCTTCGTGCCGGGCGGTCAGCGCCGAGCAGCCAGATTCCGGTGTTTCTGTCATGAAACACTGCTTCTTCCAGCAAAGTGTTTCCAAACATAATGTTTTCGAGTCCTTCGCCCGGCTTATCTGTGATTTCCCGCCGTATCGTCTGTTTTCTCAAGTCTGCATCAATTAAAAGTACTTTTTTTCCGTGAGAAGCTGCAGCGTAGGCAAGATTTAAAGCAATGGTCGACTTTCCCTCTCCTGCAACTGTGCTCGTCACTAAAAGCACTTTTGCTCCTTTACTGTCCATTTCCCGTTCCAGTCTTACCATCAGACTGAGTATGCTTTCTTTAAATCCATGCGGAATCCGATGATTAAAAATCGAAATTTTCTTCTTGTATTTCTTTCCTCTCGCCTTAAATTTAATCTCTGGCACATTTCCAAGGCAGGACAGACTCATGACTGCTTTTAATTCTTCAGGTCTTTGCACCGTCTTTTTCAGAAGTGCCGCAAGCGCAATTACCAGTACTGCTCCCGCCGCTCCTGCCGCCGCCCATTTCATGACTTGTCTGCTGTAATTAGGCTGATTATAGGGCTGAGTCGGTTCTGAAGGGATGTCGATCATATTAAATCTCGTATTTCCGATGACAAATCTTGCCACATCCGGATATACCCTGATTGCCGACTCTAAAATCTCCTTTGCGTCCTGCGGATCATTGCTTACAACAGACATCGTAATCAGGTTAGAATCTGAGACAGCCTGTGCAGAAATACTTCCATTGATTGTGTCTGTCCCCAGATCTGCCTTGATTTCCTCTGTCAAAAGATTGCTTCCCAGAATATACGGAAATGTCCTTGCCATCTGCCCTGCCGTTGAGCTGTCATAATAAAAATTATAGCTTTCTGTACTGGTGCTTCCATTGCCCCCTGTCAGGACAGTAAAGGAAGCGCTCGAACGGTACATCGGAGTATAAAATCCTGATGACTTTACATAACCGAAGGCTCCGCCAAGCAAAGCCAAGACAGGAATCAGCCACCAAGCAGCTTTTAATCCCCGAAAGAAATTCCACAGTAAGGTTCCAAGATCAATGACGTCTTCTCTTTGTTCTTCCATCTCTTATCCCTCCGAAACTTCTTCTTTTTCTGCGTGTCTGTAATATTTGCCGTACTCTCTGCTATGTTCAAAAGCTACGTCTTTATGAAAAGCATTCAGTACAAATCCTGCAAAATCTACCTTGTTTTGACGGATCGTATCGGCAGCATCATTGATAGCCCGGATGTCCGCCCGATCTTGGCAGACTACTAAAACGACGGCGTCTACCATTCTCATCATCAGTTCCGCATCGCTGGAAAACGCCATCGGAGGAGAATCCAAGATCACATAATCCATATTTTCTCTGCATGTTTCTACCAAAGTTCTCATATTGTCGGATCCGAGCAGTCCGCTGGAATTTCGTACCCCGGAATTTTGATAGACCGTAAACAGATTCGTATTCTTATCATAGGCAAAGACTTCATTCATCGGAGCTTTGCCGGTCAGATAATCGATCATCCACACGTTGTTTGTCTGCGGGCGCGAAAAAATTTTATACTGTGCCGGTTTCTTAAAGTCTCCGTCCAACAATACGACTCTTTTCTCTTTTTCTGCCAGCGCAAGCGCCAGATTTGCCGCTACGGTAGACTTTCCTTCGTTTTCCAGCACGCTCGTAACCATAATGACTTTCTGATTTCTTCTTTTTATATGATGATCCAGTCTCGTAACGACCTTTCTTACGGATTCCGAAAAAATCATGCTGACTAACGGAGAACTGATCAAAAGAGATCTGTTTTTTCGATGCATGGTTTCCTTCCATGTCTTCCTTTTTCTCACATAGGGAACAATGCCCAGAATTTTTCCGTCCAGATTTCTCTTGGCTCCTTCTTTTGTCTTAATCGTAAACCGCAAAACGGAAAATAAGATTACTGCGACCGTGATTGCCGCGGCAGCTCCTAACATGCCGATTTTCCGGATACGCCCTAGATCCAGAACATTCGAAGGGCTGACCGGAACGGTCGGTTCCTGAAGAATCCGCAGCACTGCGTTGGAAAACAGATAATCAGAAACCGTATCATAATTATCCAAAGCAGACTGAATCATCAGATACGTCTGTCTTGGGTTGACCGAGGTGACTCTTAAAATAATCAGGTTCGTCTCTTCAATCACACTGGTGGAAATTTCGCCTTCCACCGAATCCATACCTAAATCTTCTGCAATTCTGTCCCTTAATACATTGCTCTGAAACACTTCACTGAATACAGAAGCCATCTGATTGGTCAGCACCAGCGAAGAATAGGCGTTTGTGTTGCCTGTCGCATTGACGACTAACGTCGCCGTTGCCGTATATTCCGGAACATAAATCCATTTTTCCGCTCCTGTCACAGCAAACCATGCGGCAGCGGCTGAGAGCACAATCAGCCAAATATTTTTCAGGACATCGATGCAGATACTGCGCACGCTGATTTCATCCAAATGAAACTCTCTTGTCTCTTCCATACCTTCACTCCTCTATGCCCGGACAATGACTGTCATCCAGGTTTCTCCAATCAGTCCGTTTTCATTTTCTGCCTGATAATGTACTTCATAACATCCTTCTGTCTGCGTATCTACATTTGAGTCAATCTCAATCAAGTCTGTATCGAGTGCCTCGCCGTAACTGTCCTCTAACGTTTCGATATATTGTCTTGGCTGAAAAGATTCTCCTTGTTTTAAATAGACAATCGTCTGGGAAAGTCCGATTTCCAAAGCTTGTCTTGACGGCTCCACCACATGAACCGGCAGAGTCGCTTCTTCTACGTCTCCAAAACTGTTTGTCACCTCTACGCTGATCGAATACGCCCCGGCTGTCCGATAGTCGATCGTAGATCCGGTCTGTTTGACAAGATTTGAAATATTGCCATCCAAAAGATCCGTTGCGCCGATTTTTTCCGATGCGCTCTGGCTGTTTCCCACGGTAAACACAAGAGGCTCGCTCAGTGTAAATTTCGGAGACTCATAGTCTGTAAACTGTACTCTTCTGCTCAGTCTTGCCGCCTGATTGGAACTGTCAAATACTACATAGGTAACATTACAGATACCTTCTTCTATAAATTGTGAAAATTCTCCCACTAAAATTTCAGAAGTCAGATCCCCGTCTTTTTCATCATAAGCCGTCAGCCCTTCCAGCAGGTCAGCTTCTTCATAGTTGACCGAAACTTCCACGACTTCCCGATCGCTCGTAATCGATGGCATGGTAGGATCTTCCTCCCGTCTTTCTTTTATCACTCCTGATCCGTAGATTCCCAAAGATGCGATAAAAAGAAGTACTACTATGATCCTGACGTATTTCATTTCTTACCTCATTTCTTTTCTCTTACTTAAAAAGCATTTAAAAATTCTTCGATTCCCTTCTCGTCTACTTCCAGAATCGTCTGATCATGTACTTGGTAGACTCTGCTGCACATAGAAAATACGCTTGGACGATGGGCAGCCACAATCACCGTGCGGTGAGGCTCCTTTTTAATAATTCTGCGCAAAACTCTGCGCTCCGTCGTCACATCGAGCGCACTCGTCGCCTCATCTAAAATCATCACCGGAGCATCGGCAAGCAGCGCTCTGGCAATCGAGAGTCTTTGTTTTTGTCCTTCTGAGAACCTCTGTCCTCTCTCTCTTACCTGAGTCTCAATGCCGTCTTCTAACTTTTCGACAAATTCCCAGGCGCACGCCGCCTCCAGTGCGCTGCGGATTTCTTCTTGCGTTGCGTCCGGTTTTACCATCCTCATATTTTCCGCAATCGTACCGGAAAACAGCGTATTGCCCTGCGGGATGTAACTGCACAGACACCGGGTCGAGGAAGACGCTTCCAGACTCTTTCCGGAAGGATTTCCCAGCAGTACCCTGCCTTTTTGCGGATGATACAATCCTAAAATCAAGTTCAGCGTCGTCGTCTTTCCCTGTCCGGAAGGACCGATCAAAGCGACAATCTCTCCCGGATCTGCGCGAAACGAGGCATTTTTGTAAACCCACTGCTCTTCTTCATACGCAAAGTCTGCCGACTCCATATGGACATAGACGCCCTCTTTTCTTCCGTGTTCCTTGATTTCCTTTGCTTCTTTATCGTATTTGTCCGATTCTCTTGGAAGCGAAACCACCTCCATGATCCGCTCCGCACTGACTCCGGCGCGCACCACAGAAGGGATTAAAGCAACAAGTCCGCTCAATGCGCCTCTTAGCGATCCAGCCATCGAGACAAACATTGTCATCATTCCATAGCTGATTTCTCCCTGCCACAGCCGGTAAACGGCAAATCCATAGCATACATATCCCAGTGCCTGTCCAATCAAAGAATTTAAGATGGTGGCTCTCGCCTGAAATTTATTTTGTCTTAAAGACATATCGACGGACCGCTCCTGAATCGCATGAAACTTTTTCTTCACCTCATCAAGCATTCCAAATGCCTTGATAAACTGCAGATTCTGAAACGTCTCCTGATCAAAGACCGTCCGGTCGCTCGAGAGGTTTTGCGTTTCTTTTTGAAAATCACGCATTTTTCTTGTCGTGTATCTTGTAGAAAGCAAAGAAACCGGCGCGCCTGCAAACGCAAGCACTGCCATAATCGGATCATTTTGCATCACAATCACAAAAGCTCCGCCGAAACTGATCAGGGAAGTAACAACATTTGGAAGAAACGTCAAAATACTGTTCGCCACCATGTTGGCATCTCCATTGACCCGGTACAGCAGATCTCCGGAACGGTATTTCGCTAAAGACGACCAGTCTGTATTTAGCACTTGTTCATAGATGTCCGCACGAATTTCATTCGTCACCTTTAACCGGATTTTCAGAGAGATTCTCGTCTTTACCGCATTGATAAAAATCTGCGCCACGCCTACGCCCACATAGGCAGACGCCACCTCAATAATATGTTCCTGGTTCACCCCGGTGACTGCATCGATCAGATTTCTGCTCACCATCGAAGTGCCCAGACTCAGCACCGATCCCGACGCGCCAAGCAGAATATAAAACAAGATCAGCATCCAGTACCGGCGCACATAGACGTACATCCACACAATTTCCGAAATCAGTTTTTT
>CALWCS010000113.1 GCA_944376425.1 uncultured Lachnospiraceae bacterium | reverse complement strand
ACGGACATATTCTGTATCTGCCGAAACAATCTCTCCTTCCTTGAAAAGAAGAGTAGAGGAAAAATGGGGATCCGAACTTAAAACGTCGAGTTGTTCCTGCGTCAGATTGATATAGGAAGCATGTTCTTTTAAAGAGGAATCTGCATTAATCTGAAGAAAGGAAATGGTGTTAATAAGAGGAAGCGCCGTCATAAGGCAGGCGCATAAAAAAATGGTTGTGACAATGCTAAGGGTGCGGAAACGATGCGCTTTGAGATTGCGCAGAGCAAGACGAAGAAGCGGCTTTTTATTGTTGTTTTGAATTAAAGACATGGCTCTCCCCACTTTCTGTGTATCAGTTTTCCGTCTTCAATATGAATGATATAGTCGGAAAGCTGTGCGATTTCTTCATTATGAGTAATCATAATAATTGTCTGATGAAAACGCATGCTGCAAGATTTTAAAAGTCCGACAACATCCTGACTTGTAC
This sequence comes from uncultured Lachnospiraceae bacterium, assembly GCA_944376425.1. Classification (GTDB taxonomy): domain Bacteria; phylum Bacillota; class Clostridia; order Lachnospirales; family Lachnospiraceae; genus JAGZHZ01. The sequence goes on along the minus strand of CALWCS010000113.1, from coordinate 5,238 downwards.
GGGTATCGAGGTTTCCGGTAGGTTCATCGCATAATAAAATGGAAGGCTTGACAGCGAGTGCTCTTGCAATTGCGACGCGTTGCTGCTGCCCGCCAGAAAGCTGAGTGACACTGCGGTTTAGATACGGACGAATCCTAAGAGCTGTGATGATTTCGTCAATAAAATCGCGGTCTGGTTCATTTCCGTCAATTTCCAGAGGGAAAACGATATTTTCGTAGACATTGAGCATTGAGATCAGATTATAATGCTGAAAGACAACACCGATATTTCTTCTGCGATAGATCGTGATTTGTTCCCTTGTCATCTCAAAGAGATTCCTTCCGGAAACGAATACAGTTCCTTCAGTGGGAGTGTCTAATCCGCCCATAATATGCAAAAGCGTTGACTTTCCGCTGCCACTACTTCCTACGATAGAAGTAAAAGAACCTTCTGTAATATCGAGGTCAATTCCATCTAATGCTTTGACAAGATTGGAACCGCTGCCGTAATATTTTTTTAAATTTCTTACTTGAACAATTGCAGAGTCTATCATAACAAATCTCTTTCCTTTCTTGTTTGATTTACCAATAGGATACCATCGGATTCTATCATCAATGTTTCAGCCTAAAAGAAAAATGTTTCAATTTTGAAACATTTAAAAAATGTACCAGTTTCCTTAGTCCGTTTTAAAGAATAAAGAAAAAAGAACGGACGTTAGATTGTCTCAATTTCGAAATCTTTTTTTGAAAAAATGAGACAAAATTGAGAGAACGAAGTGATAAGATACCATTATAGAAAAAAGCAATCCCCTGTACCAGACAGGGGAAAAGATAAAAAATGAAAAAACGGGAGGAACGATAGGATGAAAAAAATCTTTACCAATATTTTAGTGACAGTTTCTGTTTTGCTTGCAGTCTATGCAGTATTTAATACCGGAGCACTCTTTTTTCAGTCTCTGATCGACTTGCTTGGATATGTAATTTATGTCAGTGTATTTGCAGTGCCGGCAGTCTACTTTTATCGTAAGATGAATGCCTAGTATGCCGGAGATTAGCTGCCCCAGTAATAGGAAATACCATCTTTTATGCCACTGTATTGATGCGAATCTACCACTTCCCTGACCAGATACGGTTTGTCAGAAATCAGTCCGATCACGCCCATATCGAGATAGCGCTCCATCTGTTCTTTGTCATCTACAGTCCAAACATAGACAGGCAGCCAAGCCCGACGGCAGGTTGTAACGAAATCTTTTGTCACCATGTTTTCTTCAATCGCCAAGAAATCTACTTCTAAATCAAGAAGACTTTGGACGGTAGCATCTCCGAAATTTCCAAACATACAGTAGCCTGCAATCAATTCAGGATTTTTTTGCTGAACCATATGAACCATATCATAATCAAGAGACATAATCATACATCGATTTGAAAAATGGTAGGTATCAATCAGAGCCAGGACCGCGTCAACGAGCGGCTCTTTTTCGTCTGCAGAAGAAACTTTTAATTCAATCAGAAGACGGATCTGCCCACCTTGAGATGCCATAATTTCTTCGAGGGAAGGGATCTGATCTATCTGTCCGTTTTGACTTAGAGAATACTGTGTCAGTTCTTCAAACGTCAGATCACTGACAGAATGGTTTGACTGGGCAAGACGGCTAAGATTGGAGTCGTGGATAACGACAGGGATCTTATCTTTGGAAAGCTGAATATCAAGTTCTGCAAAATCGGCATCGCTTTTTATAGCGCCATCGACAGCTGTAACAGTATTTTCAATTCCTAGATCACTGCCGCGGTGTCCGATCACAAGAGGTTTGTGAAGAGCAGGAGGAGACTGGGCAAAACTGTAGAGGAACAGTCCCGCTCCAAGCAGGAATGCAGACACGATACATCCGCCTGTGACTCTGGAATGAGGAATCCTTTGAAGAAACGGATGAAAATAATCAGAAACCTGAAAATAAAGTTTCGAAACAAGACTTCTCGCAGCCGCAATCGTCCGGTCAACCGTTTTTAAGTATGGAATATCAAAAGTAACGGAAATGCCTGACTGTAAAAAAGATGACAGTAACACCGTACAAAAAAGAAGCATAAAAACAGTTTTGAAAGCCCATACAAGAACGGCAAGGACCGCTTTGATCAGAGTATCTCCGGAAAAAAAGATCATGCATAATGTTTTGATCATATTTTCTTCAAATAGTTCTGAAAAGTCAGTAGGAATCCATCCAGGATAAAGAAAGAGGATAATCCAGACAAAAACAAGCAGTACAAGAAGGCAAATATGGCGTATGTCAGTCTTTTTCCAGATTTGGATACTGGTTTTGCAGGAACAAAAAAAAGTTTGACGGTTTAAAATCATAACCGGAAGTACAAAAAGCAGCGCTAAAAACAAAAGAAACAAGAAAAGATAAGCGGCATTTAAAACAGCCGGTCCATACCAGCGTTTGGAAAATTCGCTGGTGATAAAATTGGGAATCTGCAAAGACGGCATAATGGAAGGACGCAAAATGACAGATTCGAACGGAAGAAAAAGGACACTGTAAATAAAATAGCCGATCACCTTTAAGCTGGAAATACTCAGAAACGTTGTCATAGACAGTTTCATTGTGGTTTTAAGAGACTGCGGCATACCGGTAAAAATACTGTAAAGTTTCAAAAAAATAACTGAAAATTCAAAATAAGTCAATAGTGAGGAAAAGCATAAAATTAAGATAATGGCAGCGATCCCAGGCATGGATAACAAAATTTTCAGAATATTATAGTTAAATAAGACAGAATCTCCGCTGATATTCAGCATCATGCGGATTAGTTCTTTACCGATCGGACGAAAGAAAAAAAGGCAAAGCCCGCGAAAAACAAGCTCAAATAAAAAAAGAGAGGGAAGTCCCCTGAAAAATACATGTTTGATCTGGTCTTTCCTGTTAAGAGATGCAGTTTGATGGTACATAAAAATAACCTCCTGATGATGGCAGATCTTCAAAAAGAAGAGTCTGTTTCATCCCGATATTATACATGATTTGTCTTTCAAAGAAAAGCAGAATTTAAAAATGACGATGTGAACAGAATCAAAGTACACATCGCCATCTGCAATTGATATTTGTCTTTAAAATACAGACGTAAGCCAAGAAGTGATAACGCTAAGTCCCACACTGTATCCCGCAAGAGAAAGAGGCTTGGACAAAAGAAAAACGGTAAGAAATTTTTTACATGACATAGGCGTCAGACCAGCAAGCAGACACAAAAAGTCGTCGGGGGAACCTGGAAGAAAAAGAGCAAGTGTAAAAAGAATATCAAATTTTTTGCCTTTTTCCAGCCAAGAGGTATATTTCTCATAATTTTTTTCAGATACAAATTTTAAGAGTACTGTTTTTCCATATTTTTTGGCAAGAAGAAAATTAATGGTTGATCCGATTGCAAGTCCGATATAGTTATAGATAAATCCGTAAAATGGTCCGAAAACAACAACTCCGATGACACAGCTGACTCCGCCTGGAATGACAGGAATGACGACTTGGATAATCTGAAGAAGAATAAAAATCATAGGAGCTAAGATTCCCATCTGGTCTAAAAAAAGTTTCATTTGATCCGAAGAAGAAAAAAGACCGGATTGTACGAAAAAGATACAAAGTAAAATCAAAACTGCAAAAGAAATCACGACTGACGTATTTTTTTTGTAAAGAGCAAAAAAGCAGGCGCGCAAAACAGAGAAAAGGTAAAGCCGTAAGTGATGAGATTTTCCGTAATCTCCACAAAATGAGGCAATGTTGTGATGACAGAAGCTGCAAGTATAACAGCAGAGCCGTAAAATTTATGTTTGCATGTAATTTTATGTTTTACATTGATTATTTTCATAAGCGAAAACCCTCCGTGTTTTTTTGATAATCTTAGATTAACAATACAGAGTTTCAAGATTCTCTCAATTTAAAAAGAAAATGTTTCAGTTTTGTGACATTTTATAAAGCAGATATCTTTACTGTTTCCCATTAGAAAGAAAGATATGCAAATGCGCAAAATACCTTGTGCGTGAATAAAATATAAAAGATCTTTTTTCAGAAGAAAAAAGATGAAACAAAAAGAAAAAATAAAAAAGCAGAAAGGAATCAGACATGGATCGTGTAAGAAGAATCATTCACGCAGCATCTGCATATGAAAAAGGCTTTTATGGACAGGGAATTACGACGGTCGTGTTAGATACCGGAATTTATCCGCATATCGATTTGAGAGAACAGATTTTAACATTTCGAGATTTTTTAAATAAAAAGAAAAAACCGTATGATGATTGTTCTCATGGGACGCATGTATCGGGAATTATCTGCGGAAATGGGAAAAAATCAGCGGGACGTTTTATGGGGATTGCTCCAAAAAGCAGGCTGATCAGCTTAAAAGTCTTAGACAGAAGAGGAAACGGAAATATGATTGATGTGATTCAGGGAATCGATTGGTGTATTCAAAACAAAGAAGAATATCAGATTCGGATTATGAACATCTCTGTAGGTGCCTTAAATGAGCAAGGAGACAAAAAAGAAAAATTACTGGTAGAGTGGGTGGAAAAAGCATGGGATTCTGGCATTGTCGTAGTCGTTGCAGCAGGAAATATGGGACCTGACGATGGAAGCGTGACGGTTCCTGGAAACAGCAGAAAAGTCATTACAGTCGGATCCTGTGACGATGATGAGACAGATCGATATCAAAATAAGATTCCGTATCATTACTCAGGCAGAGGTCCGACATGTGAGTGTATCTGTAAACCAGATATCACAGCACCTGGAACGAATGTGATCTCATGTACAACCCCAGGAAGAAGAGAGCATTTTTACGGAAGAAAAAGCGGAACGTCGATGGCGACTCCGGTTGTCTCAGGATGTATAGCGTTACTGCTCTCAAAATATCCGGATATGACAAATGTGGAAGTGAAAATGCGTCTTCAAGAATCCGCAGTCGATTTAGGATTTCCAAAAAGAAAACAAGGATGGGGCAGGATTGATGTTCAGAGGATGATGGGATAAAAAAGGAAAGATTTCGTAAAACGATGCAGACTTGTCCGCTTTATCATAAAATGATAAAATAAAAAAGGAAAAGGAGGTACCAAAATGGGGAAATATATTATGGCACTGGATGCCGGGACGACAAGCAGCCGATGCATTCTTTTTAATGAAAAAGGAGAAGTCTGCAGTGTGGCACAGAAAGAATTTACACAGTATTTCCCAAGACCGGGATGGGTAGAACATGATGCAGAAGAAATCTGGGCAACTCAGCTTTTCGTTGCCCA
>CALWCS010000112.1 GCA_944376425.1 uncultured Lachnospiraceae bacterium | reverse complement strand
CTCTGAATATTTAGTCCTGACCAATCCTATATTTTGGAATGGTCTATTAAGATTACCCTTTTTGCTCTGTTGTAATAAATTTAACTTTTTTCATATCACCTCTTGACATTTCTTAGCTGGACTTTTTTTGCCGGTCACGGGCTCAACGAATTTCTTTCATGCCACCCATATATGGCTGCAGCACTTCCGGAATTTTAACGCTTCCATCTGCCTGCAGATTATTTTCCAAAAATGCAATCAACATTCTAGGAGGTGCTACTACTGTATTATTTAATGTATGTGCAAAATATTTGCCTTCTTTTCCGGATACACGAATCTTTAATCTTCTTGCCTGCGCATCTCCTAAATTTGAACAGCTTCCTACTTCAAAATATTTTTTCTGTCTTGGAGACCAAGCTTCCACGTCAATCGATTTTACTTTCAAATCGGCCAGATCTCCTGAACAACACTCTAATGTCCGAACAGGAATGTCGAGAGAGCGGAATAAGTCTACTGTATTTTGCCACAATTTATCGAACCACATCTTACTTTCTTCCGGTCGGCATACTACAATCATTTCCTGCTTTTCAAACTGATGAATTCTATAAACGCCTCTCTCCTCCAGTCCATGAGCTCCTTTTTCTTTTCTAAAACACGGAGAGTAACTTGTTAATGTCTTAGGCAGTTCTTCTTCCGGAATAATCGTGTCAATAAATTTTCCAATCATAGAATGTTCGCTTGTTCCAATCAGATATAAGTCTTCTCCTTCGATTTTATACATCATAGCGTCCATCTCTGCAAAACTCATAACACCTGTCACAACATTGCTTCTAATCATAAATGGCGGCACACAATACGTAAATCCTCGATTGATCATAAAATCGCGCGCATATGCAAGTACAGCTGAATGCAGCCTTGCAATGTCTCCCATCAGATAATAAAATCCATTGCCTGCTACTTTTCTGGCGCTGTCTAAATCAATTCCATTAAATTTTTCCATAATCTCTGTATGATATGGAATTTCAAATTCAGGCACAACGGGATCGCCATATTTCTGAATTTCTACATTTTCGCTGTCATCTTTTCCAATCGGTACCGAAGGATCAATGATATTCGGAATTACCATCATAACTTTCAGTATCTTTTCCTCTACTTCTTTTTCTTCGGCTGAGAGTTCTTCCATTCTTTCAGCTGACAATGCAACTTTTTTCTTCATCTCCTCAGCTTCTTCTTTTTTTCCCTGTGCCATAAATGCACCGATCTTTTTAGAAATCTGATTTTTTTCTGCTCTTAGTGCTTCTACTTCCTTTTTTATTTCTCTGTTTCTCAGATCCAAAGCAATCACTTCATCTACAAGTCCAAGCTTGCTGTCTTGAAATTTATTGCGAATATTCTGTTTTACAATTTCGGGGTTTTCTCTGACAAACTTAATATCTAACATTGTTTTCTTCCTTTCCTTAATCTTTCATTTTCATTGATGCCGACTATTTTTCTATTCTCTGGCGTTAAAATCTGTTACGCTGTATATTTTTTCTGCAATATCTTTTATATCATACTCTATTTTAGAAATTTAGTAAAGAGAAAAAGGCTGATATACATTTAGAAATCTCATTTTCCTGTATATCAGCCTTTCCCAGTTTATCTATTTTCTTTTTTGATTTAAAATGTTTCTGTTGCTATTAGTCACCATCTATCTCTTTACTGACATTTTGTCTGCAATTCTGCTAAACATTAGCAAATAAGCCATGAAAGCTGCTGATGCCGTTCTGTTTTTCTGCTTATAAAAAACTGAACTTCTTTTCCGCATGCTTTATTGCTGCCTTTCAGAGCCTCCATAAGCATTTTGCATTTCAGCATAAGAATTTACTGCCTGACGCAGCGCTTCTTTTTCTTCTTCTCCTAAAATAATATAGGATTCTCCTTTTACAATCTCTTTGATGTACGTATAGCATCCATCTCGATTATGAATTGCATTAATTACGAATCCGTTATTTTCTTGATCTAACATTGCCAATGCAAAGCTTAATTTTCCTCCTACTTCTTTGAACGCATCATATTTCACGATTGCTGTTTTTACCAAAGTTTTGTTCTGAATTTCTTTTATCTTTCGTATTTCTTCCATATGATTCTTACTTGATTCTACCAGCATATCCAGCTCTGCAAAGCTGCGCAGGAATGATTTTTCCAAAGAAATTCCATCTTTTCCTCTCATAAACTGCTTATATTTATTTAAAAATCTTGTCATTTTAAAAGAGATTTTCATGATGTAAATAAAAAGCAATAAAATAATTAATATCAGAACAATAAAAATAATGCCGGGATCAATCCCTATAAATTGTAAAATTTGACTTTCCATCCTTTTCCTTTCTTAGCTATTTGACGATCTAATTTTGGATACTCTCTATCATTTCCAAAATTCTGTCCAAATCCTCATTCGAGTAATATTCAATTTCAATTTTTCCTTTATTGTTTTTCTGATGTCTAATCATCACTTTTGTGCCCAAAACTTCTTTCATCTTATTTTCAATTTCCTGATACACAAAATTATTTTCTACCACTTTTTTTTCTTTTTTCTTTCCCTGCATTTTTTGAACAAACTTTTCTACTTCTCTGACACTCATCTTCTCGTCAAAAATTTTGTGTGCCAAATGTACTTGTTCTTCTGCATCTTCAATTCCCAAAAGTGCTCTGGCATGTCCTGTGGTAATCATATCGTCCATCAGCATCTGCTGAACTCTTTTATCTAGCTTTAAAAGTCTTATTGCATTTGTTACAGCTGTTCTGCTTTTTGAAACCTTTTCTGCAATTTCATCTTGTTTTAAATGAAATTCATCAAACAGTCTTTTATAAGCATACGCTTCTTCGATTGGATTTAAATTTTCTCTCTGTATATTTTCAATCAATGCAATCTCTACTACTTCTAGATCTGAAAAGTTTTTAATGATCACAGGTACTTCTTTCAGTCCTGCCATCTTTGCTGCTCTCCATCTCCTCTCCCCTGCTATAATTTCATAGTAATCTTCTCTTTTTTGGACAATAATCGGTTGAATAATCCCAAAATTTTTAATAGATTCCGCCAGTTCCAGCAGAGCATCTTCATTAAAATTTTTTCTTGGCTGTTCACGGTTCGGCTCAATCTCCGTAATTTTAAGTTTTACTTCACTTTCTCTTTTTTCTCCCGTACCGATCATTTTCTTTTCTGCCATTTTTTCATTTTTTGAAATAGGAATCAGTGAATCTAATCCCTTTCCCAGTCCTGTTTTTCTAACAGCCATTATTTTTCACCTCTGGACATTACTTCTTTCGCTAGCATTCGATAACTCTCGGCACCTGTAGACTTAGAATCATACATCAGTACCGGCATTCCATAACTAGGTGCTTCGGCAAGTCTTACATTTCTTGGAATAATACTTTTATAAATATTCTGATCCAGGTTGCTTTTTACATTTTCCACAACCTGCAAGGAAAGATTCGTTCGAGCATCGTACATTGTAAAAACGACTCCTTCAATTTCCAGCTTAGAATTTAATCTTTCTTTTACCAGATTAATCGTATACATTAACTGACTTAATCCTTCCAGAGCATAATATTCACATTGAATCGGTACTAACACCGTATCTCCGGCACACATTGCGTTAATAGTAAGCATATTCAAAGAAGGAGGACAATCAATTAAAATAAAATCATATTTTTTTCTGATTTGGTCCAAAGACTTTTTTAAAATATATTCTTTTTCCTCCGTATCTATCAATTCAATCTCTGCCGCTGCCAGATTCACATTGGATGGAATTACGGATAAATTTTCACAGACACTGTCATGAATACAATCTTCTATTTCACACTGTCCCAGTAATAATTCATATATCGTATTTTCTACTTCATTTTTTTCAATTCCCAATCCGCTAGTCGTATTCCCTTGGGGGTCCATATCAATAATCAGCACCTGGTTTCCAGCTTCTGCGAGAGATGCTGAAAGATTAATGGCTGTCGTTGTCTTTCCTACACCGCCTTTTTGATTTGCAATTACAATGACTCTTTTCACAATATTCTCCCCTTTCTTATGTTTTTTCTATTATAGCATCGTTCCTTTGAATATTCCAGATAAATGTTTCACGTGAAACTTTTTTCTATCTATTTTTCCACTCTCAAGAGTGATATCAAAAACTTTATACCCTGGCACTTCTGGGACAATCTAAAAGTTCCATGCTCTCTCATTTTTTGTAACTCATGAATCGCTTTGTCATATTTTTAAAATACTAACCATAAAGATCCCAAAATATAAACAAGCTTTCTATTGTCCTTCCTATATTTTTCAACAAATTGTTTGATTGTTCCGATTTCATAATTTTTTATTCAAAGTCAATTTCCTATTTATCTTATCAGCTGATAGTCTTTGCGATACCGTATGATAACTTTTTGAAAATATCCTTTCTCATGAAATTTTTAATAAATTGCATCTTCTTCTCAAAAACTCCATATTCCAGGAATACTCAGAAATTCATGATTATATTTCACCGTCTCATACTTGAATTCTAAATCAATGCTTGCACAAACAAGTCTTAAATACTGAGAATAATAAATTTAAAACAATATTATCTGCCTTAAATTTTTCTGGGAATCTTTCAGTATTTTATCTTTCGATTTTTATAATGTTTCACGTGAAACTTTTTCTTATTCTTTTATCATTAAAATCCTTTCCATAATACTGGCAAAATATATTGTTTAAATAATCATCTGATTTTCCCCAATGTTTCACGTGAAACATTGAGACTATATGAAAATAGATGAATTTTTCACCCCAGAACAAAATGCCACATTGATTCAAAAATTTTCTGTTCTATAAACCTCAGAACTGATTTTCATAATTTTGGAACTCTAATCTTCCTTCTTGAAAATGGGCAAATTTTCCTATACACTCTGATCTTTACAGAGCATTTTTTGCCATAAGAATTTCCTTTCATGATTTAGTCTAGTAATGTATATTTTCCCATGGTATAAGAAAATCACTGTATCCTAAGTTAGATTTTTCTGTCTTTACTGTCTTTACTGCCTTTATTCTAATTATTAGAGAATAAAATCGTCTTTTTATATCTTATCTTTTTACAAAAGATTTCAGATACATTTTTATTTGTTTTAATTCTGATTTACATGTACTGCGATCATTGTACATTAATCTTAAACACTCATCTAATGTTTTCACAATATCTCCTACTTTTTCTTTCGGCAGCTCTATTTTTTCTTCCAGTTGTTCTTCCTCTTTTCCTCCTATTTCTTTTTCCATTTGTTCTATTTTCTGAAGCATTCTGTCTTTTTCTTTTATTTGTCTTTTAAACTCCTGCTTTTTCAAAACTATATTTTTTAAATCTTCTTCTATATCATAAATTTGCGATTTTGACATCCGTTCAAAACTTCTGGGTGAGAAAAGATCAAAATTTAATCTAGATTCTTCTCGTATTTGATGAATTTTAGATTTTAATTCCTTTTCTTCTTCTAGTAACTGATTATACTTTTTTTCTAATTCTTTTTTTCTTTGAACTGTTTCTCTTCTCCGTTCCTCTATATATTCCTTTATCATTTTCTTCACCCCCTTATTTGCCCTGTAATTTCTCTGAAAGAAAAGATTGTCAGTCTAACCAAGATGTTTTATAATAGAGTTATCTATCATGCAAGCGATCAAGCAGACAGATTCTGCGTAAAATATTGATGGTCGGAAAGGAGAATCATCATGAAACATAAAATAAAGAATTCCATTGTTTTAGTGTCAATTGCATTGTTGCTTACTCATATCTTAAACAGATTTTTATCTGCTACTGCAGTTGTCAAAAACCTTTTAAAGTCTCATATAGGAGATCATTTTTCCTGGAGATTTGGAAATATTTTTTATTCAAAAACTGGTTCTGGATCGCCTTTACTTCTGATTCATGACCTTGATCCTTCCTCATCTTCCTATGAATGGAATGAACTGATCCGGCAGCTTTCAAAGGACCATACCGTTTATGCCATTGATCTTTTAGGATGCGGTCGTTCTGAAAAACCAAATATGACTTATACAAACTATATGTATGTCCAGCTGATTTCAGATTTTATTCAGCAGGTAATAGGAACAAAACCAGATATTGTTGTGACAGGTCTGTCTGCTTCTTTCATTATTATGGCTTGTTATAATAATCCTGATCTCTTTAACAAGATTATTATAATCAATCCTGAAAGTATTGCAAGGTTAAACAGAATTCCTACAAAAAAATCAAAAATGGCAAAATTTATTCTGGAAATTCCTGTAATCGGTACCAGCGTTTACCATACTTTAACAAGCCGAAAAAAATTAGAATATGTTTTTACTGAAGAATATTTGTTTAATCCTTTCCGTTTTCAGGTCAAATATCTGGATTCTTACTATGAAGCCGCGCATCTTCATCAGAGCAATGGCAAATATTTACTTTCAAGTAAAAAAGGATTGTTTTTAAATTTCAATATTGTAAAAGCATTGCATGAAATTAATAACAGTATGTTTATTCTTTACGGAGATCATTTGACTAATGCGAAATCAAATGCGGAATCTTATGCTAAGATCAATCCTTCTATTGAAATTGCCTCTGTAAAAAATACCAAATATCTTCCTCAAATTGAATCTCCTAATCAAGTTTTAGATTATATTCATCTGTTTCTTTCTTAAGCTTTTATCAAAAGAGGGAGTACCTGAATGTTTCACGTGAAACTTTTCAGGCGCTCCCTCTTTTTTCTATCAAAATTCTGTTTTATTTTAATGGTTCCTTCACTGGCATCCCAGCTTTTCTTGGGTACTTTGGAGGTGTTTTTTTTATCTTTTGAACTTGTATCAACGTTCTGTTTATCTCTGTATCAGGGAGCTTAAACTCTATCACTTCTTCTATCTTTCCTCCTAAAATTGAAATCGCCTTTCTGGACTCCTCTAATTCTTGTTCTATATGAGTAGATTTATAAGATAAAAATGCTCCTCCTTCTCTGACATACGGAAGACAGTATTCAGACAATGTAGAAAGATTTGCCACCGCTCTAGAAACCACTAAATCAAATTTCTCTCTGTATTCTTCCTTTTTTGCAAAATCTTCGGCTCTTCCATGGACCGTTTTTATGCCCTGTAAATCCAAGGTTTTGATCACTTCGTCTAAAAATTTAATTCTTTTATTCAATGAATCCAATAATACAATGTCCCAATCTGAAAACACAATTTTTAAAGGAATTCCCGGAAATCCTGCTCCTGTTCCAATATCCAATACTTTCATGTTTTTTTTCTCTTTTATGGCTTTGACAATACTTAGACTATCCAGAAAATGTTTTTGCATCACTTCATCAAATTCTGTAATCCCCGTTAGATTCATAACTTTATTCCATTCAATCAGCAGCTCATAGTATTGCATAAACTGATCTTTTTGCCTTCCTGAAAGAATAATTCCCAGGGTCTGGCATCCTCTCTCTAAAATCTCACTTTTCATATTTTTTCCTTTTCTTCTGCATTTTCTTTTTCATTTTATATGACATCTAATTTGTTAAAGCTACTATTTTCTCATCTGTTCCAGATAAACGAGAAGCACCGAAATATCAGCCGGAGAGACACCTGCAATTCTGGATGCCTGTCCGATAGACAATGGCTGGAACATCTTTAATTTTTGTCTTGCTTCAATTCTTAAGCTTCCTACCTCATCGTAATTTATATTTTTAGGAATCTTCTTTTCTTCCAGTTTTTTAAACTGGTCTACTTGTTTTTGCTGTCTTTTAATATAACCTTCATATTTAATATTAATATTGACTTCTTCTGCTACTCCACGCATCAGCTTTGGACGCGCTTCATCAATCTCAGCTAACACTTCATAAGAAAGTTCCGGTCTGCGTATTAACTCTCCTAGAGTACTTCCTGACTTTAATAATGTGCTGTTATGCTGTTTTAAAAACTCCTGTATCTTTTCCCCTGTTCCTACCGTTGTAGTTTCTACTCTTTTTGTCTCTTCTTCAATCTGTCTCATTTTTTCTTTCAGATTCTGATATCTCTCTTCACTGATCAATCCGACGCGGTATCCTTTTTCTGTCAATCGAATATCTGCGTTGTCCTGTCTCAGCAGTAAGCGGTATTCTGCTCTTGATGTCATCATTCTATACGGTTCCTTATTGTCTTTTGTAACTAAATCATCAATTAACACACCAATATATGACTCTGAACGATCCAGAATAATTTTTTCTTTTCCCTGAATACTCAGTGCTGCATTCACTCCGGCAATCAATCCCTGAGCAGCTGCCTCTTCATATCCGGAACTTCCATTAAACTGTCCGGCACTGAACAGACCATGGATCTCTTTAAATTCTAAAGTAGCATCTAATTGTCTTGAATTAATACAGTCATATTCGATCGCATATGCATTTCTTACAATTTTAGCATGTTCTAATCCCGGAACTGTATGATACATATCATACTGCACATCTTCTGGAAGAGAACTTGACATTCCGCCTATATACATTTCATTTGTGTATAAACCTTCCGGTTCAATAAACACCTGATGTCTATTTTTATCTGCAAATTTTACCACTTTATCCTCAATGGAAGGACAGTATCTCGGTCCCGTTCCCTCAATCATTCCCGAATACAGCGGTGATCGATCCAAATTATTTCGAATAATCTCATGCGTTTTTTCATTCGTATAAGTCAGCCAGCACGAAACCTGTTCAATCTGTACATCCTCGGGATTTGTTGTAAAAGAGAATGGCGTAATTTTTTCATCTCCAAACTGTTCTTCCATTTTTGAAAAATCAATGGACCGTTTATCAATTCTCGCGGGCGTTCCTGTTTTAAAACGATACATTTCAATTCCATTTGCCTTTAGAGAATCTGTCAGATAGTTGGCAGCCTGAAGTCCGTTAGGTCCTGTATACACACTCACATCACCATGGATACAACGTGCATTTAAGTATGTCCCTGTACAGAGAATACATGCTTTGCAGTGATAAATAGCACCTGAATTTGTCTTTATTCCTGTAATCTTTCCTTCTTCTACAATAATTTCATTCACTTCTGCCTGTTTAATCGATAAATGATCTGTGTTTTCTAAAACCATTCTCATTCTTCTGCTATACTCAGCCTTATCTGCCTGCGCTCTCAGAGAATGGACCGCCGGTCCCTTTGATTGATTCAACATTTTTGACTGGATAAACGTCTTATCTATATTCTTTCCCATCTCTCCTCCGAGAGCATCAATTTCTCTGACCAGATGTCCTTTAGAACTTCCTCCAATATTCGGATTACACGGCATCAATGCAATGCTTTCTACGCTGACTGTAAAAATAACCGTTTCCATTCCCAGCCGTGCGCTCGCTAAAGCAGCCTCACATCCTGCATGACCTGCTCCTACAACAACGACATCTACAAATTCTTCTACGACTCTCATGTATTTCCTCCTACTATAACATGTAAATTACGATACTTTCTTTATTTTCCCATACAGAATTTGCTGAAGATTTCATTGGCAAGGTCATCTTCTACTGATTCTCCTGTAATTTTTCCAAGCGATTCATATGCACTCATCAAATCAATCGAATAAAAATCTTCTGGCATTCCCAATTCAATACTATTTTCTACTTGGTTTAAACTTTCTTTTGTGTCTTCCAGTGCCTGCTTTTGCCGAATATTTGTAATATATACCTCATCATTAAAAGATAGGTCTCCGTGAAAAAACATCTTTTTTAATATTTTCTCCAGATTTTCCATTCCTGTCTGCTCTTTTGCCGAAACGGATATGATCGGATGATCCGTTTTTTCTTTTAACTGCTTTTTTGTCACTACCATTTCCAAATCTGTCTTATTTAAAATTACAATAGCCCGTTTCCCCTGCAGCATTTTAATAATTTCCTCATCATTTTCATCCAGATCGATAGAAGAATCTACCACATAGACAATTAAATCTGCATTTTCTGCTTTTTCTTTTGCTCTTTTTACGCCGATTTTTTCTACAATGTCTTCGGTTTCTCTGATTCCTGCTGTATCTATAATATTTAAACTGATTCCGCTAATCGAAATATGTTCTTCCAAAGTGTCGCGTGTTGTCCCTGCAATGTCTGTCACAATTGCACGTTCCTCTCCTATCAGGGCATTCAATAAAGAAGATTTTCCTGCATTTGGTTTTCCAACAATAACAGTATTAATCCCCTCTTTCATAATCCTTCCATTTTCAAAAGAATCAATCAATTTGCTGACCTTCTTCTTCCATTTTTCCATTTCTGCTTTTAACTTTTCCGGATATCCTTCCAGACTGATATGTTCTGGATCATCCAGTGCTGACTCAATGAAAGCAATCTGATATAAAATCTCTTCTCTTAACTGTTTAATAGGCACTAAAACAGAACCTTTGAGCTGACTGACGGAGCTCTTTAAAGCATATTCATTCTTTG
>CALWCS010000111.1 GCA_944376425.1 uncultured Lachnospiraceae bacterium | reverse complement strand
GGCAAAATCAATCCATCCATTCCGATCTCTGATTCCGTCTTAACAAACCTTTCGGTTCCATAGGAGAATACTACATTGGCATATGTCATAAACACCATCGGAATCTGTGTCTTCCTTCGAATTCTTTTTACCATCTCAAAAATGCCATCTGTTGTCACTCCGCCCTGCAAAGCACGAGTGCTTGCCTCCTGAATCACAGGACCTTCCGCTGTCGGATCAGAAAAGGGGATTCCCAGTTCGATCAGATCAGCTCCTGCTCTTTCCATGGCATAGACAAGCTGTTCTGTCACGTCAAGAGATGGGTCTGCGCACGTTAAAAATGGAATAAATGCCTTCCCGTTTTGAAATGCTTTCTCAATTTTATTCATGAAGATCCTCCCCTCTGTATCTTGCGATTGCCGCACAATCTTTATCACCGCGTCCTGAAATATTGATGACCATAATCTGATCCTTTTCCATCGTCGGCGCCAATTTTTTCGCATAGGCAACGGCATGGGCGCTCTCGATTGCCGGGATAATTCCTTCTGTCTTTGAGAGATACTCAAACGCTTCTACTGCTTCTTCATCTGTCACGGCAACGTACTCGGCACGTCCGATATCATGAAGATACGCGTGTTCCGGTCCGATTCCCGGATAGTCCAGTCCTGCGGAAATCGAGTAAACCGGCGCAATCTGTCCGTATTCATCCTGACAAAAATAAGATTTCATTCCGTGAAAAATTCCCAGTTTCCCTGTTGCAATCGTAGCAGCTGTCTCTTTTGTCTGTACACCTCTTCCGGCTGCCTCACATCCGATGAGTCTGACGTTTGTATCCGGAATAAAATGATAAAACGCACCGATTGCATTCGATCCGCCTCCCACGCAAGCTAGCACGGCATCTGGAAGTCTTCCTTCTTTTTCCATGATCTGCTGCTTGATTTCCTTTGAGATGACTGCCTGAAAATCACGCACGATGGTTGGGAATGGATGCGGTCCCATACAGGAGCCTAAAACATAATGCGTATCGGCAATTCTGCTTGTCCATTCCCGCATTGTCTCAGAAACCGCATCTTTTAATGTCGCTGTTCCGGTTGTCACCGCATGGACTTTTGCTCCAAGGAGACGCATTTTATAGACATTTAAAGCTTGCCTTTTCGTATCTTCTTCTCCCATAAAAACTTCACACTCCATGTTCATCAACGCTGCCGCCGTGGCTGTCGCCACGCCGTGCTGACCTGCGCCTGTCTCTGCAATCACACGCGTTTTTCCCATCTTTTTAGCAAGAAGCACCTGCCCTAGTACATTGTTGATTTTATGTGCTCCTGTGTGATTTAAATCTTCTCTTTTCAGATAAATCTTAGCTCCTCCCAGATCCTCTGTCATTCTCTTTGCAAAATATAGTCTGGACGGTCTGCCTGCATATTCATTCAACAATACCGTCAGTTCTTCATTAAACTCCGGATCTTCCTTATATCGGTTATAGGCCTCTTCCAGTTCAATCACCGCATTCATCAGTGTTTCAGGAATATACTGTCCGCCATGAATGCCAAATCTTCCATTTGTCATATCGTTTTCTCCTATCTTTTTTATTTTCCCCCGCAAAGGATACGCAGCATTTCTTTTTTGTCAGGCGCACGCATCAGCGTCTCGCCGATTAATACTGCGTCCGTCCCATTTTCTCTTAGTTTCTGTACTTCTTCAGACGATTGGATCCCGCTTTCTGAGACAAAAATGGTTCCTTTTGAGGCACAGTTTCTCAGGCGCAGACTGTTTTCCACGTCCACTTCAAACGTTTTCAAGTTTCGGTTGTTGACGCCGATCACCCTTGCCCCGGCGTCCGACGCAGTCTTTACTTCTTCTGCCGTATGTGCCTCAACGAGTGACGAAAGCCCCAGTTCATCAGCAAGCTGGCGATATGCCCTTAACTGTTCTTTTTCCAGCAAAGAACAGATCAGAAGAACTGCGGAAGCTCCAAGTATTTTGGCCTGATAAATCATATATTCATCTACCGTAAAATCTTTACGCAGAATTGGAATTGAAATCTCACTTGCAATCTCTTTTAAATATTCATCTTTTCCGAGAAAATAATACGGTTCTGTCAGGCAGGACACTGCGTCTGCACCTGCTTGCTCATATTCTCTTGCAATTTTTCTGTACGGAAATTCCTGTACAATCATTCCTTTTGACGGGGAAGCTTTCTTAACCTCGCAGATAAAGGCAAGCCCTTCCTTTTTTAGTGCTTTTTCAAATCGAAACGGTTCTGTCTCTTTGATCAGCAGTTCTGCTTCTCTTCGGATACTTCCAAGATCTCTTTCCTTTTTCTCTCTTTCAATTCGCTCTCTTGTCCGCTCTGCAATCTCTTCTAAGATATTCATCGGTTGCTCTCCTTAATAAACTGTTCCAGTTTTTTGAATGCTTCTCCTTCATCAATCAGCTTTTCTGCCATACGCACTCCCTCTTCCATTGTCTTTGTCCTGCCTGTAATGTAAAATGCTGCTCCTGCATTGAGGCAGACTGCACATCTTTTGGCTCCTCGCTCTGTTCCGTTTAAAATGCTCCTTGTAATGGCTGCATTTTCCTGAGGCGTTCCTCCCCCAAGTTCTTCCTTTTTACATCTTTCATAGCCAAATTGTTCCGGCGTAATTTCATACGACTGGAACCATCCATCTCTGATTTCGCATATTGTAGTCGGGGCACTCATAGAAATCTCATCCAATTTGTCCTGTCCGTAGACAACCATTCCGCGCACCACTCCCAGTTTTGCCATAACCTGCGCAAGTGGTTCTACTAATGCTTCCTCATACACTCCCATCAGCTCCATATTAGCGCCGGCCGGATTGGAAAGAGGTCCTAAAATATTAAATACTGTGCGAATTCCCAGTTCTTTTCGAATCGGCGCTACGTATTTCATTGCGATATGATAATTCTGTGCAAACAAAAAGCAAATCTGAATCTCCTTAAGCAGCCGTGCGCTTTGTTCTGGCGTCAGCGTAATCTTCACTCCCAGCGCCTCCAATACGTCAGCTGCCCCTGATTTGGAAGATGCCGCTCTGTTTCCGTGTTTTGCAACCGGCACGCCGCCTGATGCAATGACAAGTGCAGAAGTAGTAGAGATATTAAAGGAATTCGCTCCATCTCCTCCTGTCCCTACAATCTCAAGCACATCCATATCGTGCAGAAGTTTAATGCAGTGGGAACGCATTCCTGCTGCAGATGCCGTAATCTCGTCAATGGTCTCTCCTTTTAGGGAAAGTGCCGTCAGATAAGAAGACATCTGAACATCTGTAGCTTTGCCTTCCATGATCTCATTCATCACTTCTTCTGCTTCCTGGTATGTTAAATCTTCTTTTTTTGAAAGTTTAATAATTGCTTCTTTTATCATCTTAATTGCCTCCGATTTCCGCTTTCCGCTTTTCTTTTTTAAGTTGCTGCTCTATTGCTCCTAAATTTTTTTCATCCTTGCACTGAGAAAATTTCTGATGATCGCTTTTCCTTCTACCGTCATAACAGATTCCGGATGGAACTGCACTCCATAGAGAGGTTCTCTCACATGCTCTATGGCCATGATCTCCTGATCCTCACTTCTTGCTGTCACTCGGAGTTCTTTTGGAAGAGTTTCTTCGATTACGGCAAGAGAATGATATCTTGCCACTTTCAAAGGTGAATCCATTCCAAAAAACAGAGTACTGTCAGGCTCAATCGTAATCATAGAAGTTTTGCCGTGCATCATTTTTTTCGCATAAGATACGGTGGCTCCCAATGTCTCACAGATTGCCTGATGTCCGAGGCAGACTCCCAAAATCGGAATCTCTCCTTTTAACTGTGCGATCACCTGCTCACAGATTCCGGCATCTTTGGGTTTTCCAGGTCCTGGAGAAATTACGATTGCCTGAGGTTTTAGCGCCTTGATTTCTTTTACTGTAATTTTATCATTGCGCACAACTTTCATATCAGGCTCTATACTGCCAATCAGCTGATACAGATTGTAGACAAAGCTGTCATAATTATCAATCATTAAAATCATGACAATCCTCCTTCCGATTTTTTTAGAGCTTTGATCACAGCGCGCGCTTTATTGCAGCATTCTTCAAATTCCTTTTGCGGAATACTGTCTGCAACAATACCGGCGCCTGACTGCACGCATACTTTTCCATGTTTTTTATAAGCAAGCCGAATGGAAATACACGTATCCAAATTTCCGGTAAAATCTAAATACCCGATCGCTCCGCCGTAAATTCCTCTTCTGCGTCCTTCCAATTCTTCTATGATCTCGCAGGCACGGATCTTTGGCGCTCCTGAGAGTGTTCCGGCAGGTAAAATAGAGTCTACTGCATCCACCGCGTCATACTGCTGTGCAATTTTTCCGGATACTGTCGATCCGATGTGCATCACATGAGAGTATCTCTGAATGCTTAAATATTGTTCTACCTTCACGCTTCCTAACTGACTGATTTTTCCAAGATCGTTTCTCCCAAGATCTACAAGCATGTTGTGTTCTGATAATTCTTTTTCATCTTTTAGCAATTCTTCTTCTAATTGTTCATCTTCTTCTTGATTTCTTCCTCTTGGGCGCGTTCCTGCCAGAGGAAATGTATAAAGCGTTCCGTCTTCCAATTTTGCGAGTGTCTCGGGGGAAGCGCCCGCAATTTCAATGTTGTCGCTTGAAAAATAAAACATGTACGGTGATGGATTTTCTGTCCGCAGCACACGGTAGGCATCAAAAAGACTGCCTTCTGCCTTTGCTTCCAGTGGATCAGAGAGAACGACCTGAAAAATATCCCCCTCTTTAATATATTGTTTTGCCTTCTCTACCATTGAGCTGTATTGCTCCTTCGAAAAGCACGGTTTTAGTTCTTCTTTCAGATGAAATGTTCGAAATACAGCTTTTGCTCCGCTTTTGAGCAGATGTTCCATCTGATCAATCTCTTTTTGTGCCATCTGATACGACTCTTCCATCTCTTCTGTGCTTACTCCGGCAATCAGAATCAATTTCTGTCGGTAATGATCAAACACAATCACTTTGTCAAACAGCATAAAATCTACATCGCAAAAAGTCTCATCCGGCGTTTCTGATGTTTTTAAAGTCGGCTCTGCATAGCGAATATAATCATATGAAAAATATCCGACAAGTCCGCCTGTAAATGGGGGCATTCCTTTTATTTTAGGACTTCTATAATTTTTTAAAATCTCTCTGATTTTTTCTCCAGGATGATTAACTTGATACTGCTCCTCCCTTTCTATTTCTTCTTCTGATCCATACCGAATACGAAGACACCCATCGCTGCATGTCAGCTCCAGTGTCGGAGCATATCCTAAAAAAGAATACCGTCCCCACCTTTGATTATCTTCTGCACTTTCTAACAGATAGCAATGTTTACTTGCAGCGCGCAGTGTACGCATCACTTCAATTGGAGTAAAACAGTCAGCATATAATTCTTTGCAGACGGGAATCCTTTTATATTCTCCTGTCTGTGCAATTTTTTTTACTTCTTCTAAGCTTGGAACCATATTTTTTCCTCCTTGTCACTTACATTTTTCTGCCAAAGATGTATCCTCGAACTCTCTTACCTTTTGCGTTCCGTATAACGCCTAAAAATTCCATGATTCTCAGTTGCCGCGTATGCATCGATAGCGGAGTGTTTTTAAAGCAAAGACTGGAGAACTTTCCTTTGAAATAAAAAACGCCCCTGACAGAATTCTCTTCTGTCAAGGACGGTTTTATTTTCCGCGGTGCCACCTTGATTCACAAATTAATCTTGTGCTCTCTATCAGATACTAACATATCCTTGGCAACTGACGTATGCCTTCACGTCACAGAATACTCAAGCATTACTTTTTCCCTGTGCCCTCCGCGGTCCATTTAACGATCTGCTTCTCGATCCGGCTTCCACCTGCCCGGACTCTCTGTGCGCGCATCTACCGTTTTTATCTCCGCTTCAACGGTTTACCATGTGAAATTTATGGGTAAATTATACTCCTCTTTTTTTTCAGTGTCAATCTTTTTTTTCGTCTTTCTCTGCAATTTTTTCTACTATCTGTTTTCCGCTCACTTTTTCTACTTTCCGAATCGTTCCGTCTTCCTTTCGCTCTACATACAGATAAATCTTATTTTCTTTTGCATCTCCATTTTGATACATTCCTCCTGCATCATCTAAGAGAAAATAAACCTTTTCTCCCTCAAAAAAATATTCTCCCTGACGGTTTGTCGTAATTCCTGCTTTTTTGTACT
>CALWCS010000110.1 GCA_944376425.1 uncultured Lachnospiraceae bacterium | reverse complement strand
ATCACGCCGCTGAGCATTTCCTGACTGTCTACCTGGCAGATGCCTCTTGTCACTCCCCCGTTTTCACTTAAGGTATTTCCTAAAATAAATCCTGCCATACAAAAATTCATTTTTCCGGTATTGGGATGTTCTTCTACAAGATAGTCATGTACCTTGCAAAACGCTTCTTTTCCGTAATAGTCGTCTGCGTTGATTACTGCAAATGGATTTTTTATGATATCTTTACATACCAAAATCGCCTGACCCGTTCCCCATGGTTTTTTTCTGTTCTCCGGTTTCTGAAATCCTTTCGGCAAATCATCCAGTTCCTGAAAAGCATACGATACACGCGCCGCTTTTGAGATTCTGTCTCCGATTACTTCTTTGAAATCTTTTTCCAAGTCTTTCCGAATAATAAATACAATATCATGAAAGCCTGCTTCCAGTGCATCATGAATAGAATAATCCATAATAATTTCACCATTTGGACCTACAGGCTCTAACTGCTTGATTCCGCCTCCAAATCGGCTGCCGATGCCTGCTGCCATAATTACCAGCGTCGTATTGTTCATAAATTCCTCCAATTCCCTCCGGTCCAAAAACAATCTCCGTCCCGGTCCGTCGTTTTTTTTTATTTTATCATAAATTCTGACGAATACAAGAACAAAAACGGAATCATGATATCTAGTTTTTCTCTCCGAAAACAGATAAAATCCTCATAGCTCTCTGCCTAGCCTATGAGGATTTTATATTTTTATTTTTAAAATTCCAGATTTTTTCCCGTCTCTTTGTCAAATATGTGTGCTACGCTGCCGCTGAATGTAAATCCAATCGTACTGCCGGAAACGGTCATTTTTCGTTTTTCATCGCTTAAATCCATCGTCTGAACAATGATGATCGTATCCCGACCGCATGCATTGACATGCAGGTGAACGGCGCTGCCCATCATCTCAGACACATCTACAATTCCGTGAATGCTTTTCTCTTTGTCGTCACTGAGCGTAATATGTTCCGGTCTTACTCCTAACGTAATATCGCATGGAGAAATCCCGTGTTCTGCAAGATTTTTCTGTTTTTCTTCTGAAAGCGAAATCCGTACTCCTTCCAGCGCTGCCATATAAGTTCCATTTTCTTTTATCAGCTCTGCATGATAGAAATTCATCTGAGGCATACCGATAAAACCTGCTACAAACAGATTTGCCGGATGTTCAAAAACTTCTTGCGGTGTGCCGATCTGCTGGATAATTCCATCTTTCATGATTACAATTCGATCTCCCAGAGTCATCGCTTCCGTCTGGTCATGTGTCACATAAAGAAATGTTGTATTAATGCGCTGACGAAGTTTAATAATTTCAGCACGCATTTGATTGCGCAGTTTTGCATCCAGATTTGAAAGCGGTTCGTCCATAAGCAGTACTTTGGGTTCTCTTACGATTGCTCTTCCGATTGCCACACGCTGTCTTTGCCCTCCCGAAAGTGCTTTTGGTTTCCGGTTTAAATATTCCTCAATTCCCAAAATCTGTGCCGCCTGGTCGACTCTTTTTCGAATTTCTTCTTTCGAGTATTTCCGGAGTTTAAGCGGAAATTCCATATTTTCACGTACTGTCATATGCGGATATAGGGCATAACTTTGAAATACCATGGCGATATCGCGATCTTTAGGCGGAACATCATTCATTTTTTTGCCGTCAATCATCAATTCTCCGCCGCTGATTTCTTCCAATCCTGCCACCATTCGCAATGTCGTAGATTTTCCACATCCAGAAGGTCCTACTAATACGATAAACTCTTTATCGGCAATTTCAAGATTAATATTCTTGACAGCAAGTTCTCCTTCTTCTGTAATTTTGTGTTTTTGCTTTTTCTCATCATTCCCTTTCTTTTTTTTCGATTTTTCTGTATTAGGATATACTTTTTTTATATTTTTCAAAACAACTTCTGCCATTTTTCGATACCTCCTTTTTCCCGTACTCTCTCAAGAATCGGAGTGACACAGAACCGTGATTTTTTTCCGAATCTATTTACAGCATATCTTTCTGTTTTACCTCTTCTCAGGAAGCCGTTCATAAAGCTCCATCTCATAACGCAGCTGATCTGCTAGTTTCGGATCAAACGCATCCGTCCGGCACCGCCAAGTCCAATTTTCTCCTAAAGTAGAAGGCGTATTCATACGTCCTTCACTCCCAAGTCCCAACAAATCCTGCATTTGGACAATTGCAAGATCTGCCACACTAGCCCAGATACTGCGCATCATTCCCCAGTGATATCCTTCTTCCTGTGTCAGACGCAGATATTTCTTTGCCCTTGCCACACAGTCCTCGGGAGCTGTTTTAATCCATCCTAATATCGTATCATTATCATGCGTGCCTGTATAAGCCACACAGTGTCGTGTATAACAATGAGGAAGGTATCCAGATCCTGTATCTCTCGTATCAAACGCAAACTGTAATACTTTCATTCCCGGAAAACCTGTATCTTCTAACAATTTACGAACAGAAGCAGTCAAAAATCCCAAATCCTCAGCAATAATAGCAGGATGTCCCAGTGCCTTTTCTACTGCCTGGAAAAAATCGATCCCAGGTCCGGGGCGCCATCTCCCATTTTTTGCTGTTGCCTCTTTTGAGGGAATCGCATAGTATTCATCAAAGCCTCTGAAATGATCAATACGTAGGATATCATAAATTTTCAGCTGAAAAGCAATGCGCTCTATCCACCAGCGATATCCTTCTTTTTTCATTTTTTCCCAGTGAAAGAGAGGATTTCCCCATAACTGTCCATCCTTACTAAAACCATCCGGAGGACAGCCTGCCACTTCAACAGGATGCAGATTTTCATCAAGTTGAAATTGTTCAGGATGTGCCCATACATCCGCACTGTCTCCTGCCACATAGATAGGCAGGTCACCGATAATTGAAATATTATGCTGTGCGGCATACTCTTTCATTTGATTCCACTGAGTATAAAATAGGTACTGAACTCCTTTCCAAAATTCAATTTCCTCAGAAAATTCTTCCAAAGCCGTATCAAGTGCCTTCTCATCACGGCAGCGAAGCATATCAGGCCATTGATACCAGGAAATTCCTCCGTATTGTTCTTTCAATGTCATAAACAAAGCATAGTCATTGATCCACATCCCCTGTGTTTGGCAAAATGCCTCCAATTTCTGAGGCCATTGTTTTTTTAACTGCCCTACAGCTTTGCGCAGTACAAAAAACCGCTGCCGATACAGCAAACCATAATCTACTTTGTCCGGGGTGTCGCCCCAGTTCAAAGTCTGATAATCTTCCGGACAGAGCAGACCGTCTCTGCAAAGATCATCTAAATCGATCAAATAAGGATTTCCTGCATAGGAAGAAAAAGACTGGTATGGAGAATTTCCAAAGCCTGTAGGACAAATCGGTAAAATCTGCCAAAAAGACTGTCCGCTTCGGCTTAGGAATTCAATAAAGTTACGTGCCGCATCTCCCATCGTACCAATGCCCCATGGAGAAGGCAAAGAAGTAATCGGCAATAAAATTCCGGCGCGTCTCATATTAGAACCTCCTTTTTCCTTTTATCTTCAAGAAATCTGACATACACTTTCCCTTTCCACCAGTTCAAAAGGAATCTCTTTATGAGTGGAAGCATGGGAATAGTGAATACGCTGCATCAAAATTTCTACGCCTTTTTTTGCCAGCTGTTCTGAATTTTGATGAATTGTTGTCAGACTTGGAATACAGTATTGTGAGAGATCGATACCATCAAATCCGACAAGAGAAATATCCTTAGGTACGCTCCGTCCCAGATCATGCAAGGCTCTCATCGCTCCTATCGCAATCACGTCACTGATTGCAAAAATCGCTGTAAGATCTGGATTTCTCATCAAAAGCCTTTTGGTCGAATCATATCCTTCCTGCATAGAATACCGGCACGGTTCGCACTGTTTTTGCACGTTAAAAGGAATCCGATGCCTTTGAAATGCCTGCTGACACCCTACAATACGACGATAGCTGATCTGAGTTGACGACATATTTCCTCCTAAAACTCCAATTTTAGAATGTCCTTTTGAAATCAAATATTCCACTACCTGATCTGATGCCGCGCAGTCATCCGTCGTTACAGAGGAAAGATTCTCAAATTTCAGTTCCTGCGCCGTATTGGTCAGCAAAACGCAAGGGATTGTAATCTGATGAAAATACTCCTGAAAAAAGCTTAAATCTCCTCCTAAAAACAAGATTCCCCTAGGCTGCCGTTCTCTGCAAAGCTGTATGGCATACGTTACCTCATTGGCATCTTCATCGAGATAACAAAAAACTGCTTCCTCTCCATAACCTCTTAGCAAAGCCTGTATTCGCTCTAGAATATCGGCAAAAAGCATATTCTGAGTTCCTTTAATGATTACTGCAATCGAAGAACTTTTTTGTAATTTCAGATGTTTGGCATTGTTATTAGGCTGAAAATGATATTCCTCTACTACTGCCATCACTCGTTTTCGTGCTGTCTCACTGACATCCGGATGACCATTCAGTACTCGGGATACTGTACTGACACCGTATCCGGACAATCTTGCAATATCTTTTATCGTCATAGATGTTCTCTCCCTTGCTGTCCAAAAATTCTGTTTTTCACATTATTATCCTTTTACTGCTCCTGCCGCCACTCCTTTAATAATATGCTTTTGGCAGACGAGATAAACGATGATAATCGGAATAATATTCAGCATAATGCTGGCCATCATCGGTCCCATTTCTACTTTTCCATAGCTGCCTCGGAAGTATTGAATCAAAATAGGAATTGTCATATATCCCTTTGTGCGATCCAGCACTAAATACGGCAGCAAGTAATCGTTCCACAGCCACATCACTTCCAAAATTCCTACTGAGATCAGAGTTGGTTTCAAGATTGGCATCACTACTAAGAAGAAGGTGCGCACAGGACCGCAACCGTCAATCATGGCTGCCTCCTCAATCTCAATAGGAACCGATTTCATAAATCCGCAGAACATAAACACTGCCAATCCAGCTCCAAATCCCAAATAAATAATGCAGATCGTATAAGGAGTGTCTAACTGCAGTCTGTTTGCCGTTGCCGACAAAGTAAACATCAGCATCTGAAAAGGTACTACCATAGAAAAAACAAATAAAAAATACAATGCTTTTGAATACCAGGTATGTACCCGCGTAATAAACCAGGCACACATAGAACAACATACTAAAATCAAAATTACTGACATCACAGTGATCACCAGGCTGTACCAAAATGCTTTTGGAAATCCTTTTGCCGTAATGGAATCCACATAGTTACTAAGTCCTGTAAATGATTCTGCATTTGGAAGTTCAAAAGCCGTCCCTGTTGAAATGGAAGTATCTTTTTTGAGAGAATTAAAAAAAATCATAATGATCGGATAAATCCAAATGAGGCTCAAAAGAGTCATCACAACTGTCAGAACCCGATCTTTTATCTTATTGGCTTGTGTCATTTACTGCTGCACCTCCTTGGAACGAGTAGCCCGAAGCTGTATCAGAGAAATTGCTATGACGAGAATACAAAACAGAACTGCCTTTGCCTGGCCGTATCCCTTCCACGCCGCTCCAGAACGACCATAAAAGGTTTCATAGATATTTAAAGCCAGCATTTCTGTCTGATGGTTCGGATCTCCTCCTGTCAATGCAAGGTTTTGATCAAATAGTTTAAATCCGTTTGTCAACGATAAAAACAGACAGATTGTAATGGAGGGCATAACATTTGGTATTTTGATTTTCCACAAAACCTTCCAGTTACTTGCTCCATCGATGCTGGCCGCTTCTAAATAATCATTTGGAATCGATTGAAGACCAGCAATATAAATAATCATCATATATCCGATCTGCTGCCAGCACATTAAAATCACAAGCCCGATAAAACCATAAGGCGCGTACAGAGAAAGCAAAGGTTTTCCCAGTAAAGACAGCACACAGTTAAGCAGAATATTCCAGATATATCCCAGTACGATCCCGCCGATCAGGTTCGGCATAAAGAAGATAGAACGGAACGTATTGGTTCCTTTAAAATTTCGTGTCAGAGCAAGTGCAATCGCAAATGCCGCAATATTGATGCAAATCGTAGACACTATAGTAAATAAAGCAGTGAACCAGAAAGAATGCTGAAAATTTGTCTCTGTTAATGCAAATATATAGTTTTTCAGACCATTCCAGTCTGCTTTATCAATTGTGATAAATTTACAGAATGACAGATACAGCCCCTGCAGAAAAGGCCACAGAAATCCAACAAGGAAAGCTGCAAGTGTCGGTACCACAAAAATGGGCCAAAACTTCTTGATTGTTTTTTCCATATGATTCCTCCTATGAATGAAACCATTGATCCCTAAACGCAGAAAGAGAAAAGGTGGATGGATGCTCCACCCTTTCTCTTTCATCTGCATTCCTATGCGTTACGAAACTGAAGTTTTATTCTTTAAGAAAGGTAAGAATATTCAGCAGCCCATCCGTCTACAAATGCGGAAACTACATCGTCCCAACTTCCAACGCCTGCTGCATATGAGGTCAGAGCAGATCCTAAATCATCTTTCCATGTCTGAGAAGGCATTGTAGTAAAGTTCCAAGAAACCGGGGTTTTTCCTGCCTCAGTATAAGCTGCATCCTGTTTTACAAATAAGTTTGTAGATTCTATCGCACCTTTAAACGGAATAACAAATCCCATTCCTGCTTCTCCAGAAGGCATTGCTCCTTCTCCGCCTCCCATTGCTTCTGTACCTGTCTCAGATGTCACACACCAATACATAAAGTCCAAGGTTGCCTGAATATTTTCAGGAGAAGCATCCTTGTTGACACACCAGTAGTTTTCTGTTCCAGTACATAGTCCCTGGTTTGCCTCATCGCCTACACCGATATAAATCGGAATCATGGCAAGATCATCATCGCTGAACTTGTCTTCACCTACCAGATTGCTGTACTCCCAAGAACCATTCTGATAAAAAACAGCTTCACCGGCAAGGAATTCATTGCGGCTGTCATCACCTGTCTTGCTGACCAGAACAGCCGGATCACACGTAGAATTATTGATATACAGATCAAAGATTGCCTTATAATTATCAAGGTACGTTCCTTTGATTGTATCTGTACTGCTGATTCCTTCATCTAAATATTCGAAATAAATCGGCAGATTGGCAAGATGCGTATGATAGCGCCAGTTAGAAGATCCATCCATTCCTGCTGAAGTAAACGCTGCAAATCCCAGTTCATCCTTGCGTGCTGTAATATCTTCTGCTACATTCTTCAGATCCTCAAAGGAATCTATATCCTCTACTTCATATCCCGCCTCAGAAAGCAGAGTCTTATTTACAATAATTCCGTAAGACTCAATCGCCATGGCAATCGCAAGAGTGGCATCTCCGTCTTTTAAAGCATAATCTTCGCTCGTCAATTCACCTAAAATGGAGGAGCCTGTCAGATCATAGCAGTAATCTTTCCAGTTTTCCAAGCCAATCGGTCCATTGACATGAAACATCGTAGGCGGATTGTCCTTTGCAATCTCGCTCATCAGCGTCTGTTCATAAGTATTCGAAGCTGCTGTCACTACCGTAACCGGCACTCCTGTCTCAGCTGTATAGAGTTCTGCCAATTCCTGCCATTGTGCGTCTGCCTCCGGCTTAAAATTAAGATAATAAACTTCTCCTGCTGCTTCCCCCTCTGCCGCCATTACACTTGCCTGTGGCACTATCATACATGCAGCCATGATAACAGCTAATTTTTTGGAAACATTACTTCTTTTCATCTTGATTCCTCCTTTTCTTGTTGGCAATGTAACCTTTTTTCGCCGTCCCTTTACATTGCCGATTTTTTTAATTGATATGATTCTAAAACTGGAACCGTTTCCGGAACCGTTTCTAATATAGATTGTACTCATTTTAGTAATAAATGTCAATATTTTTATGAATTTAAAGTTTTTTTTATGAATTTTGTATATATTCCATAAATGTTTTTATCTATTTTTACTTATAACAATCTGTTTTATATCATTTTTTTTACATTTTCTATCATTTTTCTTTCAAATCTCACTTCATAAAACAAAAAGGAACGTTTTCCGCCATTGGAATTGGTTTCTTTTCCACTTTAGCATGGCAAGTTTTTTCCTTTGAACAAAAAAAGTGTATCTCTCTTATTTTTTCTAAAAGAGATACACTTTGTATTGTAGGTTTCCTTCTTCTCTTATTCTACCGTAACTGATTTTGCAAGATTTCTCGGCTTGTCTACATCAAGTCCTCTCGCAATCGCAACGTAATAAGCAAAAAGCTGAAGCGGGATTACAGCAAGAGACGTCGTAAAATACGACTCCGTTTTCGGAACATAGACAGTAAAATTTGCCGTATCTTCCATCGAATAATTTCCATACGTAGTAAGTCCCATCAAAAAAGCTCCACGAGATTTCACTTCTACCATATTACTGATCATTTTTTCATACAGTTCCGGCTGGGTAGCAACTCCAACAACAAGAATTCCTTTTTCGATCAAAGAAATCGTTCCATGTTTTAATTCACCGGCTGCATATGCTTCTGAATGGATATAAGAAATTTCCTTTAATTTTAAAGAACCCTCCATAGAAGTTCCATAGTCCAGTCCTCTTCCGATAAAGAAAATATCTTTGCTTGCCGCAAATTTGTTGGCGAACCACTGAATTCTCTCTTTATCTCCTAAAACACGCTGAATCTTCTCCGGCAGCTTTGTCAGTTCTTCCACCAGCTTTTCATATAATTCGTCTGATATGTTTTGGCGGATTTTAGCAAAATAGATACCTATCAGATAGCATGCTGCCAGCTGAGTACTGTATGCTTTCGTTGTAGCCACAGAGATTTCTGGTCCTGCCCATGTATACAGTACAGAATCTGCTTCTCTTGCAATCGAACTTCCTACTACATTAACGATTCCAAGTACCCGCACACCCTTTCTTTTTGCCTCTTTGAGCGCTGCAATAGAATCTGCCGTCTCTCCTGACTGACTGATTACAATCACAAGCGAATTTTCTTCTAAAATAGGATCGCGATATCGAAATTCAGAGGCAAGATCTACTTCTACCGGAATTTTTGTCAGTTTTTCCAGTACGTACCGCGCCGATATGCATACATGATATGCCGACCCGCATCCTATCATATAAATGCGTCTCAGTTTTTTAATCTCTTCCTCTGTCATTCCCAATTCTTCCAAGACAATCTGACCGTCTTTTATTCTCGGAGAAAGAGTATCCTGCACTGCCTTTGGCTGTTCATAGATTTCTTTGAGCATAAAATGCTCATATCCGCCTTTTTCTGCTGCCTCTGCATCCCACGCAATCGTAGTACTTTCTTTTTCTATCTGCTCTTTATCCAGATTATAAAAACTGATATTATCTGCTTCCATGCAGACAATTTCCATATTATTGACAAAATAAACCGTTCTCGTATATTTCAAAATAGCCGGAACGTCAGAGGCAATAAAATTACCTTCCGGAGCACTTCCTACAATCATCGGACTGTCTTTTCTGACCGCAAAGACTTTTCCTGGGTGATCTTCAAATAAAATTCCAAGAGCATAAGAACCATTCAAGCGCACCATCACTTTCGTGATCGCTTCCAGCGGTTCTCCTTCATAATACCGGTCCAGCAGATGAGCGATCACTTCTGTATCTGTCTCGGATTCAAATTCATATCCTTTTTTGATTAAATGTTCTTTTAAAGACTGATAATTTTCGATAATTCCGTTATGCACTACTGCAATCGTCTTTTTCTTGTTGCAGTGAGGATGTGCATTCACAACAGACGGTACTCCATGGGTGGCCCATCTTGTATGTCCGATTCCACATGTTCCAGACAGTGCGTTTCCATTATCGGTCATCTCTTCCAGAACGCGAAGTCTGCCTTTTGCTTTTACCACTTCGATGTTTTCTTTTCCTTCAATTGCAAGCCCTGCCGAATCATATCCCCGGTATTCTAATTTAGAGAGCCCGTCAAGAAGAATCGGAGCTGCCTGTTCATGTCCAGTATATCCTACAATTCCGCACATTTATATCACCTCATGTCCTTTCTCTCTAATCACCTGAAGTACCGCATCTACGTATCTTTCACACATTTGAAGACTCTCTGCCTCTACCATCACACGGATTACTGGTTCTGTCCCGCTTTCTCTGACCAGAATTCTTCCGTTATCGCCAAGTTCCTTTGCCGCTTTTTCCACCATTTTCTGGACATCCGGATCGTTTTGTGCTTCCGGTTTGCTTTTGACACGAATATTTTTTAAAACCTGAGGATAAATTTTTAACGGAGCTGTCAGCTTGCTAAGCGCCATTTTTTTCTCCAGAATAACTTCCATCACTTTGATTGACGTTAAGATTCCGTCTCCTGTCGATGCATATTTGCTGAAAATAATATGTCCTGACTGCTCTCCTCCTAAACGATGTCCATTTGCCATCATATTTTCATAAACATATTTATCTCCCACCTGTGTTTTTTCATAATCAATTCCCGCCGCGTCGAAAGCCTTGTACAGCCCAAAGTTTGACATGATTGTAGTGACAACCGTATTGTTTGTCAGTTTCCCTCTTTCTTTCATATAGCATCCGTAAATATACAAAATAGCATCACCGTCTACTACATTTCCGTTCTCATCCACGGCAATACATCGGTCAGCATCACCATCATACGCAAATCCTACATCCAGATGATGCTCTTTTACATATTCCTGAAGCACCCCAATATGAGTCGATCCGCAGTTTGTATTAATGTTTGTTCCGTCCGGTTCTGCGTTGATCACATACGTCTTTGCCCCCAAAGCGTCAAATACACTCTTCGCAATCATCCAAGCACTTCCATTTGCACAGTCTAAACCGACTTTCATATTTTTGTAGGAACGTGTCGCAAGAGAAATCAGATATCCAATATAACGGTTTCTTCCTGCTGCATAATCAATCGTACATCCTATTTCTTCACGGACTGCAAAAGGAATCTGTGCTGGATTTCCGTCAATATACTCTTCAATTTTCAAAATGGTTTCTTCGTCCATTTTTTCGCCTTTGTCATTTAAAAGTTTAATGCCGTTATCATAATACGGGTTGTGACTGGCAGAAATCATAATTCCGCAGTCAAACTCCTCTGTTCTTACAACATAGGAAACGCTCGGCGTTGTCGTCACATGCAGCAAATAGACATCCGCACCTGAAGCTGTCAATCCAGCGACCAATGAATATTCAAACATATAGCTGGAACGTCTCGTATCTTTTCCTATTACAACTTTACATTTTCTATGATTTTGATTTCGATAATACCATCCTAAAAAGCGCCCTACCTGATAGGCATGTTCTACGGTTAATGTTTTATTCGCTTCCCCGCGAAAACCGTCTGTTCCAAAATACTTTCCCATCTTATTCTCCTTTAAAAATTCAAGACTCGCCCGCGAGTTTTACGCAGAGTCGGAGTCAGTCTTCGCTGACATCATACGATTCCGGATCTGTGCACATCCTCACAGAGCGTTTCTCAGACGGAGATTACACTTGCTATCTGATATAAAATCGCCGTTTGCCGCCTGTACAGGCGGAGGTCTTCTCCATCTGATATCTGATAAAAGATTTCTTTGTTGGATACTTTTTCCCTTTGTATTATAACAGTATTCCAAATTTCAGTAAAGATTTTCCTGATTTGCCTCTTCTTTCTTTTTATGATATGGCATAAAAAGAATTTTCATTCTACTTATTTTTTCTTTATAGATGTTTTTTCCTTATCCAGGAAGACACTCCGCCTTTTTGTCAGTGAATTGTTAGGACTAGAATCTATTTTTGCAATACAGCAAAAAAGCTGCGATATCCACACAGCCTCTTAACGTCTCATTCCTTCTCGCTTCACTCTTCTGACCCTGTTTTCTTCGCAGCACTTCTTTTTCATATTTCTTTTTAACTTTTTCTTCTCTTTTTGTTATAATCTATAAATGAGCAAATTAAAAAACTGCACAATGCCCCTATGCTATTAAAGTCATGACTTCCTCAAAAAGGATGTGTCTGGCCCCACACTGATAGATGAAACGGATCCGTTCTTCCTGAATTTGGCTA
>CALWCS010000109.1 GCA_944376425.1 uncultured Lachnospiraceae bacterium | reverse complement strand
TACTCTGAATATTTAGTCCTGACCAATCCTATATTTTGGAATGGTCTATTAAGATTACCCTTTTTGCTCTGTTGTAATAAATTTAACTTTTTTCATATCACCTCTTGACATTTCTTAGCTGGACTTTCATAATTGTATTCCCTACAAATAGGATAGCACATTTTGTTGAAGTTTCTTTATTTTTTTATCTAGCACAACGGGTTAAGTTAATTGTTGACATGAAGTGCTATAATAAAGGTGTAATGGAATTGGTTAATGAGATATAACTAAAATCATAAGAAAAGAGGTACTCATTATGCTGCAAAACTACACCTCTGAGTTTAAAAAGAAGATTGTTTAGTGGTAGTATAAAAATAGTACAAAGTAAAGATGGCATGTAGATCTAAATCATGTATGATAAGAAAGATAATGAAAAGGAAAAAGTACTGGCATGGCATTCAAGTAGAAGGCAGTAAGATATTGTCTAGATCATCCAGAATTCTGGTTTAAAAGGCAGCTGAGAATCTGGGAATCGGTGATTCTGTTTTCAAGACGTAGATATGAACGGTCAAAGAGCATGAAGGAAACATACTTGGGGATCTGGAAATGATTCCAGCGATGAGGAAAAGTTCCGCAAAGCAATGGACGAGATAGTAAACATATATTCAAAAAAAGCATATCTATGGGATAATGCGTATATCGTATCCTTACACGCATTGTTGAAAATAGAATGAATTAGAAATATTTAACTACCAGCATGTATATAAACTAGTATTCGAATATATTGAAACTTTTGATAACACAGTGAGGATACACAATTATTGTGGATATCTTTCTTTTCTTCAAAACAATATGAAGAGAAATACCGTATAATGTTAAGTGAAAAAGCGGAAGCTTTAGCAGAATAACTCAATCATAAAAGTGCATATTTAATATGGAGTTTTTCTTGATATAGAATCAAATTGAGAAAAAGATATTGAAACGATTATTACGTTTATTTCGGGAGACCAGTTGACCGTTGTATGTAGAAACATACGGATAGAGTGTCCGTATTAAATTTAGAAGTGTCATCAGGAACTATCTATATGATAGTTCCTGATGTATTACTGTCAGTATCAAGCTTTTTACGATGCGATATTTCCCATCTCTGAAACGAGATGTTCCAGAGAAAAATCAGGTAAAGAGTCAATATTTAAGAATTCTATAAATGAATTCAACCAGTCTGTGGTATAGACATACGGTTGGTCGTAGTATAGTTGCTGTATCCATTTGCAGGCATAACTACCTGGAGAAACGATTAAAGTTGTCTCAGGATTGAAAGCAATGGTGCTGATCGAGGTGACGCTGTCTGGAATTTCTATAGCTGTTAAACTGTCGCATTTGTCAAAACTATAACGGTCAATAGAAGTTACCGTATCCGGAATCTCTAAACGAGTCAGATTGGCATACGAAAAAGCATAGTCGCTGACACTGATGATCCCTTCCGGAATGGCATATGAGGTTCCGTCTTTCTTGTTGGGATATCGAAGAAGTGTTTTGGAAATTTTATCGAACAGTACGCCATCAATCTGTTCGTATCGCTCGTTATTCGGGTCGACATGGACAGACTCTAGAAACAGAGCATTTAAAAAAGCACTGCTGTCGATAGATGTCACACTTTCCGGGATTTCTACTGTGTTTAGCCGACAGAGATAGAAAGCATGAGCTCCGATAGAAGTTACCCCTTCTGGAATCTGGTAATCAGGTTCTGTTCTTAGATTTGGATAGCACAGTAAAGTTTTCTGCGTTTTGTCAAATAAGACGCCGTCTATCTGACTATAGAAAGGATGATCCGGAGCTACCTCAAAAGATAATACCCCAACTGGGGCATCAAAAGCACCTTCTCTGATGTGGGTTACCCTTTTGTTATCGATATACTCTGGTATTTCTATGATACCGTCCAAAAATCCATTTGGAGCATAAGGACTCTCAATCGTTACGCTTTCGTCCTCGTTGATGGAATAATGGAAACCCTCATCCCAGAAGTCGTTCGCATGGGAGGCTTCTGATACAATGACTGCGTTTGCCGTCAGAAATCCAAAAAAGAAAAAGAAACAGATCCATTTTTTTACTTTACTCATAAATTTCCCCTCCTTTTTCTGAGTATCTTTGTTTCTGGTTTCTTTTATCGCATAGGAAAAAGGCATCTGCAATACGCTGACCGCCAGCGCAAATCGCTGCGCTGCTACTTGGGCGGGTTCAAGACTTTCATAGCTGATTCGGCGAGCAGGACAGACATTTTGACCTTTTAGACTTTGATATCTATATTATAAGATAGTATAATAAAAAATTCTATATAAAAAATCTGCTATTAAAAAGGATGAAGAAAAAAGTTTGAGAAAAAAGAAGAATCTTTACAGATTGTGTATCGTATTTTATATCTTTTATTTTTAAATAGATAAAAAATAATTAGATTTTTAGTAAATTATCGAATAATAAAAATAAAGTCATAGTATTTTTGATTTTTATAGGATAAAATAAAAATTAATAGAAAAAAAGAGGCAGGATCGAAAAATTGAGAAAAGAAGGGGGTTAAAAAATGAAGCAGAAAAAGAGAAGTTATCTCTTGCAGAAAGTGTGTGCCGCTGTGTTTTTGATACTTCTGTGTTTGGGAAACGGGAGAGAGACGATAGCGGCAGAGGATGACAGTCAGTTAGGAAACCAGCGGCTGGGAAACGGAGTGATTACAGAAGAACTCATAGAGGCTCAGGAGACAAAAAAGATGGGGACGTATGCGCTGGAAGAACTGGAAGAATATTTTTATTATGAAACGGTTGATGAGTATGCAGAGAAACTGCAGAACTGGAAATTAGAAAATATAGAAGCACGTTTTCCGGGAATGGTACATCGGTTTGATGAAGAAGGATATTTTCTGTACAGTGTCTGCGAGGTAGAAGAGGGGGGAAGATATTTTGCCATGCAGCTCATGGGACGGCTGGAGATGGAAGGAAGAGAACTTATAGGCGGTCCGGAATATGAATATATTGCAAGGATACATCCTAATCTGGGGATGTGGGACGGCGGAAGAATAGGAATTTATCTGACGAAATTAAATTCGGAAGAAGATTTTGATTCCATTATTCCAGGATGGTCTACAGCAAGAGAAGTAAAGGAAATTGATCCCTACGCAGAGATTAGGATGGGATATTCCTCAGGTATACAGATTTACATGTACAGTGTGTTGAACGATGGAAGAATTTTGGAATTTCAGATGTACCACTATCCCGAAAAACAAAGAGAAGGTATGGAGCGAAGCGCCTGGGATCAGATAATCGATGTCAAGAGAACGATAGAAAGATCAGAGATATCTTTTTCGACAACGGTAGGAATCATACGAAAAAGAGACTTAGAGCCATTTTTGAGCGAAGAGGGAAAAAACGCAGATTTTTCCTATAAACCCGTAGAGTGACAGGAAGGAGAGGAAAAGCATGAAAAAAAAACCGCATTTTTTTACTGTTATCAAGCGCTATTATTTTTTGTACCTTTCCTTTGGCGCTGACGGCTCAGGACACGGTAGGATTGTTCTATCCGGGAACACCAATAAACTATGTCTGCCAGAGCAAGAATCATTCTCAAAAAATATACGGATAAGAGAAATTGTTGATCCAACTCTTGGATATGTGATTAAAAAGAGGATTACTATGATGATGCAGAGATAGATGACGAAATCGACAAAGATTATTTTGTATATTCCCCGACAAAGGCAGAGGCTCCAAAAGAAGGGTATTGTTTTGACAGCTCCAGAAGAGACGGGAGATCAGGAGGCGGGAAGCAATGTGATAAAGTTTGCTCTTGCAAACCAGGCAGAACTTGCAGGAGGAAGCATTAAAAAAGAGGCAGGATCGAA
>CALWCS010000108.1 GCA_944376425.1 uncultured Lachnospiraceae bacterium | reverse complement strand
CCAAAATTAAACAGTATCTTGATTATCTTGTAAAGGAAGGAAAAGAAAAAAAAAACGTCTCAAGTCTGTTTGGAAGAAGAAGACCGATTCCGGAATTAAGTTCGAGCAATTTCATGCAGCGTTCTTTTGGAGAGCGAATTGCAATGAATTCTCCGATTCAGGGAACAGCCGCAGACATTATTAAAATTGCTATGAACCGTGTAAGAGATCGTCTGAAAACGGAACAGCTGAAATCAAGGCTTGTCCTTCAAGTGCATGATGAGTTGCTGATTGAAGCGGCAAGAGAAGAAAAAGAAGAAGTAAAAAAGATACTGAAGGAAGAAATGATGAATGCGGCAGATCTTGCCGTGAAACTGGAAGTGGATGTCCATGAAGGAAACAACTGGTATGAGGCGAAATAAAAAAGAGAAAGAAGAAAAAATATAATGAAAAGAAGAAAAAAGGTACTTGGAATTACAGGGGCAGTCGGATCAGGAAAAAGTACAGTGCTTTCTTATTTGGAAAAGAAATATCATGCACAGATCATACAGGCAGATCTTGTGGCACATGAGCAGATGAAACCGGGAACAAAATGCTATGAAAAAATAATAGAAATATTTGGCAGAGAAATTTTAAGACAAGACGAAACGATCGATAGAAAAAAACTTTCCGATCTTGTATTTTGTGATTCTGATCGGATTGAACTGCTCAATCAGATCGTTCATCCGGCAGTAAAAAAGAAGATTATACAGATGATAAAAGAGGGAGAGAAAACAGATCAAATTCCGTTTTACGTTGTGGAGGCTGCACTTTTAATAGAAGATCATTATGAGGAAATCTGTGATCAAATCTGGTATCTGTATGTAGATGAAAATACAAGAGAAAGACGGCTGATGGCTTCTAGAGGATATACAAAAGAAAAAATAAAAGAGATTCGGAAAAATCAGTTAAGCGATCAAGAATTTCGAGAGCATTGTCAATTTGTAGTTGACAATACAAGTGATATTGTAGAAAATACATATGAACAAATTGACAGAGGGCTGATAGAAAATGAAATTTTGTAGTATAGCAAGCGGAAGCAGCGGAAACTGTATTTACGCCGGATCGGATCATGGAACGATTTTAGTTGACGTGGGAATCAGCGGCAAGAAAGTAGAAGCGGGATTAAATCTGATGGGAATGACGACAAAAGATGTCGATGCAATTTTGCTGACACATGAGCATTCTGATCATATAAAGGGACTTGGAGTGATTGCAAGAAAATATGGGATTCCGATTTACGGGACAAGAGGAACCTTAAAAAGCATACAGGAAAATACAGGTCTTGGAAAGATTGATCCGTCTCTTTACCAGGAGATTCGTGCCGATGAACGTTTTTGGATTGAAGATTTGGAAATTTTGCCGTTCCCGATTTCTCACGACGCTGCGGAACCAGTAGCCTATCGGATTGAACATGGCAAAAAGGCTGTTGCAGTCGTGACAGATCTGGGAATATACAGCGAAGATACGGTGTCGCATTTGAAAAATTTAGATGCAGTATTGCTGGAGGCAAACCATGATATCCGTATGCTTCAGGTAGGAAGTTATCCGTATTATCTGAAACAAAGGATTTTAGGAAAAAAGGGACATCTCTCCAATGAAAATGCAGGCAGACTTTTATGTGAGATTTTGCATGACCGGCTAAAGACGATTTTACTCGGACATCTGAGCAAAGAGAACAATTATGAAGAACTTGCCTATCAGACGGTCTGTGCAGAAGTCACGATGGGAGACAACCCTTACAAAGCAGGAGATTTTGAAATTGCAGTGGCAAAAAGAGAGGTACCATCAGCAGTGATTGCCGTCTGAAACGATCTTGCAATGACGCACAAATCAAAAGGCGAATAAGACATACACAATAAAAAAAAGAGTCAGATAAAAAATATCTGATATCATAAAAAGGAGAAAGAGAATGAAAAAAACAGTAATTACAGTGGTAGGAAAAGATGCGGTGGGAATTATCGCAAAAGTATGTACGTATCTTGCAGACAACAATATTAATATCCTGGATATCTCGCAGACAATTGTGCAGGGATATTTCAATATGATGATGATTACAGATGCCAATCATGCTGTGAAGTCGTTTCGAGAGATTGCAGAGGAGATGGAAGAACTCGGAGAGAAAATCGGTGTCAGCATTCGGTGTCAGCATGAAGATATTTTTAACAAAATGCACCGTATTTAAACGATAAAGAAGGAGACTTTCATGATTAATATATTTGAAGTAAATGAGACGAACAAGATGATCACACAGGAAAATCTGGATGTGCGTACGATTACACTTGGAATTAGTCTGTTAGACTGTGTGGACTCTGATTTGGAAAAACTGAATCAAAATATCTACGAAAAAATTACGGGGCTTGCCCAAAATTTGGTCGCTACTGGTCAGGAAATTGAGAGAGAATACGGCATCCCTATTGTCAACAAGAGAATTTCTGTGACACCGATTGCTTTAATCGGGGGAAATGCCTGCAAGACAGAGGACGATTTCGTTACGATTGCAAAAACCTTGGATCGGGCCGCAAAAGAAGTCGGCGTCAACTTTATCGGAGGTTACTCTGCGCTTGTCTCAAAAGGAATGACAAAGAGTGATGAATTGCTGATCCGTTCTATTCCGA
The DNA here is from genome assembly GCA_944376425.1 of uncultured Lachnospiraceae bacterium. Taxonomy (GTDB): domain Bacteria; phylum Bacillota; class Clostridia; order Lachnospirales; family Lachnospiraceae; genus JAGZHZ01. The sequence goes on along the minus strand of CALWCS010000108.1, from coordinate 7,050 downwards.
AGGCGTTGGCAGATACAGAGAGAGTATGCAGTTCTGTCAATGTCGGATCAACGAAATGCGGTCTTAATATGGATGCAGTTCGTCTGATGGGAGAGATTGTCGTAACAACTGCAACCTTGACAAAAGAACACGACTCGATTGGCTGTGCAAAACTTGTTGTTTTCTGCAACGCACCAGATGACAATCCGTTTATGGCGGGGGCTTTTCATGGGGTAACAGAAGCAGATGCTATCATCAATGTCGGAGTCAGTGGTCCCGGAGTAGTAAAAACGGCTTTGGAACAGGTAAGAGGAGAAAGTTTTGAAGTGCTGTGTGAGACCATTAAGAAGACAGCTTTTAAGGTAACACGTGTCGGACAGCTTGTGGCACAGGAAGCATCAAAAAGAATGAACATTCCATTTGGAATTATCGATCTTTCCCTTGCTCCTACGCCGGCAGTAGGTGACAGCGTGGCTGATATTCTATGTGAAATCGGTCTGGAATTTGCAGGTGCGCCTGGAACGACAGCAGCTCTTGCAATGCTCAATGATCAGGTGAAAAAAGGCGGTGTGATGGCATCTTCCTATGTAGGAGGATTAAGCGGAGCATTCATTCCGGTCAGCGAAGATCAGGGCATGATCGACGCTGTAAAGGCAGGAGCGCTTACCATTGAAAAACTAGAGGCAATGACATGTGTCTGCTCAGTAGGTCTTGATATGATTGCAATTCCGGGTGATACAAAACCTTCTACCATTGCGGGAATCATTGCAGATGAAGCCGCAATTGGCATGGTAAATCAGAAGACTACGGCTGTGCGCGTAATTCCGGTGATTGGAAAAGGAGTCGGAGAGATGGTAGAGTTTGGGGGACTTTTAGGATATGCACCGATTGTGCCAGTTAATCCTTATTCGTGTGAAGCATTTGTAAACCGGAAAGGAAGAATTCCAGCTCCGATTCACAGTTTTAAAAACTAAATGCGGGGAAATGTTACAGGTGTTTTCAAATCATTTACCGTATATTCTTGATGATATTGTAAAAAATATCATCAAGAGGTGAAAAAATTGAGATATCATAATCTGGAAGAAATGCTGCGCAGAAGCAGCAGTACAAGACAATATTTTCTGTCGCTTTCTCCGGCTTTACAGATTGCCCTTCATAGATATGACGAGAACATCCACACTGCGGCACAGCTTCATGATTTTGCACAGAGAATAGAACATAAGAGACATACTATTGAATGATTGGAGAACGGCGGTATTCATTATAAATATGCCCGGGATATTTCTGTGCTACTGCCGCATGATAGACAGCAGAATTATATAAATCCTGATGCAGAACAGAAAGTGCGGAAGCGTTTAGCAGTTGTCTGGCATCAGCAAGTTTTGTAATAATCGGAAGATCAGATTTTTTTTTCAGTGCAGCAAGAAGAGGGGTTGCACTTTTTCGAAAGCCGAGAATTCTAAAATAGGCAGCAGCGTTTTCAAAAAAAGCGTCTGCTGTCTTTTGTTTCATATTAAGAAGCAGATGGATGAGAGAACGGGAAACACGTGTGTAGGTAAGCTGCCGTGTCTTTAAAAGCATAGCAAATTCCGAAAATGTAGTGTAGCTTTGACGGATTCGGAAAATTCTGTCGGCAAGATCTGGTGAGAGATCGTAAAAATCAGAAAGCTCAAAACGTTCAGAAAAAGAAAGCAGGCGGTAATGAAGAAGCGAAGAGAAGTCTTCTAAGCCAATAGGAGAAGACTGAGCCCAAGAGGTCTGCCACAGATCAAAAACACCGTCAGGCAGTTGGCTTTTGACGGAATCTAGCGTTCCGGAAGAAGAAATGGCATTTCGTATTCCGCTTGCTGAACCAAATTGTCCCACAAAAGAAACGTCATGGTATCCGCTTCCGACTCGGGTGAGGGTGTGAGGAAGGATAGGACTTTTTAAGCGGTACAGCGCTTTTAGATATTCAATGGCAAGCAGATTATTGGGAAAAGACAACAAAACAGAAAGATCATCTGTTTTTTTTGAGTCCTGAGTTTGAACAGGAGCAAGGGGGAAGTGGTTTTCTGTCTGCTGCTGCCAGGAAGAAAAGGCATTTTGTCTTGCTATTGGAAAGGAGAGTCCTTTTTTTAACTCTTGACGTAACATTTTTTGATAGGAAGCAGGCTCATGGGCAAAAAAAGAGGCAGCCCGGCTAAGAGAAGCAAGATCGCCCGATTCACTTCCAAAAGAAAGAAAGCGAATCAGATTAGAAGCAGAAAAAAGAGAGATGGCTCCTCTGGCAAAATATTCAGCGCTCCCTGTTGCAGCAAAAGCAGGCAGTTCCAGCACAAGATCAGCTCCGCATAAAAGTGCCATTTGTGTACGGGTCCATTTGTCTAAGATGGCAGGTTCGCCTCTTTGGACAAAATCACCGCTTAAAAGGACAACGAGAAAATCAGCTTCTGTCTCACGGCGCGCCTGTGTCAAGTGATAAAGATGACCGTTGTGAAACGGATTATATTCTGCAATGATACCTGTTACATTCATAAAAATCCTCCAAAAAACTGCGGCTGCCGCCGGATGTCACCAATCTTATGATGCGAAGATGAAAGGTCAAAATGATATAAAAAGCAAGACCTTTTGACTTTGGCATCATATCATAAGAAAAAAGAAAATACAATCATGAAATTTCAAAAATCAGATCTGTAATTTATACTTGGGATTAAGATAGAATTTACAGATTCTGCACAGTTATGTGAAAGGACACAGAACGGGTAACGGCAAGTTTCGTCTTTCAGCCAAAAAAGATAGAAAAAATAGAGAGATGTTCGGAAAAAGATACAAAGCAACAGTTGAAATTCAAAAAACTTAGCAGTATAATGAAAAATAGAAGTATATGCGATGCATGTACCACACAAAAAGCGGAAAAAACGAAAGGAGTCAAAGAATCATGGGATTTATTGACGTAATTAAACAGAGAGCAAAAGAAAATAAAAAAACAATTGTACTTCCAGAGACAGAAGATCGCAGAACATATGAGGCAACGGCTCAGATTTTAAAAGAGGGCATTGCTGATATTATTTTAATCGGAAGTGAAGAAGCAGTCAAAAAAGGCAGTGAAGGACTGGATATTTCTGGAGCAAAAATTGTTGATCCTGCTACATCTGAGAAAACAGATGCCTATATCGCAAAATTAGTAGAATTAAGACAGAAAAAAGGAATGACAGAAGAACAGGCAAGAGAAATTCTGTTAAATCAATATCTGTACTACGGCGTTATGATGGTAAAAATGGGAGATGCCGATGGTATGGTATCCGGTGCCTGCCATTCTACAGCAGATACTTTAAGACCATGTCTGCAGATCTTAAAGACAAAACCAGGCACAAAATTAGTTTCCGCATTTTTCTTGATGGTAGTTCCAAACTGCGAATATGGAGCAGACGGAACCTTTATCTTTGCAGACAGTGGATTAAATCAGAACCCAAATCCAGAAGAATTGGCAGCTATTGCAGAATCTTCCGCAGAATCTTTTGAGCTGTTAGTTCAAAAAGAGCCGATCGTTGCTATGCTGTCCCATTCTACAAAGGGAAGCGCAAAACATGCAGATGTTGACAAAGTAGTAGAAGCGGTAAAGATTGCAAAAGAAAACTATCCAAATCTGAAAGTAGACGGAGAATTCCAGCTGGATGCAGCAATCGTTCCAAGCGTGGCAGCTTCAAAAGCACCAGGAAGCACAGTAGCTGGAAAAGCAAATGTTTTGATGTTCCCAGATCTGGATGCAGGAAATATCGGATATAAATTAGTACAAAGACTGGCAAAAGCAGAAGCTTACGGACCAATCACACAGGGAATTGCAAAACCGGTAAATGACCTCTCAAGAGGATGCAGCGCGGAAGATATCGTAGGCGTTGTTGCGATTACATCGGTACAGTGCCAGGCACAATAATTTTTCACGGAGGAAAAGGGAATGAATGTTTTAGTTATTAACTGCGGGAGTTCTTCATTAAAATATCAGTTAATTAATTCTGATTCTGAGGAAGTGCTGGCAAAGGGACTGTGCGAGAGAATCGGAATTGACGGAAGACTTGTCTATCAAAAAGAAGGATGCGACAAAGAAGTGACAGAAGCTTCTATGCCGACTCATAAGGAAGCAATTCAGATGGTTTTGGATGCTTTGACAAACGATAAGACAGGCGCAATTAAAAGTTTAAAAGAGATCGATGCAGTTGGACATAGAGTCGTACATGGAGGAGAGAAATTCGCATCTTCTGTAGTGATTGATGAGGAAGTGATCAAAGCAGTAGAGGAATGCAACGATTTAGCACCATTACATAATCCGGCAAACTTAATCGGTATCAATGTTTGCAAGGAATTAATGCCAGGCGTTCCAATGGTAGCAGTATTTGATACTGCTTTCCATCAGACGATGCCGGCAAAGGCTTATCTGTATGGTTTGCCGATTGAATACTATGAAAACTATAAAGTGAGAAGATATGGATTCCACGGAACCTCCCACAGTTTTGTTTCGAAACGTACAGTGGAATTTTTGGGACTGGATCCTGAAAATTCAAAAGTGATTGTATGCCATTTAGGAAATGGTTCCTCGATCAGTGCAGTGCTGAATGGAAAATGCATCGATACTACTATGGGTCTGACACCACTAGAGGGTGTTGTGATGGGAACCCGTTCTGGAAATATCGATCCTGCAATTATAGAATATATTGCAAAGAAAGAAAATCTCGATATTCCTGCTATCATGAATATTTTAAACAAAAAATCAGGTTTACAGGGACTTTCCAAGCTCTCAAGCGATTTCCGTGATTTAAACGAGGCAGCTCAAAATGGAAATAAATATGCAGAAAATGCAATTGAGGTTCTGTGCTATGGCATTGCTAAATTTGTAGGCGGATATGTGGCAGCGTTAAACGGTGTAGATGCGATTACTTTTACAGCAGGTATCGGCGAAAATGCTTCTCTGGTTCGTGAAAAAGTAGTAGAGTACCTTGGATATCTTGGAATTACTCTCGATAAAGAGGCAAACAGCAAGAGAGGAGAAGAAATGATTATTTCTACTGCAGATTCCAAAGTAAAAGTATGCGTCATTCCAACGAATGAAGAACTTGCGATTTGCCGCGAAACGGTAGCACTGGTAAAGTAAGATGATCATAATAAAAAATCCTTTGTTATGCTCTGTAACAGAGGATTTTTTATATCATAGAAAATACATTGTCACGATAAAGCTATAAAAGTGCTTTTTATGATACAAAATGCTTTGCAAGAATGCGGCGGACGCACATTTTTAGTCAAGGAAAATTCCTTGACATTTATCAAAAAACAGGTTGACAAACAAGTACAATCTATGTATAATAGTGAAAGTGTGAATAGGAGGACCAAGATGCTGATTAATTTAACGGAAGTTTTAACCAGAGACGGCAAAATAATGGAAATGGATGCTTGCCTGGAGATGGAAGTATTTCAATCAAAACTTGGAAGTTTTCCTATCTGCAGGAAAGAACCTGTCCATTTGAAAATTACAAATACAGGGAATCGCATTCTGCAAGTAAAAGGCAAGGCAGAGCTGGAAATCGTTGTGCCTTGTGACCGCTGTTTAGACGATGTTCACTATAAAATGGCTTTGGAAATCGAAAAAGAAATTGATATGAAACAGTCAGGGGAAGATCGGATAAAAGCGCTGGATGAACACTGCTATATTGATGGATATAACCTGGATGTGGATAAACTGCTTTATGGTGAAATTTTAGTGAATTGGCCGCTGCGTGTACTTTGTAAAGAGGACTGCAAAGGAATCTGTAATGTGTGCGGAATCAATTTAAACCATGAGACCTGTGAATGCGAAAGCACAGATTTAGATCCAAGAATGGCCAAAATCCGAGATATTTTTAGCAAATTTAAGGAGGTGTAAACCATGTCTATTTGTCCAAAAAATAAATCTTCTAAAGGAAGAAGAGACAAGAGAAGAGCAAACTGGAAAATGACTGCTCCAAACTTGGTAAAATGCAGCAAATGTGGCGAATTAATGATGTCCCACAGAGTATGTAAAAACTGCGGAACATATAACAAAAAAGAAATTGTATCCGTTGATTAATTTAGGATACTTATGAGACCGTTTTTTGACGGTCTCATTTTATGCTGATTTTTATTATCAGAATTTTTGCTAAATTGATCCTGATTTTGACACAAATATCGGAATCGTATCGGCAGACAGAAAAAATGCTCAGCGGAAAAGGACATTTTTATGGGCTTGAAAGGTATGAGAGAGCATGTAAAAATAGATATTGATTTTTAGAATGATGTTTAGTATAGTAGTCTATAGATATACGAGGAGGAATGTGTCATGCAGGAGACAGTGAAAGTGGCAGTCGATGCTATGGGCGGAGACCATGCCCCCGCAGAGATTATAAGAGGGGTAATCGATGCAGTAAATGCAAGAAGAGACATCAAGGTAATTCTGATAGGAAGGCAAAAAGACATAGAAGATCAGCTGCGACAATATACTTACTCAAAAGAACAGATAGAAACGGTGTATGCCAGTGAAGTGATTGAGACAGCAGAACCGCCGGTAAAGGCAATCCGGACGAAGAAAGATTCTTCTATTGTAGTAGGAATGAATCTGGTAAAGAAAGGAAATGCCGATGCATTTGTATCAGCTGGAAGTACAGGAGCAATTTTAGTAGGAGGACAGCTGATTGTAGGCAGAATTAAAGGAGTGGAAAGACCGCCTCTTGCCCCGCTGATTCCGACTCAGGAAGGAATCGCATTGCTGGTGGACTGCGGTGCTAATGTTGACGCAAGACCGTCTCACCTCGTACAGTTTGCCAAAATGGGTTCTATTTATATGGAACATGTAATCGGTATAAAAAATCCAAAAGTCGGGATTGTCAATATCGGCGCAGAGGAGGAGAAAGGCAATGCATTAGTTAAGGAGACATTTCCGCTATTGAAACAATGCAGCGATATCAATTTTGTCGGCAGTGTGGAGGCAAGAGATATTCCAGCAGGTGTATGTGATGTAATCGTCTGCGAAGCGTTTGTGGGAAATGTAATTTTAAAGCTTTATGAAGGAGTAGGTGCCACTCTTTT
>CALWCS010000107.1 GCA_944376425.1 uncultured Lachnospiraceae bacterium | reverse complement strand
AGGTCAATGCTCTTTTTATTTGCAAACCTCCGAAAAATCAAGGTAAAACGTAACTTTAAACAATAAAAAAGAATGGTAGTTTCGACACTACCAAAAAATAAAGGAAGATAAAAAAATGAAAAAGAATGATCAGAAAAAGATGTTGGCTGATATTTTACAGCAGGAAGAAGAACCAGGGAAAAGATGGAAATGGTCGATGGTGTGGAAACTGAGCGTTCCAGCTATTTTATCACAGCTTACTTCGATTATGATGCAGTATATTGATGCGGCGATGGTGGGAAGTTTAGGGGCAGACGCATCGGCATCGATTGGGGTTGTCTCTACGAGTACGTGGTTGCTCAGTGGTCTATGTACGGCAACGTCTGTCGGATTTTCTGTACAGGTTGCCCAGCAGATTGGAGCCGGAGAAGAGAAAAAGGCCAGACAGATATGGAAACACGGGCTTGTCACAGCACTTTGTTTTTCTATGATACTGATGACGGCAGGAATTTTGGTGAGCGGAAAGCTGCCGGTATGGTTAGGAGCTGGAGAAGAACTTTGGGAAAATGCATCCGGATATTTTTTCGTGTATTCGCTTTCTCTGCCGGCACTTCAGATGAACAGCCTTGCCGGATCTATGCTGCAATGCAGCGGAAATATGCGGACTCCGGCTATTTTAAACGCATCTATGTGCGGACTGGATATGGTCTTTAATTTTGTATTGATCCGATATTTTGGAGTATTAGGAGCCGCAATCGGAACAGCTTTGGCAGCCCTAACCGTCAGTCTGGCAATGCTGTGGATGGCATGTATCCATTCTCCGGTGCTGAGAATTAACAGAAAAGAAAAATGCAGGTATGACGGAAAGATTTTACGCAGGATGATCCGAATTGGAGTGCCGATGGGATTTGAACATATTGCAGTCTGTGGAGCTATGATTGTATCGACACGTATCATTGCTCCGCTGGGGACAATTGCAATAGCAGCAAATTCTTTTGCAGTCACGGCGGAAAGTATCTGTTATATGCCAGGTTATGGAATTGCCGATGCAGCTACTGTGTTAGTAGGGCAAAGTCTTGGGGCAGGGAAGAAAAAACTGGCAAAAAATTTTTCCGATTTTTCTATTTTAATTGGATGTACTGTGATGACAGCGGCTGGAACTTTTATGTATGTTATCTGCCCTGTGATTTTTCGGATTTTAACTCCAGACGTACAAGTACAGCAGCTGGCGGCAGAAGTATTACGGATTGAGTTATTTGCAGAACCTTTGTATGCCGTAGCAATTGTAGCTTCCGGAGCACTTCGAGGCGCGGGAGATTCTCTGATACCGAGTATTTTAAATTTAATCAGTATTTGGGGTGTCAGACTGACTTTATCTATGATGCTGGTTAATCAGTGGGGGCTCCAGGGAGTCTGGGTTGCAATGTGCATTGAACTGTGTGTGCGGGGACTGTTGCTTTTGGGACGTCAGAGGCAGAAGCTGGGCAGAGCTTAGAGTAAAGACAGGAAACGAAATGATTCTTGAATCTGTATAATTATACATATATAATATCTATAAAAACAGAAAAACAAGATTCAGAAATGAAAGGGATGAGGACAATGCATACGACACAGCTGGAAACGTTTATTTGCGTGGCAGAGGCAGGAAGTTTTAATAAAGCGGCGGAACAGCTTTATATTACGCCGCCGGCAGTCACAAAACAGATGAATCTTTTAGAAGAAGATCTGGGATTACAGCTTTTTATCCGGACTCACAGAGGGTTGTTGCTGACAGAGGCAGGAAAATCTTTTTATAAAGATGCCAAATATATTATTCAGTATTGCAAGGATTCGATAGAACGGGCAAAAAAAAGTATGGAGAATAAAGATAATGTGATCCGGATCGGAACATCTCCTATGACGCCGGCACAGCCATTGGTTGATCTGTTGCCAAAGCTTCAGAAGCGATGTCCCAATATGAAAATACAAGTAGTACCATTTGAAAATACTCCGGAAAATGCCAGAGAAATTTTAAAAAATCTTGGGAAAAATATCGATGTAGTCGCTGGGATTTTTGATGATGCCATGCTGCATCTGCGGCAATGTACAGCACTGGAATTGTCAAAAGAACCGATCTGCTGTGCGGTCTCCGTTTATCATCGTCTGGCAGGAAAAGAAAAACTTTCTGTGCAGGATTTATATGGAGAAAATTTTATGCTGATGCGCCGGGGATGGAGCAACTATGTAGACCATTTAAGGGATGATTTGTGGAGAAATCATCCGCAAATCCATGTGATTGATTTTGAATTTTACAATGTTGATATTTTTAATCAATGTGAAAACAGCAATGACGTGCTGATGGCGATTGAAAATTGGAAAGATGTGCATCCTCTTTTAAAAATCATTCCGGTAGATTGGGAACATACGATTCCGTTTGGAGTTCTCTATTCCCCCAATCCCTCGGAGACGGTCTGTAAATTTTTAGATGCTGTCAAGGCGGAGAAAGAAAGCAGGAGATAGAAAATAGGAGTGTTGGTTAAAGAAAGCGATATCTTTTATGAAAAAACACAGATTCATGCAAAAAAAGGACTCTGCTCTGTATTGCTACATGGGCCGAGTCCCTTTTATCAGTCTTTACGAATCGTATCGATCCATTTTTGAATCTCTTTATTCGATGTTAATTGATTCGCTTCATTGAAACGAACATTTAAACCCGTCTTTACATTTGAGTTTTGGCAGGCTTTTGCAAAATCTTTAAAGGTATGACCGATCCAGCCTCCGTTCGTGGCAAAAGGATAGATAGTTTTTCCGGATAAATCAGTATGATGCAAAAAACTGTTCATGGCAGGAGCAAATGTATACCACCATACCGGACTGCCAAGCAGGATGATGTCATACTGACTAAAATCAACTGCAATAGGTTTAAGATCAGGCATAAATCCATTGTCTACTTCCTGACGCCCCTGAGTTACAATATCATTGTAGCTGCCAGTGTAAGGGATGACTGTTTGAATTTCACAGATATCTGCGTTAAGATTTTCTCTGATAAATTCTGCGATGCTTCGGGTATTGCCGCCATAAGAATAGTAAACGATAATACTTTTCATAATTTCTTGACTCCTTATTTCAAAGCACCGTATTCTTTATCAGAAACAGGCTCACACCATTCATTTTTTGTCTCTTCTCCCGGAACTTCAATCGCAAGATGGGAAAACCAGCTGTCGGGGGCAGCACCATGCCAGTGTTTTACCCCGGCGGGAATATTTACGACATCTCCAGGATGAAGTTCTCTTGGCTCTTTGTTCCATTCCTGATAATAGCCTCGACCGGCAGTACAAAGTAAAATTTGTCCGCCGCCTGATTTGGCATGGTGAATATTCCAGTTATTGCGGCAGCCCGGTTCGAAAGTTACATTTCCGATATTGACTTGTTCTACAGAAAGCATATTTAAATAGCTTTTTCCTATAAAATATTGAGCAAAAGCAGTATTTTCATTTCCACGAGGGAAAATTTCTTTCCATTCATTCATATTGATTCCTCCTAATAATAGTGATTGAAAATTGATATGCTTATTATAGAACTTTTGCTCTGTTATGTCGAATACTTGTATTCTATTTAAAATTTATGCCTAAAAAGCATTTTATAAATTCCATAAATCGCACAACAGCAGTGGAAAAAGGCTGACTTCGTTTCCATGCAAGAACAGAGGTAGAGAGTAATTCTGGATATAACGGCACCATACAGATTTCTGAACAATCCAAAAATGGAAGAGATCCTTCTACAATAAGTGCATAGCCGATTCCAGAACGAACGAGCAATGCAGCATTTGTACTCAAATTACAGATGGCAGTCATATTTAATTTTTCATAGTATGGACCAAACCAGTTTGCTACTTCATCGTGTATTTTTTGGCGACTAGGTAAAATAACAGGAATTTCTGCAAGATCTGTTGCAGTGACACAAGACCGCTTTGGCAAAGGCACGCCAGAAGGGATGACAGCGACCCACCGTTCTTTTACCGGCATACGGATGTATTCATATCGTTCCACATCGACTGGCTCTAAAAGCAGACCGATATCGGTCAGACCGTTGTCCATACGATACTTAATCTGGTCGGCATTACCGGTATAGACATCAAAGATAACATGCGGATGCTGTTCTTGAAAAGATGCGATCAGTTCGGCAAGAAGACGACCAGAGGAAAGTTCTCCGCATCCGATAGAAATAGTGCCTTCTATCTGCTCTTCGTGGGAACTGATTTCTGATTCCGTTTTTTCTAATAACTCTAATATTTCTTCTGCTCTGCGCCGTAAAAGGAATCCTTCGTCCGTCAAAGTCAAAGGTCGAGTGCCTCTTAGAAACAGTTTTGCACCGATTTGATCTTCTAGGAGTGTCATCTGACGACTTAAGGTCGGCTGAGTGATATGGAGTACTTTGGCGGCATTTGTGATGTTTTGTTCTTTGGCTACAGTAAGAAAATAGTGGAGTAATCTTGTTTCTATCATATGCTATTCCTCCAGTTTGCTCTTTGCTGCACAGAAAATTTCAGATCCTAGTACACCAAAAAAGCAAGTTTCATATCATCATTATCATAACGATAAAAAAACAAGATGTCAATTTACGATGCACATTATTTTGAACGGTGCTGTTCCATCACTAACTTTGCAAAATCTTCAAAGGAATCTCCAGCTCTTGTCTGTTCATTCTCGATAAGATGAAAAAAACAGTTTGGCAATTCTTTTAATCTTAGATTTTTATTTATACATGGAGCACATCCTTTATGGTGCTTTGTCGGGTGCAATGGGCAAGTGAAATTTTGGCAGGTGCAAAACTTACTGATAGGATCCATACCGCTTTTTTGTTCCTTGTCATCCAATTAATTTTTCAAAAACAGAGACAACATGCTCTGCGATGGCACAATCTTGTTCTTCCGTTCCGCCGCCGATACCGATACCGCCTGCAATTTTGCCGTTTACAAAGAGTGGATATCCTCCAGCTACGAGAGTAATGCGAGGATCATTTGT
>CALWCS010000106.1 GCA_944376425.1 uncultured Lachnospiraceae bacterium | reverse complement strand
GACCTTTTAACGCTTCAACAAATTTATCTTTGGAAAATATGTAAGCAAGAAAATCGGACATTCTATTTTGCTTAATACAAAAATCCATGACTTGATCGAAATATTGCCAACGACTTAATGCACCACCCGACCATGAATAAGTTGAGGGTAGCCCAAAAAGGGAGGAAATTTCGCATATAGCTGGCCCACTAAGATATGGCATGGCAATTTTGATGTTTTTTTCATTTCCGTATTTATCTTCAAAGGTCATATCACCAAATTCTTTATCCCCATCTAAAATTGCAATTATTTCTTTGGAACGAAGCAAAGAAAACACACTTTTCCCCATAGATATATCTCCCAGCTAAGTTATTTTTTCTTTTATTATACCAGAAAAATAGGCCATGTTCCAATAAAAAGAGCGCCGGGCGCGGGGGCTACATGGCCTCTGCGTCCGGCGCTCTTTTTCTTATGCCTGCCCCATCGGGAAGTTTGGCAGTTCTTCCAGCAGTTTCAAAATAAGGTGCTGCTTCATATCTTCGTCAACGGCCAGCTCGTCGATCATGGGGGTGTAGTGTTCGATTACCTTTTCTTTGGCCCACTTCTCACCGGCGACGGCGGCCCTGATGGTATCAGTGTCCAGCAACATTTCCTGTTCGGCCATCGTGTCAACTCCTGTCGTTTTTTGTCTTATTCCAGCATACCACAGAACCGGCAGGAAAACCAGCGCCGGAAACATTTTCCTACGCATTTCAAAGCCCGTTCCGACAGGGATTTGATAAATCATTCTGCCACCCCACCGACCAACGCCGAAAAGCCTTAATTTCTGTGGGCTTTTTGCCCCCTAAATGCGTAGATGGTTAACCTCGTTATGGGCAAACAAATAATTTCTCACGAGGGAAAAATATCTTCCAAATTATATATCATTCGAGAAATATCATCTATTTTCAATAACAACCATTCTTCTGTTTGACCAATACTCGAAACTGCTGAAGTTAGGGTGGCTGTAATCAGGTTGCCTTCTTTTAGCTTTAGATTTTTTATCATTTCGCATTGTGGCAATGTTAAATCAACCACAACTGGATAAGGATTATTTAGATCAATCAATGTCATCTCGTGGAAGTGCTCTGAAATGTCTATTTCGCCAATATAGTAAACTGATACAAAAATCATGTTTTCCACATTGGGGCTAATTTGCAGATTGATGTCTTTTGTTTGGTGCAAAATATTTCTATGTTTGTAAAGATATTCTCTTAAATTTGATTTTTTTGCCTTAATAAAATCCGCAATAAGATCTTCCTCGCTTCTATCATCCACTTTAATTGCTAACGGATGTAAGCAAGCTTTGTACTGGACAATCATATCAAAGGCGTGTTGCTCTAACTCGTTTTCGTCTAACTGCTTAAAGGAAATATTGTAGTGCATGCAATCGTTTCTCAATTTTCGAACAGTATGTAGTGCATCTTTTATGTCGCTTGTAATTACTCCGTCTTGATACAACTTGTCTATTCGCTTTTCTTGAGTTTTTACATCTGCAAGTTTATGTTTTGCTACTAAATATCTACAGTATTCTTCGCAAGCAATTCCAACAACTGCAATTGTTCCCGTATAAAAACCAAAACTATATAGTTGCTCTGCTTCTTTCAGAAGATCCAAAAATTTTTCTTCCTGAGGGAGAAATCCAATGTCGCTTAACTTATACCAGCGTTCTACAATCTCCTCTGCGTTTTGAGCGATTTTCTCTTGAACAATACTAATCAAGGCCTTCTTATCTCTGTCTATGTACGCCTGCCGATCAATATCTGGAATGTCAGGATATTTATTTTTGATAAAATCAATATACATCATAACACCTCTCAATTTGCCAAAAACAATAGGATTATTTTTATTATATAAAGAAAAGAAAACTTTGTCATCTACAATCAATGTAGAAACTTTCTAAATAAGTATTTTGAAATAGTAATTATCACACTACTTATCTATTTGCAAAAACTCGTAATATCTTTTCCGCTGCCTTTCGGCCTCTTGCTTCCGGCGCATCCGCACCGCACAATCGGGACAGTATTTGGCCCGGTTGGACTTCGGTGTGAACACAGCCCCGCATACGGCGCAGCGTTTCAGCTCGTCCCGGCTCTTGCTGATCTCGGCGTAAAGGGTCGCATCCAGCGGAAGGACGGCGGCCCGAAACCACCGGCACATAAAATATCTTTCACAAATAGCAAGAAATATGTTATACTGGAAAAAAGACTTTAGAGGAAGGCGGTGAACAGATGGCGGGAAAAAGTAAGTACACTTTTGAGAGTAAAATCCATGTGTATAGGGCAACCAAGCGAATGACGCAGCAGGAACTTGCCGATTTAGTCGGTGTGTCCCGCCAAACCATTATGCAGCTTGAAAGGAACCGTTACAATCCTTCTATGCTTTTGGCATATAGCATTGCGAAGGTCTTTGACGTAACCATTGAAGATTTGTTTGATTTTAAGGAGATTTGATATAATGGGAAATTTGATATATGATTTTTTGAATAGCAATAGGCTCGTTCCGGTTTTTGCTGTTCTTTGTATTATTTTCTTTATCTTTTTCGTTGTCTACGCATTGTCAAAAGAAGGACGAGATGAGCATGGCAGGGCGATTTTGGGAAGTGCTTGCCTTTATGGAGCAATCGTGTTGTTTGTCACTATAAATATTTTTACGCAATTTACTTACACTGTAACAAGCAATGTGATAATCTTTAGTAATTCAATACGTTTGGTTTTTATATCATTCTTTTTAACCGTAGATATAGCAGTTCTTATTTTAAGGAAACTGCGGTAAACCGGATAATCTTTCTCAAAATCTTGCGCTATATCCACCCAGCGCAAGATTTTTTTGTTTCAAAATGCAAGAAATACTTTACATATAGTCCGAAATGATTTATAATATCTTTGCCACAACACGGCAAAGATAATAATGAATTGGAGGAACCCGTAATGAGAGCGCAAACAGCAGAAATGGATTTCAAAGAAATGCAGGAAAATTTAAACAAAGCAGGATACACAGAGAGGAAAGTTACGTTTTCATCTAAGAAAGCAACAGTTTTAGGGGGCTTATCTGTCCTTCCTCTTGTCGTTATATTTGCGGTTATCTATCGGATAGCATTGGTTGGACGGGCACATTTGACAGAACTTACCGGGCCGAGTTTTTATTTTACTCTTGTACCCATTATTATTGTGTCCATTGTTGTTCACGAACTTCTTCATGGTATCGGATGGGCATTATCCAGTGGGAAAGGTTGGAGCGTGGTACGCTTCAATATCAATGCACTTATGCCAAGCTGTGCTTGTAAGGCCGCCTTGAGTAGAGGAAAATATTTAATTGGTGTTCTACTCCCATTCATTATAATGGGTGGTGGTAGTATTATCTTCCTGTTTGTATATCCTGGAACCATATCTATTTTAACAATGGCCGTTAATATTGTACTTGCTGGAGCAGATGTTCTAATTGCGGCCAAAGTATTAAGAGAGAAAAATGTGCTGATTGCTGACCACCCAACAGAGGCCGGTTATATCGCATTTTGTAAATAAGGTTGCGGATAGAGATTTTACCCTTTATATGCAATTCTGGTCTATACAACAAGAAAACGTATTGCACTAATAAAGCGCCGGACGCGGCGGCCTGCTGGCCCCCCGCCCGGCATTTTTCAACCGGGCCATTCCCGGCTACCACAACAAGATTGAGATTTGAAAGC